>JBAZOW010000057.1:0-14625 GCA_041648495.1 Patulibacter sp.
GCGCCAGCGAGCAGCGCTCGGTCGACCGCGCCGTCGAACGGCTGCGGATCAAGCTCGCCGACGCGGAGCGGCCGGTCTCGCTGCTCTCCGGCGGCAACCAGCAGAAGATCGTGATCGCCAAGTGGCTCGAGCTCGAGCCGAGCGTCCTGATCTTCGACGAGCCGACCCAGGGCATCGACGTGGAGGCGAAGGCCGAAGCCCTCGGACTGGCCCGCGCGCTGGCCGCGGACGGCGGCGCCGTGCTGCTCGTCGCCTCCGACTTCACCGAGCTCGTCACCACCTGCGACCGCGTGGTCGTCCTCCGCGAGGGCGAGCTCTGCGGCGAGCTGGTCGGCGACGAGATCAGCGAGGCCCGGATCGTGGAGCTCTGCTACCGCCACGAAGACGAGGCCGACACCGACGTGGACCCGCGCTGAGGCGACTCCTCAGCAACCCGAGGAAGGACCCGAGATGCAGTTGATGAGCACCCGCGCACGGCGCCCTGTAGGCAGCCTGCTGGCCATGGCCCTGGTGGCGGTTCTCGCCACCGGCTGCGGTGGCGACGACGAGGACACCACCACCGCAGCCGGTACGACGACCGGCACCGCCGCAGCGGCCACGAGCACCGGGGTCGCCCCGGAGCGCACCGAGGAGGCCAAGAAGGCCGCCGAGGCCGACGCCGAGAAGGCGGGCGGTCGGGTCGACCCGCCGACCGGCAAGAAGATCGGCTTCATGTACCTGTCCAAGTCGACCGAGGCCTCGGTCCGTCAGTACGAGGACCTGAAGACCGCCGCCGACCTGTTCGGGTTCGAGATCGTCACCTGCGACCCCAACTTCGACCCGGCCAAGACGGCCCAGTGCGCGACCAGCCTGGTCGCGGCCAAGCCGGACCTGATCATCTCCGCGGCGTCGCCGACGTCCGCGCTCGGCGGCGGGCTCAAGGCCGCGCACGACCAGGGGATCCCGTGGATCATGACCGGCGCGGTCCAGACCCCGTCGGAGTACTACACCGCCCAGTACGTGCCGGACGAGCGGGAGCTCTCCAAGACCCTCAACGACTGGGTCTTCCAGCAGCTGCAGGAGAAGAATGGCAACGTCGAGGGTACGCTCGTCGCGTTCCAGGCGCCGACCGTCGGCGCCGGCGTGATCGACCGCGACAAGCAGCGGGCCGAGGACCTCAAGGCCCATCCCGGACTGAAGCAGAAGACCCACGACATCGACCTGGCCGACGCGGTCCAGGACACGATCAAGACGACCAAGCAGTTCGTCCAGAACACCCCGGACGTGGTCGCGCTCTGGAACACCTGCGACTTCTGCACGCCGCCGATGGGGCAGGCGCTCGACCAGCTGGGCAAGAACGGCGACGACCGGCCGGTCACCGTCGGCATCTACACGACCAAGCAGTCGCGTGAGCAGATCAAGGCGGGCAAGGTCTCCGGGGCGGTCGAGAACAACTTCGGCGCGCAGTCGATGGTCGCGATCGACCAGGCGGTGCAGCACTGGGCGCGCGACACGCCGTTCGCCAAGGACGCCTCGGTCTTCAGCGAGGGCTACGGGATCAAGATCCTCGAGCCGTGGATCGTGACCAAGGACAACGTCGGCGACACCGCGACGGTTCGCAACCAGGGCGAGGACTACGAGACCTACTTCAAGACGAAGTGGGCGGCGGAGTTCGGGGTCGGCAGCTAGGTCGACCGTGCACGCCGCGCCGTTCGAGTACCACGACCCCACCTCGCTCGACGAGGTCCGGAGGCTGCTGGACCGGCGCGGCCCGCGGCCCGCGCTGCTCGCCGGGGGACAGTCGCTGCTCCCGGCGCTGGTCGCCCGGAGCAGCGAGCCGGCGGCGCTGGTCGATCTCGGCCGGATCGCGCCGCTGCGCGCGATCGAGACGACGGCCGACGGCGAGCTGGAGATCGGCGCGATGGCCCGGTACGTCGACCTCCAGCGGTCGCCGCTGGTGCGGTCGGCGGCCCCGCTGCTCGCGGCGGCGGCCGGACTGGTCGGCATGCGAGCCGTCCGCACCCGTGGCACGATCGGCGGATGCCTCGCGTTCGCGGACCCGCGGGCCGAGTTGCCGCTGGCGCTGACGGTGCTCGGCGCCGACGTCACGGTCTCGACGGCCGAGGGCGAGTGGCGCGGGCCGCTCGACGACTGGCGCCCGGTGGCGCGGCGACGGGAGGGTGACCTCCTGCTCCGGATCCACGTGCCGCCCGCCGGCCCCCGCGACGCCTCCGCGATCCGCGAGACGGCGCCGCTCGGACGGGGGTTCGCCACCGCGGTGGTCGCGGTCCGGCTGACCGGCGACGAGCACGGCGCGATCGTCGGGGCCACGGTTGCCGCGGGAGCGGTGGCGCCGACGCCGATCGAGCTGCCGCAGGTCGCCGCGGCGCTGCGCGGGCGACCCCTCGCCGACCCGCTGGGCAGCGAGGCCGCCGCGGTCCTGGAGGCCGAGCTGTCGGCGCTGGATCCCCCGAGCGACCTGCACGCCGGCGGCGAGCACCGCCGCCACGTCACGACCGTTCTCGCCCGCCGGGCGATCGCGGCGGCGGCCCGAGAGCTTCGACCCGAGGGGACCTGAGATGGCGTCACGTACGACGCACTTCGCCTGCAACGGCGAGTCGGTCGCGATCACCGTCGACCCGCGCACGACCGCGGCCGAGGCGATCCGCGAGCAGCTCGGGCTGACCGGGACCCACGTCGCCTGCCAGACGGGGGTCTGCGGGACCTGCACGGTGCTGGTCGACGGCGAGCCGGTGCGGTCCTGCCTGATGCTGGCGGTGCAGTTGGACGGTTCGACGGTCACGACCGTCGAAGGCGTCGGAGCGGATCACGCCGACGGTCTGCACCCGGTCCAGCGCGCGTTCGTCGAGCACCACAGCTTCCAGTGCGGGTTCTGCGCCCCGGGCTTCGTGCTCTCGACGGTCGCGTTGCTCGAGGGCGACGAGCCCCTGGACCGGGAGGTCATCCGGGACGCGCTGGCCGACAACCTCTGCCGGTGCACGGGGTACCAGGCGATCGTCGACGGGGCGACGGCCGCGGCCGAGCGGCTCGGTCGGCTCGACCCGCCCGCGGGAGGCGTCGATGCCTGACGGGATCGGCGAGCGCACGACGACGATCGGTGCGGAGATCGGCCGCGCGCGTCCCCGCGGCGAGGCCCGCCGGGCCGTCCGCGGCGAGGGCGGCTACGTCGACGACCACGGACTGCCGCGGATGCTGCACTCCGTGTTCGTCCGCAGTCCGCACGCACACGCGCGGATCGAGCGGATCGAGACGACGGCGGCCCGCGCCATGCCGGGCGTCCGCGCGGTGCTGACGGGCGCCGACCTGCGCGACGAGATCGCTCCGATCGACTTCTCCACCGACATCGTGGGGCACCGCGTCCCCCGATTCCCCGCCCTCGCCGAGGAGCGGGTCCGCTTCGACGGCGACCCGGTGGTCGTGGTGCTCGCCGAGTCCCGGGCACAGGCGGCGGACGCCGCGGCGCGCGTCGACGTCCGCTACGCGGCGCTGCCGTGCGTGCTCGGGGTCGAGGACGCGAGCGATCCGTCCTCCCCGGTGCTGCACGCCGAGCTGGGCGGCAACGTGGTCTACGACGATCCGCACGACGAGCACGTCTACGGCGACGTCGACGGCGGGTTCCGTCGGGCCGACCGGATCGTCCGCGCGACCGTACGCTCGCAGCGTCACGGCGGCGTGCCGCT
Source organism: Patulibacter sp. (assembly GCA_041648495.1). Taxonomy (GTDB): domain Bacteria; phylum Actinomycetota; class Thermoleophilia; order Solirubrobacterales; family Solirubrobacteraceae; genus Patulibacter. The sequence continues at coordinate 3,681 of JBAZOW010000057.1, forward strand.
CGAGGGTCGCGGCGGCCTGGCGTCGTTCGATCGCGGGACCGGCGAGCTGCGGTACCGGGTCACGGCGCAGTCGGCCCACAGCGTTCGGCACCAGCTGGCGCGGCACCTCGGCCTCGACCACCAGGCGGTCCACGTCGTGATCGGCGACGTGGGCGGGGCGTTCGGCTCGAAGTGGTCGATCTCGCGCGAGGACATCGTGGTCTGCGCGGCAGCCCGGCACTGCGGTCGCCCCGTCCGCTGGACCGAGGACCGGGCGGAGGCTCTGCGCTCCGCCGGATCCGCCCGCGAGGACCTGGTGCGGATGGAGGCCGCGGTCACCGCGGAGGGCGATCTGCTCGCGGTCCGCGCGCACGTGGTGATGAACCAGGGCGCCTATCCGACCGCGGCCCCGATGCCGGCGATCGCGGACCTCGTGCGCACGACGCTGCCCGCCGCGCTCCGGCTGCCGGCGTTCGCGTTCCGGGCGACCGTCGTCGCGAGCAACAAGAGTCCGTACTTCACGTACCGCGGCCCGGGGGCGGTCGAGACGCTGGCCCGCGAGCGGCTGCTCGACGCGATCGCCCACGAGCTCGACCTGGATCCGGTGGCGCTGCGGCTGCGGACGACGATCACCGCGGCCGAGCAGCCGACGTCGATGGCCACCGGCGCGACGCTGGACCGCGTGACGGTGCGCGAGACCCTCGATCGGGCGATCGAGCGGATCGACCTGCCGGCCTTCCGCGCGCAGCAGCGCGACGGCTGGAGTCGCGGCGAGTACCGCGGCGTCGGGATCGTCACGAGCCTGCAGCCGAATCCGGCGTTCGCCGACTGGTGGCAGAGCTGGGGCTCGATGCAGGAGCCCGAGCCGGTGCGGCTGGCCGTCGGACCGGACGGCCGCGTGACGGTCCTGATCAGCCAGGCGCCGAGCGGTCAGGGACACGAGACGACGATGGCCCAGATCTGCGCGGACGAGCTGTCGGTGCCGTTCGATGCCGTGCGGGTGGTCACGGGGGACTCCGACCGCGGCGCGTTCTTCTTCTTCGGGACCAGCGGCAGCGGCAACGCGCCGATGACCGCCGGGGCGATCTCCGTCGCCGCCCGTCGGTTGCGCGAGCAGCTCGAGCAGGCGGCCGCCGCGGTCTACGGCGTGGCGTCCGAGGGCGTGCGGCTGCGCGACGGCCGGTTCGTCCTGCCCGACGGCACCGCGGTCCCCCTGCGGGAGCTGGCGGAGCAGGTCCACCTGCGTCCCGACCGCAGCCCGGTCTCGCTGTTCGACCTGGAGGTCGCGCACAGCTTCCGCCGCGGTCCGGGAGGGTGGTGGTGCGCCACCGCGGCGTGCTGGGCCGACGTCGACGTCGAGCTCGGCGTGGTCCGCCTGGAGCGGTTCCTGATCGTCCACGACTGCGGCACGATGATCAATCCCGCCGTCGTCCGGGGCCAGCTGCAGGGCGGCGTGGCGCAGGGGATCGGCGGGGCGCTCTACGAGGAGCACGCCTACGCCGCCGACGGGCGGATGGTCGCCACCGATCTGCACGACTACCTGCTTCCGCGGGCGACCGAGGTGCCGCCGATCGAGGTCGTCCACCTGGACGCGGCGTCGCCGGTCGACCTGGACTTCCGGGGCGTCGGCGAGGGCGGTGCGGTGATCGCCTCGGCGGCGGTGGTGCAGGCGGTCGAGGACGCGCTGCGGCCGTTCGGCGCCCGCTTCGACCGCCTCCCGCTGCGCCCCGAGCGCGTGCGCGCGGCGATCGCCGCGCGCGGAACGGTCGAAGGCCAGACGGGGGACGAAGGAGCGTGAGCATGGAGTTGCAGGACAGGACCGCCGTCGTCACGGGCGGCGCCCAGGGGCTGGGCGCCGCGATTGCGACGGCGCTGCACGCCCGCGGCGCCCGGGTGGTGATCGCCGACGTCGACGCGGACGGGGCGCGACGGACCGCCCGCCGGCTCGGCCCGCGGGCCGAGGGCGTCGCGCTCGACGTCCGCGACCGGGACGCGTTCGTCGCCCTGCGCGACGACCTCGTCGACCGCCACGGCGGCTTCGAGATCGTCGTCAACAACGCGGCGCGGACCGTCGCCCGCTCGTTCTGGGAGATCGAGCCGGACGAGTGGGACGAGGTGCTCGACGTCAACCTGCGCGGGGTGCTGTTCGGCTGCCAGGTGCTGGGCGCGCACCTGCGCGACCGCGGAGCCGGCCGCATCGTCAACCTGGCGTCGCTCGCCGGGCAGGCCGGCGGCCTGCTGACGGGCGCGCACTACGCGGCGTCCAAGGCCGGGATCCTCGTGCTGACCAAGATCGTCGCCGCCGAGCTGGCGGCGCACGGGGTGACCGTCAACGCGGTCGCTCCGGCGGCGATCAGCGGCCCGGCCGCCGACGCGATGCCGGCCGACCGACTGGCCGCCGCGGTGCAGCGGATCCCGGTCGGCCGGCTCGGCACGCCCACCGAGGTGGCCGAGACGGTGGCCTTCCTCTGCGGCGACGACGCCGCGTTCATCACCGGCGCGACCGTCGACGTCAACGGCGGGCTGCTGATGCGCTGACGCGGCCGCGGCTCAGGCGGTCGCGAAGAACAGCTCGCGGCCGATCCGCGCCTCGATCTTCAGGTAGCGCCAGAGCCGGTGCGCCCCGACCTCGGTCGTGCGCACGACGTCGCAGATCGCGACCGCGGCGTCCAGGTCGGGGACGTCCGCGATCACGTAGCTCGTCCAGGGCCATTCCGGCGACGGGCCGACCATCAGCCGGTCGTCGTCGAAGGTCGCGAGCACCTGGGCTCCGAAGCGGCCGGCGAGGTCGTCGAAGCCGCTGGTGATCGCGCTCATCGCGTCGGCGCGCTCGTCGGCGTCCGCCGCGAAGAACGGCTGCAGCACGCCGATGCAGAAGAGCACGCGGACCGGGGTGGAAGGGGAGCTCATGCGGGAACCTGACGTTCGGAGGTACGGAGGGCGGCGGTGCCGTCGGGATCGACCGTGCCTTCGGCCGTGAGGGCGACGCGGTAGACGTCACGAGCGCGTGCCGTGGTGACGAGGCCCTCGCGGACGTCGGTCGCCACCCGCTCGGGATCGCGCTCGGCGGGGGCACCGTACCCGGCGCCGCCGCAGCAGACCGAGACGATCGCCTCGCCGGGCTCGAGCCGCACCTCGGCGTAGGCCCCGAGCTCGTCGGACTGCGTGCCGTCGCGGTGCCTCTTGCGCTGCTGCGCCAGCGTGCCGTCGTGGCCGCCGCGCACCCCCTGGGGCGCGTTGTAGGTCCCGTCGGACAGGTAGATCACGTCCATCGGGGCCCCGATCGGCTCGTACTCGACGTAGGCGCCGGGGGACCCGCGGAACCGGCCCGCGCCCTCGCTGTCGGGCAGCAGCCGCTGCTCGCGCACGCGGATCGGGTACTTCATCTCGTCGATCTCGACGCTGTCGCGCAGGAGGAACCCCGCGGCGCCGATGCCGAGCGTGGTCAGCCAGCCGTCGGCGCGGGGACCGCCCGCCCCGCCGGTCGACGCGAGCATCAGCTGGTTGACGTACGCGCCTCCGCCGGGTCGCGGGTCGGTGCCCGAGATCACGCCGCACGAGGGGGCCTGGCAGCGTCCGGTCGCCGCCATCCCGAAGCCCTCGGCCAGCTCGGCGATCGCCGCGGCGACCAGGTTGGCGGTCAGCTCGGCCAGGTTGGTGGTGGCGGCCGAGCAGCTGTGGGGATGGCGCGGGATCCCGACGACGCAGTTCTCGCGCAGCGCGACGTCGAGCCGACGGAAGCTGCCGGCGTTCGGGGGCACGTCGTCGCCGAGCGCGGTGAAGACGCCGATCATCGCGGCGGTGCGGGCGGTGGCCTCGGTCAGGTTGAGCCCGCACGGCTGGCAGTCGGGGTTGTCGCGCAGGTCGACCGCCACCCGTCCCTGCTCGGCGTCGACGTCGACGACCACCTCGATCTCGATCCCGTTCGGCGCCCCGGGCACCGGATCGTGCCGCCCGCGCAACCGGGTCCGCCCCGACGGCATCCGCCGGACCGCATCGGCGAACCGCTGCTCGCTGTAGTCGAACCACTCGCGCTCGTAGTCGACGAGCGGGTCGGGTCCGACCTCGTCGAGCAACCCGAGCAGCCGGCGCTCGCCGATCCGCGCCGCGCCGACCAGCGCCAGGTAGTCGCCGTACCAGAGCTCGGGCACGCGGATCCGGGTCCGCGCCATCCGCAGCACGTCCTCGCGGTCGCGGTAGCCGGACTGGACCTGGACGCAGGGGAAGATCAGCGCCCCCTCCTCGTAGACGTCGCGAGCGGACGCGGAGTAGGTCGTCGGCACCGAGTTGCCGCAGTCGGCCAGGTGGGCTTTGGCCAGCACCGTGTAGCGGTGCGTGCCGTGCGCGTCGATCACCGGAACGAGCAGCGACCAGTCGGCCGCGTGGGAGTTGCCGTGGTAGGGCGAGTTGTTGAGGAACGCGTCGCCGGCCCGCAGCTCCGGATGGACCTCGAGCAGGTGCCGCGCCATCAGGTCCGGCCCGCTCATCACGTGGATCGGCAGGCTCTCGGCCATCGCCAGCATCTGTCCGTCCGCGGTCAGCACGCAGCACGAGAAGTCGCGCGCGGTGTTGAGGATCGCCGAGCGGGCCGAGCGCAGCAGCGTGTTCATCATCGCCCGGACGATGCCGTCGAAGCGGTTGTTCATCAGGGCCAGGCGGAGGCCGTCGCGGCGACCGTCGTGGGCGGGCGAATCAGGCATCGACGTGCTCCCGGTGGGTGGTGGTGGACCCGGTCAGGGTCGACGGGGTCACGAGCAGCGAGCCGCTCGCGGAACGCTCCACGTGGCCCCCCGGCTCGACGATCACGGAGGTGACGGGCGACTCGACGATCACCGGTCCGGCGATCCGGGTCCCCGGCTTCAGCGCGTCGAGCCGGTGGACCGGCGTCTCGTGGCGACCGAGCGTCGGGAACCGCACGGTCCGGGACTCGGGCTCGACGCCGGTCGGACGGGGGGACGGCAGCGGGACGTCGCCGAGCGGCAGCCGGACCCGGGCCCGCCAGGTGACGATCTCGACCGCCGAGTCGCGGTCGACGACCGCGAACAGCTGCTCGTGGACCCGGTGGAAGGCCTGACGGATCCGCTCGGGGCTGTCGGCGTCGAACCGGTCGACGGGCAGCGGCACCTCGATCTCCCAGACCTGCTGGGGGTAGCGCCCCTCGAACGAGAGCTCGATCTGCGGCGCGGCGTCGACGTGGGCTCCGGCCTGACCGACGAAGGTCGCGCACGACGCGCGCAGCCGGTCGAGCACGGCATTGGCCTGGTCGGCGTCGAAGCGGTCGGTCGACAGCAGCTCGGTGATCGAGAAGTCGGTCTGCAGGTCGCTGAGCAGGGTGCCCGTGGCGGAGAGCGCCGCGGAGACCTCGGGGATCACGATCCGGGGCGTGCCGAGCCGCCGCGCGATCGCCGACGCGTAGAGCCCGCCGCCCCCGCCGCCCGCGACGACCACCGCCTGGGTCGGGTCGATCCCCTGGACCAGGGTGATCTCCTCGATCGCCCGGACCATGTGCTCGGTCGCCAGGTGGAGGACCGCGGCGGCGGCGTCCTCGTCGCTCAGGCCGAGCGGGACCCCGACGTCCCGGCGGAGCGCGGCTCGCGCGGCGGGCTCGTCCAGCGACATCGCGCCGCCCAGGAAGAACCGCGCGTCGAGGAAGCCGAGTACGAGGCAGGCGTCGGTGACGGTGGGGCGGGTTCCCCCGCGGCCGAAGCACGCAGGCCCGGGGGCGGCCCCGGCGCTCTCCGGGCCGACGTGCAGCAGGCCCCCGTCGTCGACCGAGGCGATCGACCCGCCGCCCGCGCCGATGCTCCGCGCGTCGATCGACGGGAATCCCGTCATCGCGCCGAACGGCCCCTCGCCGACGAACGTCTCGCGCGTCCACGGGATCGCCCCGCGCCGAACGACGCTGACGTCGTAGGTCGTGCCACCGGCGTCGGTCACGATCGCGGTGTCGGTGCCGGCGTCCAGCCGGGCGAAGTGCCGTCCCGCGACGGGGGCGGCGGCGGGTCCGCTGCCGATCGAGTGGATCGGGGTGCGCCGGACCTCGGCGGCGTCGAGCACGCCGCCGGCCGACGTCATCACCAGCAACCGCCCGCCGAACCCCGCGTCGCGCAGCCGCTGCTCGAGCTGCCCGAAGAAGTGGCTCATCAGCGGCTTCAGCGAGGCGTCGATCGCGGCCGAGGAGGCTCGCCGGTACTCGCGGATCGTCGGATTCAGCTCGTGGGACAGCGTGTAGGGGATCCCCGGCAGCTCCGCTTCGATCAGCTCGCCGAGCCGGCGCTCGTGCTGCGGCGCCACGATGCTCCAGAGCAGGCAGACGGCGATCGCCTCGACGCGGTCCCGGCCGAGCGCCCGCAACGTGGCGCGGGTCGCGTCCTCGTCGAGCGGCGTCACGATCGACCCGTCGGCGTCGGCCCGCTCGACGATCTCCCGGGTCAGGGCGCGGGGGACGTAGGGGGCCGGATAGTCGTGCGCGTAGTCGAACAGCGAGGGACGACCGCCGCCCTCGCGGAGCGTGAGGACGTCGGGGTGGCCGGCGGTCACGAGCAGTGCGGTGCGCGCGGTCTTGCTCTCGACGATCGCGTTGGTCGCCCGGGTGGTGCCGAAGACGAACAGCTCGCCGGCGCCGAGCAGATCGGCGGTGGTGGTGTCGAGGGCCTCGGCGGCGGCGCCGAGCACGTCGAGCAGGCCGCGGACCGGATCGTCGGGCGTGGTCGGGCGCTTGAACAACCGCAGGCCGCCGTCCAGGCCGGAGACCACCAGGTCGGTGAACGTTCCTCCGGTATCTACGCCGAAGCGCAGGGGTTGCACAGGTCTCGACATGCGGCGTACCGTCCCAGATCATTTATCAAATGTCCAGTCCAATGGTGGTCGATCGCCCCGCGGGGGACGGCGCCGCCGCGGACAACCCGAGCGCCCATCGGTTGTCCCGCTGGCAAAAGTCGCTTGCAGAAGCGGGGCGGCGCTGAGATAGTCGCGACAGTTGATCAAATATCCCGCCGCTGGGAGCGCTGGGAGGAAGAGGAAGATCGCATGACCGCCGCCGAGAGCCTCGGGCTCCGTTTCGATCCACTGGACAACAGCCAGGCCGAGATGCGTTGGGAGTTCTGGGACGAGGCGCGGCGCACCGCGCCGGTCTTCCACAACCCCAAGTACGACGTCTGGTTCGTCACGCGCTACGAAGACTGCGACCGCGTCCAGCGCGACCACAAGCACTTCTCGACCAGCAGCGTGTTCGCTCCGGCCCGGCCGTGGCCGCCGACGGTCCAGGCGATCCTCGATGAGGGTCATTCGTGGAAGTACTTCCTGTCCAACAACGACCCGCCGGAGCACACCCCGCTCAAGCGCGCCGTGGCCAAGGCGTTCTCCCGCAGTGAGACGCGCGAGGCCGAGGAGCGCGTCCGCGGGATCGCCACGCGGCTGATCGCCGGGATCGCCGACCGGGGCGAGGCGGAGCTGGCCGAGTCGATCGCCTACCCGTTCCCCGCGCTCGTCGTGATGGAGATCCTCGGCTTCCCCCGGGAGGACGTCGAGCAGCTGAAGGCCTGGGGCGACGCCTGGCTGACCCTGTTCTCCGACACCGACGACGTGGCGGTCCTCGAACGGGCCGCGCACGACTTCATCGCGTTCCAGAACTACATGCTGGCGCACTTCCGGGCGCGTCAGGAGCAGCCGACCGACGACCTGATGAGCCACCTGGTCCAGCAGCTGGCCGCCGAGGACACCGGGCTGACGATCGAGGACATCGTCAACGTCCCGATCAACCTGATGACGGCCGGCCACGCCACCGGCACCCTGCTGCTGCTCGAGGAGGTCACCGAGCTGCTCAAGGACCCCGAGCTGATGGCCGACGTCCGGGCGAACCCGGAGAAGATCCCCCAGCTCGTCGAGGAGGCGCTGCGCTACGAGCCGCCGGTCCACGGGATCTTCCGGACCACGCTGTCCGAGGTCGAGGTCGCCGGGGTCACGATCCCCGAGGGCGCACGAGTCCTGATCTGCTACGGATCGGCCAACCACGATCCCGCCAAGTTCAAGTGCCCGGCGCACTTCGACATCGACCGCGACGACGTCTCCGACCACCTCGGGTTCGGCAAGGGCACGCACTTCTGCCCCGGCGCCTGGTTCGCCCGGATGGAGCAGCGCGTGGTGCTCGAGCTGCTGCTGGAGCGTTGCCCGAACCTGCGGTTCCACCCCGACCACGAGCAGGAGCGCCTGGAGCACTTCTGGCTCCGCGGCTACCAGAAGCTCTGGGTCCAGTGGGACGCGCCCGGCGCGGCCGCGAGCAGCGACGAGCCGGCCGCCGCCGCGGCCTAGCGGCGCCGGCGCACGACGAGGGAGAGCGATGACCACTCAGCCGCTGATCATCACGGGAGCGCGGGTCTTCGACGCGAGCGCCACCACCGCCGAGACCGACCGGGCGGTGGTGATCGAGGACGGACGGATCCGCGACACGATCCCGGTCGGCGAGATCCCGGCGGAGAGCGCGCACCGGCGGATCGACGTTCCGGGCGGCACCGTGCTGCCCGGGCTGATCGACATGCACGTGCACCTCTGCGACTGGTCGGCGCCGCCGTCGGTCGTGCGCGACCCGGCCCGGCTCTCCGCGTACGCCGCGGGCAGCGCCCGGCAGCTCCAGCAGGCGGGGATCACCACGGTCCGCGACGTCGGGTCGCCGTGGGGGATCGGCGTGGCGATCCGCGACGCGGTCGCCTCCGGCCGCCTTCCGGGCTGCCGGGTGGTCGCGTCCGGGCGGCTGATCTGCATGACCGGCGGTCACGGCAGCGAGCTGGGCCACGTGCCGACCTGGTCGCGCGAGGCCGACGGCGTCGACGCCTGCCGCCAGGCGGTCCGCGAACAGGTGAAGGAGGGCAACGACTGGGTCAAGGTCGCGCTCGACGGCGCCCGATCCGTGCCCGGCAAGGTGGTGATCGAGTTCACCCAGCCCGAGCTCGACGCGATCGTCGACGAGGCCCACCGGCTCGGGGTCCGGGTGGCGTGCCACACGTTCCAGCCCGAGACGATGGAGATGGCGATCCGGGCCGGCGTCGACACCGTCGAGCACGGCCTGAGCATGAGCCAGGAGAACGTCGAGCAGCTGGCGGCCGCCGGGATCGTGCTGGTGCCGACGATTCGCCTGCCGATCCACATCCTCGACAACGCCGAGGCCGTCGCGGCGTCCTCGGAGTACGGGGTCTTCGCGGTCCGCCACGCGACCGAGGCCAAGCCGACCCACGCCGCGAGCTTCCAGCGCGCGCTGAAGGCCGGCGTCCGGGTCGCCGCGGGCACCGACACCAGCAGCTTCGTCGGCGGGCTCGACTCGCTCGTCCACGACCTCGACTACATGGTCGAGCTGGGCATGTCCCCGGCCGAGGCGGTGCTCTCCGCGACCCAGGTCGCGGCCGAGACCCTCGAGCGGGACGGGCAGCTCGGCAGCCTCGTCTCGGGCGCCCTGGCCGACGTGCTGGTCTGCGAGGGCGATCCGCTGAAGGACGTGCGCGCGCTGCACGAGGTGCGGCTGGTGGTCCAGGGCGGCGAGGTCGTGGTCGACCGGGTCGCCGAAGCGGCCCGTCCGTCGTGAGCCCGAGCCCTGCGGCCGGGCACCCCGGCGAGCGGCGGATCGCGCTGATCCACCACTCGTCGCGGTCCGAGTCGTCGGTCGACATCGGCGTCGGCGTCGCGGCCGCGGCCGCGGCGTTCGGGTTCGAGCTCGTCACCTTCGACCCGGACTTCGACCAAGCGCGGCGCGAGCAGTGCGTCGCCGACGCGATCGCGCTGCGCCCGGATCTGATCGTGGCCACGGTGGTCGCGCCGCACCTGGTTCCCGACCAGGTGGCGGAGGCGGCGGCGCTCGGGATCCCCTGGATCGGCGTGGGGGCCCTCCAAGCGCCGTTCCCGGGCGTCGTCGCCCAGGTCGCGCCGGACGAGACGGCGCTGACGGCGTTGCTCGACCGCTGGCTACTGGACCGGCTGCTGGCCGACGGGGGAGACGGGGAGGTCGAGATCGGCGCGTGGATCGCGCCCGTGCTCGGCGAGGGCCTGATCGCCCGCGACCGCCAGCGCGCCGTCGACCTGGCGGCCGCCCCCCGGATACGGGAGCGGGTGACCCACGAGATCGCCCTCGACGACCTCGAGCGCGACATCCGTGCGTCGACCGAGCGGGCGCTCGATCGCCATCCCCGGATCCGCGGTCTGTGGCAGACCTGCGAGCCGTGCGTCACGACGCAGGCGCTGACGCTCGACGTGCTCGGCCTGCGCGGCGAGGACCGTCCGCTGATCGCCGGGTTCTACTCCAACCGGACCACCCGGCGGCTGGTCCGCGACGGTCGGGTCGGCGGCCTCGTCCAGGTCGACACGCGCGTGCAGGGCCTGGTCGCGGTGGACCTGGCGGTCGAGCACTGGACGTCGGGGCGGCCGTGGCCGGAGGCCGGAACCGATCCGACGGCCGCCTACGGGGTGCCGCTGGGCCGGCCGTGGGTGATCGACCGCGACAACGTCGGCCTGACGGTCGACGAGCTGCGGCCCCCCGGCCCCGACCCCGTGGCGTTCTTCGCCACGCGCTGGGCCGAGCGGTTCGGCCTGAGCTGATCCGACGTGCGGCGGCCTCAGCCGGCCGCGCGCCGGTCGGCCAGCATGCTGCGCAGCAGCGCGACCGCCGCGTCGGTCTCGTCGGGCCGGTCGAAGATCAGCTGCTGCAGCGTCAGGCCGTCGAGCGCGGCGAAGACCAGCCGCGCCAGCGTCGGGTCGTCGTCGTCGGTGAGTCCGACGTCGGCCAGGGTCCGGTCGACCAGCTCGACGTAGCGCCGGTAGAGCGCGCGGATCTCCGGCAGCAGCTCGGGGTGCCGCCGGGCCTCGAGCGCCAGCTCGAACTGGACCGCCTGGCCGTCCGGCACGGTCGACACGAGCCGCGAGAGGTTCGCGGCGAACGCCTCGAGGCGGCCGTCCTCGGGCACGATCCCCGAAGCGGCGATCG
>JBAZOW010000058.1:0-14420 GCA_041648495.1 Patulibacter sp.
CGCGCCGGAGTCGACGACCCGGGCGATCGCGGCGTCGATCTCGGGGCGCAGCGCGCGGAGCGGCGTGACGGTGTCGAACAGCGGGACGGGCACGGCCGGGATGCTGACAGACCGAGCGGGTGCGATCGTGGCCACCGGGACGGCGGCATCGCACCCGCCGTCTGCGACCCCGCCGTCGCGCCCTCAGCCGGCGGGGGTGGGCGCGACCAGCCGCTCGATCGCCTCGACCACCCGCTGCCCCGCCCGGCCGTCGCCGTACAGCTCGGGCCGCGCGTCCGGCACGGCGCGGGCCACGGCGGCGACCGCGGCCCCCGGGTCCAGATCGACCAGGTGGTTCCAGCCGACGTCGACCGTCTCGGTCCACTCGGTGGTGTCGCGCAGCGTCACGCAGCGCACGCCGGCCAGGTAGGCCTCCTTCTGCACGCCGCCGGAGTCGGTCACCACCGTCTCCGCGCCGACCAGCAGGGTGGCGAAGTCCATCGGCCCGACCGGGTCGACCAGCCGCACCCCGGGCGCCGAGCGCAGCCGCTCGTCGAGCCCGAACTCGTCCAGCCGCGCAGCGGTCCGCGGATGCAGCGGCAGGACCAACGGAACGTCGTCGGAGGCGACCGCGGTCAACGTCTCGACCGTCGCGGCCAGCCGCTCGGGCGTGTCGACGTTGCCCGCCCGGTGCACGGTGGCCAGCCGGTAGCCGCCCGGTCGCAGGTCGCGCGCCGCGAGCCACTCCGGCGCCCGCTCCCGCGCCCGCGGATGGATCATCAGCGTCACGTCGGTCATCACGTCGCCGACGTCGACCACCCGGTCCGTCAGGCCCTCGCGCCGCAGGTTCTCGGTCGCGGCGGCGGTCGGGACCAGCAGCAGCGCCGAGAGGTGATCGCAGACCACCCGGTTGCGCTCCTCGGGCATCCGCCGGTCGTACGAGCGCATGCCGGCCTCGACGTGGACCAGCGGGATCTGCAGGTCCGCCGCGACCAGCGCCGCGGCCAGCGTGGTGTTCGTGTCGCCGTAGACCAGCACCGCGTCGACCGGCCCGAGTCCGCGGATCAGGGTCTCGAGCTCGGCGATCATCCGCGAGGTCTGCGCCAGGTTGGTGCCGCCGCCGAGGGTCAGCTCGTGATCGGGGCGCGGCAGGTCCAGTTCGCGGAAGAAGATCGCCGAGAGCGTGTCGTCGTGGTGCTGCCCGGTGTGGATCAGGACCTCGTCGTGCCGCTCGCGCAGCGGCCGCGAGACCGCAGCGGCCTTGACGAACTGCGGGCGGTTGCCGACGACGGTGACGATGCGCATCGCGGAGCATCGTGTCAGAGCCGCCGCGGGCCGGCACGGGGCGTCGCTCGGACGGCCGGGACTCGGCGCCACCCCGTCGACGCGACTCAGCCGCGCGCGGCGCCGGCACCGGCCAGGTCGGCGTCGACCATCTCGCCGATCAGCGCGTCGAACGACGTCGCGGGCGTCCAACCGAGCGCCTCGCGGGCCCGGGTCGGGTCCCCGACCGGCGGGCACGGCTCGGGACCGCGCACGAACCGGGGGTCGACCACGACCCGGTCGTGTCGCTCGCCGGTCGCGTCCGTCACGTACCGCTCGACCCCGGCCGCCGCGAACGCCGCGTCGACCAGGTCGCCGACGGTCCGCGGAACGCCGGACGCCAGCACGTAGTCGCCGGGCCGGTCGTGGCGCAGCGCCAGGACCATCCCGGCGACGATGTCGCGGGCGTGCGACCAGTCGCGCACGGCGGACTGGTCGCCGAGCGTCAGCGTCTCCGCCCGTCCGGCCGCGATCGCCGCCACGCCCGCGGTGACCTTGCGCGGCAGGAATCGCTCGGGGCGGCGCGGGGACTCGTGGTTGAAGGTGATCGCCGAGACCAGGAAGCGGTCGTCGTGCGCGCGCAGGGTGCCGACCAGCCCGTGGGCGGCCAGCTTGGCCACGCCGTAGGGGCTGCGCGGCCGCTTCGGCGCCTCCTCGTCCTGGGGCGACACGCCCGCGTCGCCGAAGATCTCGCTCGAGCTGGCCACCAGCACCCGCACGTCGTCGAGCGTGCCGGCGGCGGCGAGCACCGCGGCGGTCCCGGTGACGATCGCGGCGGTGACCTCGGTCGGATCGCGCCACGAGTCGGGTACGAAGGTCGGCGCGGCCAGGTGGTAGATCTCGTCGGGCGCGACGTCGAGGATCGTGCGGCGCAGGGACGCCGGATCGAGCAGATCGGCGGCGACGAGCTCGATCTGACCGTCCAGGTGCCCGAGCCCCGCCGCGGCGAGCGCGCCGTCGGTCCGGCGGACCGTCCCGACCACCTGGTCGCCGCCCGCGACGAGCTGCTCGGCGAGGTACCCGCCGTCCTGGCCGGTGATCCCGGTGATCAGCACCCGGCGGCTCATCGGCTCTCAGAACCCGGTCCGGTGCTCCGTGCGGTCCGCATCACGTGGAGGCTAGTCGCGAGCCGCTAGGATCGCCTCGCGACGACCGGATCGCGACGCTTCGTCCCAGAGACAGACGTCCGCTGTATCCCGTATTCGCGGGGTTTTCCCTGCAACACCGCACCCATCGGGCCCGTTTACGCGCCCGACCGATATCGTTACCGCAACCTTTGGGCAGCTGCGGGGTTTCATCTTCGTGACCCTGCTCCGTCGATCTCCCCCCTTCGACGCCCGGGTTTCCCCTATGCACGACGACAGGCACCCCGTCTCCAACGCTGACGTGCTCCGTGCGCTCACGGTCCCGCCGCCGCAGGTGGAGGTCCTGGGCGTGCCGATCGCCCTCACGACCTACGAGGGCACCGTCGCGTGGATCGACGCGATGGTCGCGTCCCGCCGCCAGGCCTACGTCTGCGTCGCCGCGACCCACACCGTGATGGCCTGCCAGGAGGACCCCGAGCTGCGCGAGGCCGTGCTCGGCAGCGCGCTCACCGTCCCCGACGGCCAGCCGCTGGTCTGGGCGCTCAACCTGCTCGGCCACGCCCAGCCCAACCGGGTCTACGGCCCGACGCTGATGGAGGAGCACTGCCGGCACGCCGCGACCACTGGCACGCGGGTCTACCTCTACGGTGGCCGTGATCGCCAGGCGCTCGACACGCTGTCGCGCAACCTCCGCGCCCGCTTCCCCGGTCTGCAGATCGTCGGCAGCTGGTCGCCGCCGTTCCGCGCCCTCTCCGAGCAGGAGGAGGACCAGATCGCCGCCGAGATCAACGCGTCGCGCGCCGATGTCGTCTGGGTCGGGATCGGCGTGCCGAAGCAGGAGAAGTGGATGGCGCGGATGCGTCCCCAGCTCGATGCTCCGGTGCTGCTCGGCGTCGGCGCCGCGTTCGACTTCCACGCCGGCCTGGTCCCCCAGGCCCCGCTGTGGATCCAGTCGCGCGGCCTGGAGTGGCTGTTCCGGCTGATCCAGGAGCCGAAGCGGCTGTGGCGGCGCTACGCCCGCTACAACCCGCGGTTCGTGCGGCAGTTCGGCCGACAGCTGATCCGTCAGCGTCGTTCCGGCCAGCCGGCCGCTCCGGTCGTCCGCTCCGGCCCGCCGCCGCGCCGCCGGCCGATCGCCGCCGCGCCGCACCAGCCGTTCACGCCCGCCGGGCGCTAGCGCTCCCCCGGGCGCTAGCCTTCCCTCCGTGGATCTCGACGTCGCCGTCGTGGGCGTAGGCCGAGTCGGCCTACCCCTCGCTCTCGCCTTTGCCGACACCGGGTTGCGTACGCTCGGGGTCGACGTCAACGCCGAGATCATCGCCGCCGTCGATGACGGTCGGATGCCGTTCGAGGAGCCCGGCGCCGAGGCGGTCATGGCGCGCGTGCGGGCCGCCGGCAAGCTGGAGATGTCGAGCGACGTGGCGCAGGCCGCCCGCGCCCGGCATATCGTGCTGACCCTCGGCACGCCGAGCTTCAGCCACATCGAGATCGACGTCAGTCAGATCCGCAGCGTGCTCGACGACCTGCTGCCGCACCTGCGCGAGGGCCACTGCCTGGTCCTGCGGTCGACGATCGCCCCCGGCACCACCGAGTTCGTCGCCGGATACCTGGAGATGCACCGCGGGTTCACGGTCGGCGAGGACATCTTCGTCGCGCACGTCCCCGAGCGGATCGCCGCGTCGCGGTTCTTCCAGGAGATCTCGACGCTGCCGTGCATCGTCGGCGGGTACGGCGACCGCTCGGGCGAGGTCGCCGCCGAGCCGTTCGTCGCGCTCGGCGCCCCGATCGTCCAGACCACGCCGATCCAGGCGGAGCTGGCGAAGATCTGGACCAACATCCTGCGCTACGCGGAGTTCGCGCTGCCCAACCGCCTGATGATGGAGTGCGAGCAGTTCGGCGCCAACGTCTTCGACGTGATCGAGCTGATCAACCAGGACTACCCGCGCGGCGGCATGAAGCTGCCCGGGATGACCGCCGGCACCTGCCTGCGCAAGGACTTCACGTTCAGCGAGGAGCGCTCGTCGGCCCCGGGCATGCTGCTCGCGGTCAGCCGGGTCCACGAGTCGGTCCCGCTGTTCCTGGTCGACGGGGTCCGGCGGCGGCTGCCGGAGACCAGCTTCCGCGGACGCAAGATCGCCGTGCTCGGGCTGGCGTTCAAGTCCGACACCGACGACGAGCGCGACTCGCTCTCGTTCAAGCTGATCCGCCTGCTGGAGCGGGACCTCGCCCTGGTCGCCGCGCACGACCCGCACAGCCCGTCCTCGACGTTGACGCTCGAAGAGGCCGTCAGCGGCGCCGACGCCGTGATCCTGGCGACCAACCACTCGACCTGGCAGAACCCCGCCACCCTCGAGCGGATCGCCGCACTCGCGT
The DNA here is from genome assembly GCA_041648495.1 of Patulibacter sp. Lineage (GTDB taxonomy): Bacteria > Actinomycetota > Thermoleophilia > Solirubrobacterales > Solirubrobacteraceae > Patulibacter. The sequence goes on from JBAZOW010000058.1 coordinate 4,761, forward strand.
CCCCCGGAGCGGTGCTCGCCGATCCGTGGAACACCTTCGGTCAGCACACGGTCTTCGGCGACGTGCAGGAGCTCTCGGCCGCCACGTCCGCGCCGTCGCCGACGGCCGGCAGCGCCGCCTGAGCCCAGCGACGGCGATCGGCCGCCGCCCCGTCAACCGTCGACGACGACCCCCGCCGGCGACGCCGGGACACCAACCGCGTCCCGGACCACGGTGACGAGCCCCGGCTCGTCGCGGGTGTCGACCAGCGGGATCACGGCGTCGCCCGCAAGGTCGGGCGGCGTCGGGAGATCCAACCACCTCGCGTGCATCAGGTCGAGCTCCCGCAGCAGCGCGCCACGCAGCGCCGTGCCGCCGTCGCGCACGCCGAACGGCGTCCGGCCGTCCCAGCGGCCCAGCGACACGACCCGTCCCTCCGTCGGGCGCTCGCCGGTCCCACCCGGGGCGAACGCGACGTAGGCCGTGAACAGGTGCCGCAGCTCGGCCTCGATCGCGGGGTCGGCCGGGGTCAGCACCAGGTCGGGGCGAACGGACCGGACCGCGTCCGCGAGCGGCGTGGAGTCCGCGTCCCCCGCCCCGCGCTCCTCGAGGCGAACCTCGCCGCAGCGGATGACGTGCTCCCCGAGCCGCTCGAGCGCCTCGGCGGTCGCGCGGGGCGACGCTCCGGGCGCGGACGACTCGTCGTCGAGCACCAGCACCCGCAGCGGGCCGCGACGCGTGAACCGCTGCTGCGTGGCGGCGACCCGCACGTCCATCTCCCGCCCGCTGCTGATCCGGCCGGCGTGGCGCGTGCGGTAGTGCACCGCCACGACGGGCACCCGCACCGCGTCGCGGTCGCGCGTGGCGCGCACGATGAAGTCCCAGTCGCCGGCCTCGGACACCGGCTCGTCGTACGACGCGGTCGCCATGCCGACCCGGTGGGCGATCATGCCCTGGTCGATGAAGTTGCGCAGCAGCAGCTGCTGGCGGTCCCAGACGTGCAGCGCCAGGATCGGCATGCGGTCCGGTTGCTGCTCCAGGTCGGTCGACATCGCGCCGTAGACCACGTCGCAGGCGGGCGCGTTCTCGAACGCCCAGATCAGCCCGCGCAACCAGAGCCGTCCGATCAGGTTGTCGTCGTCGAGGTAGGTCACGTACTCGCCGCGGGCGCGCCCGAGACCGATGTTGCGCGCCGCACCGCCCCCGCCGTTCCGCGCGCGCCGGAAGCCGCGGATCCGGGGATCGTCGTAGGACCGGATCACCGCGGCGGTCTCCGGTCCGCTCCCGTCGTCGACCACCAGCAGCTCGAAGTTCTGGTGCGTCTGCTCCAGGACCGACGCGATCGCCTCCCGCAGCTGCTGCGGACGGTCGTGGGTCGGCAGCACGATCGAGACCAGCACGTCGGACGGCGGCAGGCGCTCGACCCAGGTCGAGGTGGCCAGGATCTCGCGGGCCACGCCGGCCTCGCGCAGCGGGTCGACGATCGCCGCGAGCCCGGCCACGACGGTGTCCTCCAGTCGGCCGAGCCGGGCGACCTCGCGGTCGGCGGCGCCCGTCAGATCCGCGATCCGCAGCTCCAGCCGCGCCAGGCACTCCTGCGCCCCGACCAGCTCGTCCGTCAGCAGCTCGACCGAGGCCTGGAGCCGCGAGACGTCGTCCGTCGCGTCGGGCACGTCCAGGCGGGTCCGCACGCGTGCCGCGATCGCCCGCCGTGCCCCGACGTCGGCCCGTAGTCGGGCGATCTCCCGCCGTTCGCTCCGCACGACCCGAGCGAGCTTCCGAATCTGAGCCGTACGCATGCCGGGAAAGATACGCCAGCCGCGCCCCGGGCCCGAGTGCGCGGACGGTCCGCGAACACGATGGCTCGATACGCTCCGCCGAATGTCTCGCGTACTCGTCACCGGCGGTGCCGGCACCATCGGTGCCGCCGTCGTCCGCCGTCTGCTCGCCGATCCCCGCTTCGAGGTCCGCGTCTCCGACCAGCGCGACGCGCCCGACTGGATGCGCGAGGGCTGCGAGATCCACCAGGGCGACCTGCGCGACCGCGACGAGGCCAAGCGCGCGATCGACGGTTGCAGCCACGTGATCCACCTGGCCGCGATCGTCGGCGGGATCGGCAACTTCCACAAGCTGCCCTACACCCTGACCGACGTCAACTCGTCGCTCTACAACAGCGTGATGGGCGCGGCGATCGCCGTCGGCGTCGAGCGGTTCACCTACGTGTCGAGCTCGATGGTCTTCGAGAACACGACCAACTTCCCGACGAAGGAGTCCGACGTCGAGCGCGTTCCGACCCCGACGTCGGCCTACGGCTTCTCCAAGCTGACCGGCGAGATCCAGATCAAGGCCGCGCACCAGGAGCACGGCCTGCCGTTCACGATCGTCCGCCCGTTCAACGCCTACGGTCCGGGTGAGATGCCCGAGGACGAGCCCGGGATCGCGCACATGGTCCCCGACGTGATCAAGAAGGTGCTGGCGCTGCCGCAGGGCGCGCCGCTGCCGATCTTCGGCCAGGGCGACCAGACCCGCACGCTGACGCACGTCCAGGACATCGCGGACGGGATCGTCACCGCGACCGGGCACGCGGCGGGCCTGAACGAGGACTTCAACATCTCGGCCGGCGACGAGCGGACGATCGCCGACGTCTGCCGCGTGATCTGGGAGCAGTGCGGCCGGACCGACGAACTGGTCTTCGAGCACCTGCCGACCTTCGACGTCGACGTCCAGCGCCGCTGGCCCGACGTGTCGAAGGCCAAGGCGCTGCTGGACTGGGAGTCGCAGATCCCGCTCGGCCAGGGGATCGCCGACACCGTCGCCTGGTTGCGGACGGTCTGAGCCCACCGCCTACCGGAACCGGTCGGCCATCCCCGTAGAGGTTGAGCACGTCATGCGTGCTCAACCTCTACCGCATCGCAACTCGGGGGCCTGAGCCCGAGGACGTCTAGCGCCGCGGAATCCGCACCGTCGAGGTGCGGGACGACGGGGCGTGGGTGGCCGAGCCGGCGTAGTCGGCACGGACGCTTAGCCGGCGGAAGCCCGTGGGCACCGTCAGCGTGAAGCTCGCGCGCCCCTGCGACAGCTGCAGGGTTCGGGTGCGGGTCAGCTGGCGCTTGCCGTGCTTGCCGGTGGCGCGGATCCGGACGACGCCGCTGGCGGTCCCGGGCTTCATGGTGGCCGTCAGCGTCACCCGCTGACGCCGCTTGGTGCCTTTGCCGGTCGTCGCGACCCGGCGGCCGACGGTCAGGTTGGTGACGGCACGGGGCGTCACCAGCGGGCCATCGTGAGGCGGCGGGGGCATGAACGGCGGCGGGCAACTCGGGTTCGCGCCGAGACCGGTTCCCCCCGCGTTGGCGGGGTCGAGGTCGACGTTCCCGGCGGTGTCCTCCAGCCACAACAGGACTGTCGCGAAGTACCCGACGCAGTAGTGAGGCGGCGGGCCCGTGGGAATTGGCGACTCGTCGAGCAGGAACGGCGACGGGTCACGCGATCCGGTCAGGCACTGCTCGGGGAACCCGGGCCATCGACTGCTCCATTCCCGGCAGAACTTCCAGTGGACGCGGGCGATCGGTGCACCGTCGTCCGTCGGTGGCGTCCAACGGACGACGCTGTCGCCGAGTCGGTAGTCGCCCGGGCCGACGATACGGAACGGTCCGTTGCCCCACCGCACGTCGGTCGGCCCTCCCGGAGCGGTGCGGTCGATCACGATCCGCCGTGGCTGGCTCGGCGGTCCCTGGTCGCCCTCCGCGTTCTCCAGCCAGACCGTCAGGTCGAACCGGCCCTCGTCCGGGGTCGGCACCGCGGTCGTCGTCGGCCCGTCGCTCGACCGCGCGGTACCGCAGCCGTGTCCCCCGTCCGAAGCCGGCGGCGCGCCGACGGGGCAGAGGTCCCACCGCGCCGAGGTCCCGTCCGCCAGCCCGGGCGGTACCGACCAGGTCACGGTCAGCGACGTGGCGCTGGTCGTCTCGGCCGGCGACACCACGAGGTCGGCCACCGACGGCACCGGATCCGGGGCGGCGTGGGCGGGCGCGGCGACGGCGAGCGCGGCCAGCAGCGTGATCGCGACGAGGCCGCGACGGAGGCGATCTGGTTGACCGTCGGTAGGGGCGAGCGAGCGCATGCGGAGACCGTACGCGACGGCCTGCGCGCCTCGCGCCGATTCCCCGGGGCCCCGGACGACGGCGTTTCCCTCGCGCGGAACCTGAACGTTCCCCAAAGGCCGGGTGAAGGCCCGGCGCACCGGGTCCGACCACCGCGATAGCGTTCCGCGCAGCGCGCGGCCGTTCGCGGCGCCCAGCAACGGCCCCGGCCGCCGGTCGCGCCGCCCTCCCCTCGATGGTCTTCAGCTCCCCGACGTTCCTCTTCCTGTTCCTGCCGGCGGTGCTGATCGCCGTCTGGGTGGCGCCGGTCCGGCTGCGGCGGTTCATCCTGCTCGGGGCCGGCCTCGGCTTCTACGCCTGGGGCGTCCAGACGTTCGTCCTGGTGATCATCGCCTCGACCTTCGTCGACTGGGCGCTCGCCCGCGGGATGGCCCGCGCGCAGGCCCAGGGCCGGGCGCGGCTGGCGCGCGGACTGCTGATCGTCGGGTTGCTGCAGAACCTGGGGCTGCTGGCGTGGTTCAAGTACGCGACCTTCGCCTCGGAGCAGGTCGCCCGACTGGCCGACGTGCTCAGCATCGGCAACCCCGGCACGCTGCAGATCCTGCTGCCGATCGGGATCTCGTTCTTCACCTTCGAGAAGGTCAGCTACCTGGTCGACGTCTGGCGTCGCGACGTCGAGGCCCGCCGCGACCCGCTCGACGTGCTGCTGTTCGTGTCGCTGTTCCCGCGCTCGATCGCCGGCCCGATCGTCCGCCTGCGCGAGATCCAGCACGACCTGCGGCGTCCGCAGCCGCGGGTCGACCAGGTCCAGGCCGGCGCGATCCGCTTCGCCCACGGCTTGGCGAAGAAGGTGCTGATCGCCGACCAGATCGCGCCGATCGCCGACGCGGCGTTCGCGGCGTCCGCCGACGGCTCGCTGACCTCCGGCAGCGCCTGGCTGGGGATGCTGGCGTACTCGCTGCAGCTCTACTTCGACTTCTCGGCCTACAGCGACATGGCGATCGGCATCGGCATGATGCTCGGCTTCCGTCTGCCGGAGAACTTCGACCGCCCGTACTCGTCGGTCTCGGTGACCGAGTTCTGGCGGCGCTGGCACATGACGCTGTCGCGCTGGTTCCGCGACTACGTCTACATCCCGCTCGGCGGCAACCACGGCAGCGCCCGGGCCACGTCGCGGAACCTGCTGATCGTCTTCGCCCTGACCGGCGTCTGGCACGGCGCCGGCTGGACGTTCCTGATCTGGGGCATGTACCACGGCGCCTGGCTGCTGATCGAGCGCCGGATGGGCTGGCGCGGGCTCGAGGGTCCGGTCCGCTGGCGCTGGGCCCGCCGCGCCTCGCTGCTGCTGATCGTGATGCTCGGCTGGGTGCTGTTCCGCGCCGAGTCGCTCCACGTCGCGCTCGAGTACTACGCGGCGATGTTCAGCTTCACCGGCGGCGCGGTGCCGGCGGTCGCCGACGCCGCGACCACCCAGGCGATGGTCGTGCTGCTGCTCTCCTGCGTGATCTTCGTGCTGCCCGGCACCAGCAGCGGCGGCCGGTTCCTGATCGACGGCCTCGGCCCGCGGGCGATGGCGGCGCGGATCGCGGTGATGGTGCTGCTCCCGCTGGCCCTCGTGATGGCGCTGTCGGGCGACTACTCCCCCTTCCTCTACTTCCAGTTCTGATGTCGTCCCGCGTCCGCACCCTGCTCCCGATCGTCTGGCTCCTGGCGCTGCTCGTGCTGCCCGCCACGGCGTACCTGGTCGGCGTCCGGCAGCCGCTGCTGGAGAACCGCGAGAAGACGGCGTTCCCCGACCTCAACCGCGGCACGCTGCGGCACGAGCGCACCTTCCAGCAGATCGACACCGCGATCCGCGAGCGCCTGCCGTTGCGCGGCGACGCGATCGAGCTGCGCGGACGGATCGCGATCAACCTGTTCGGCGACAGCCCGACCAAGGACGTCGTGCTCGGCGAGGACGGCTGGCTCTACTACCGCCCCGAGCTGCGGATCTGCGAGCCGGACGGGCAGCCCAAGGCGCCGGCCGAGGACGCCGTCGGGCTGGTCACCCGGACGATCACCGCGTCCGGCCGCACCCCCGCGGTGATCGTCGCCGGATCGAAGATGGTGACCCACCGCGATCATCTGAAGGGGGTCGACGCCGATGCGCTCTCCTGCGTGGCCGCGGCCGAGTCCGCCGTGCACGAGCGGCTCGACGAGATCCCCGGTGGCTACTCGATCCAGAGCGAGCTCGAGCAGCTCGAGGAGAGCGGGCGACCGACCTTCCTCAAGAGCGATACGCACTGGAACGCCCTCGGTCGTGAGGTCTTCGCGCGTACCATCCTCGACGCGGTCCGACCGGGGCTCGCCGACGAGGCCCGCCTGCGCCCGCTCGACGAGACCGACCGGGCGGGTGACCTGGGCGTCTTCATCGGCCAGGACCGCGTCGACCGGGACCCGATGCTGACGGTCACCGGCAGCCCGAAGACCGATTTCCGCCCCGGCGAGATCGTCTTCGTCGGCGACTCCCAGTTCGACACGGCGATGCGGACCCCCGGGGCCGACGGAGCGTCGATCTTCGATCGCGTGTTCCCCGAGCAGACGGTCTGCAACTGGACGCAGATGTACCAGGACGGTTGCGGGCCGGCGATGCTGGCCGCGCGGACGGTCGTGATCGAGTCGGTCGGCCGCAACCTCGACCTGTTCGCCGACACCTGCTGGCGCCCGGTCTCGACGCTCTCGTCGACCCTCCGAGGCGAGCCCGCCCGTTGGGTCGGGGGCGCCTCCGCGACCCAACGGCCGCTGACCGCGGACGCGACGCCAGCCCGCCTGACGGTGGACGACGACCGGACGGACGTACCGCGACTGGTGCGGATCCCGGTCGACGCGCTGCCCGTGGACCCCGCGGCCGACCCGGCAAACCCGCCGTTGGTCACGGCGATCCCGCCGCAGGAGCGCGCCTGCGCCCTGGCGGCGGTGGCCGACCGCACGCCGCTGGTGATCCCCGTGCCGACCGGCGAGCGGATCGCCGACCTGGAGCTGCAGGTCGCGGGTCCGCCCGGCTCCGAGCTGGGGCGCCCCGAGGTCCTGGTGCTCGACAACGAGCCGCTGCCGCAGCGCGACTGATCCCGGCGGAGCCCTTCCGCGCGTTCCCGTCGAGGTTGAACACGCAGAACGTGCTCAACCTCGACGGCGATGTGCCCCGCGCTCAGGCCGGGAACGCGTAGGCCGCGCGCAACCCGTCGGCGATCGCCGCGCCGTCGGTGGCCGCCCGCGCGGCGTCGCGTTGACGCCGCCCCGCGTCGCGGTCCCCCGCGATCCGCGTCCAGGCGTCCGCCAGCGCCTGGGGATCGCCGGCCGGCACCCGCGCGTCGTCCGGCACCAGCTCGCTCAGCGCGCCGACGTCGCTCGCGACCACCGGCAGGCCCCGCAGCATCGCCTCGGCGGACGCCAGACCGAAGGTCTCGTGGGCCAGCGACGGGGCCAGCTCGACGGACGCGGACGCGCGCAGCGTGGCGAGCGCATCGGGGGTCAGGAGACCGACGAAGCGGACGTGCGGCAGGTCCCGGGCGGACGCCCGCAGCTCGGCGTCGAGCGGTCCGTCCCCGGCGACGACCAGGGGGCGACCGCTGATCCGCGCCGCCTCGATCGCCACCGCGACGCCCTTCTCGGGCGACAGCCGCCCGGCGAAGATCGCCGGGCCGTACGGATCCGGGGTGATCGACGGGCCGATGTCGACCGGGTGCGGCACGACGTGGACCCCGTGATCGGGCAACGGCGCGCCCAGCTCGCGCAGGCGGGTCAACGCCGCCCGACTCGGCACGACCAGTGCGTCGGCGGCGGCGATCAGCGCCCGCTGCTGGCGGCTGATCCCAGCGGCGTAGACCAGGGTCTCGGCGACCCCGCCGCGGCAGCGGTGCCGGACGCCGGGCGTGGTCCGCCGCCCGTGGCAGTCGGTGCAGTCGTGGCCGTCGCGGACGCACGTGCCGATCGCGCAGACCAGCCGGTAGTTGTGCAGGTGCAGGACCACGCGGGCGCCGGCCTCGCGGGCGGCGTGCAGCGCCCGCACCCCGAAGGTCGGATGGACGTTGTGCGCGTGGACGACCCGAGCGCGGTGGCGGTGCACCGCGTCGGTGACCTCGGCGGGATCGATGCCGCCCTGCAGCAGCCCGCGGGCCGCGCGGGCCGCCCCGGTCGCGGTCGAGTCGCGCTCGAGCAGCGCGGTCGGCTCGCCGAGCCGCTCCTCGGTCAGCTGCCGCAGGCCGACGATCGCGCGCTCCTCGCCGCCGAGCGTGCGGTAGCGGTGGTGCAGGTGCAGGATCACCGGGTGTACCGGCTGACGATCGTCTGGTCCTTGCGCGGACCGCGCACCCGCCACGCGACGACGAACCGGTCGTGCGACTCGACGCGCAGCTCGCCGCGGTAGTGGTCCTCGCCGCACGGGTGGTCGACCCGGCTGCGGCCGTCCGTCAGGTCGAGCGGGTGGAAGAACCGCTGGTCGTCGAACCGCACCTCCCAGCCGTCGGTGGTCGGCCGGATCAGCAGCACCCGCGACGCCGTGCCCGCGTAGTCGCCGAGCCGCGCGTCACCGGTCTCCGTCCAGCGCAGCCCGCCGTCCTCGGGCACGAACTCGGCCGTCCCGACGAACCCGCCCGAGCGGTCGTCGTGCGCCTCGTGGAGATCGCGATCGACCTGCCACGTGCCGGCCAGGAAGCTCACCGGATCCTCCACCGGGAACGTGATCGAGCGTTCTGCGGTGGGCTCGGGCACCCCATCAGGGTACGGGCGCAGGAAGCGCCGCGCGCTCCGTATAGCCTTGGAGTCGCGTGTCCCTCCCTCGCCCCTCCGCCACCGTCGCGATCCCCACCGCCGGTCGTCCCGGATACCTCGATCACGCGCTGCGCTCCGTGATGCCCCAGGCGCACGAGCTCGGGGCCGACGTCGTCGTGGTCGACGACGGGCCCTCGGACGAGACCCGGCGCACCGCGGAGCTCCACGGCGCCCGGTGCATCACCCACCCGCACCAGCGGGGCCTGAACGCCGCCCGCAACGCCGCGATCGAGGCCGGCGAGGGCGAGCTGATCTGCTTCCTCGACGACGACGTCGAGGTCGGTCCGGGGTGGTTGGCCGCGCTGGTCGACGCCGCCGTGGACCCGACGATCGACGCGCTCGGGGGACCGATCGACGTCTGGCTGGAGGGCCGCTCCGAAGATCCGCGCGAACGGCCGGCGATCAGCGCGCTGCGCCTGACCCCCGACGTCGACCAGGACACCGAGCGCCTGTGGGGCGCCAACCTGGCCGTGCGCCGCAGCGCGATCGAGCGGATCGGCGGGTTCGACCCGTCGCACGTGATGTCGAGCGGCGACGAGGAGGAGTGGCTGGCCCGGCTGCGTCGCGACGGAGGACGGATCCGCTACGTCGCGGCGGCCTCCGTGTTGCACCGGCGGGTCGCCGACGACGCCTCGACCCGCGCCCTGGCCCGCGCGCAGTGGTTCCGCGGCCACGCCGCCCGCCAGGCCGACCTGCGCGCCGCCCGCTCGGACGGCGCTCCGGCGGCCCCCGGCGTCGGAGCCGAGCTGCGCAACCTGACCGCCAACCTGCTCGG
>JBAZOW010000059.1:0-14389 GCA_041648495.1 Patulibacter sp.
CCCGAACGGCGCGATCGGCGTGCTCGGCCAGGCCGGGATCAGCGGCGGCACCGGCACGGGCGTGCGCGCGGAGAACGTCAACGCGGCGAACGCCGACAACGCGCTGGAGGCGGTGACGAACGGCACCGGCTCGGCGATCTTCGCGCAGGGGTCGACCCGGGCGGGAACCTTCAACGGCAACGTCGTGATCAACGGCAACCTGTCGGTCACCGGCACGGTCAGCAACCCGCTCACGCTCGACGATCCGCGCGCGCCGACGACGCGTTCGCTCAGCCACGCGCCGGTCCAGACCGACGAGCTGACGGTCGAGTACTCAGGCAACGTCACGACCGACGGCGAGGGCCGCGCGACGGTGAAGCTGCCGGGCTACGCGACCACGCTCGGTGGCGACTGGCGGTACCAGCTGACCCCGATCGGCAAGTTCGGTCAGGTGATCGTCGAGCGCGAGGTCGACGGCGACGGCACGTTCGCGGTGCGCAGCGAGAAGGGCGACACGAAGGTCTCGTGGTCGGTGACCGGGGTGCGCCACGACCCGCAGGCCGAGCGCGACGCGCTCGAGGTCGAGCAGCCGAAGACCGGCGCCGAGCGCGGTACCTATCGCGATCCTGCGCTCTACGGCGCGCCGAAGTCGCAGTCGGCGGACGGCGCGCTGAAGCTCGAGGGTGCGCCGCGCAGCGGCCTGGCCTCCGGCGACTGAGCGGGTCCCGCGCTGCACGGCCTCCCTCGCCCGGGGGCCGTGCAGCCGGTGACGCGCCGTGCGGGCTCTACACTGCACGGCCCAACGCTGGGCGGAGCCGTGCAGCCCATGACCCGCTATGCGGGCTCCACGCTGCACGGGTCCGCCTTGTGGAAGGACCGCGCAGCGTACGGTGCGCTATGCGGGTTCCGTGCTGCACGATGCGCTGTTCCGCGGGACCGTGCAGCGCGCCGCCCGGGGGACATCCCGGGGGTGCGTCGGGGTGATTCCCCATGGATCGAGCGGCGCGGGTGACCGAGACTGACGTCGTGTCGATTCCCGGATACCTGCGCCGACCGATCTCGCCCGCCGAGCGTCGCCGCGCGATCCTCGTCCTGCTGGGCGGTGACCTGATCGGCCACCGACCGCCGCGCGATCAGCCCTCCGACGAGTCCGCGTCGAGCGTGTCCGGGCGGCCGCTGAGGCCGGCCACCGCGGTGACGATCTCGTCCGGTCCGCCGACGACCTCGAACGTGCGGCCGACCGTCGACGGGTCGTCGAGCACGGCCAGCAGCGTCGCCGCCACGTCCTCGCGGGGGATGGCGCCGCGCTCGACGTGACGGGCGGCGTGGATCCGGCCGTGACCGGGCTCGTCCTCGAGCATGCCGGGCCGGACGATCGTGTAGTGCAGGCCGCTGGCCCGCACGTCCGCGTCGGCCTGGGCCTTGGCCTGCAGGTAGACGGTCATCGGGTCGTCCTCGTCGGTCGGCGGGTCGTCGGTGCCGATCGACGAGACGACCACCAACCGGTCGACGCCGGCGTGACGGCAGGCGTCGATCGTCTTGACCACGCCACCGTGGTCGACCGACCACTTGCGCTCGGCGGGCTGTCCGGGCCCGGAGCCGGCGGCGAAGACGACCGCGGTCGCGTCGCGCAGGGCGCCGGCCAGCGAGGCACCGGTGGTCTCGGGATCCTCGATGTCCGCGATCACCGGCTCGATGCCGTCGGCGCGCAGGTCGTCCGCCTGATCCGGGTTGCGGATCACTCCCCGCGCGGTGTCGCCCCGGGCCGCGAGCAGCGCTCCCAGCTTGCGGGCGATCTGCCCGTGTCCTCCGACGATCACGATTTCCATGCCTTCGACGCTAACGGACCGGTCTTCCCGGCCCGTGAGGCACCTGACTGCCGGGATCCGCTCGCGGTCCAGGGCCTGCCGTGACGGACACCCCGCCGGCGTTCGATCGCCGTCCAGGCTCCGCCCGACGGTCCCCGGCCGGGATCTACTCGCTGCCCAGCGCCTTCCGGCGCATCGACCACATCTGCGCCGAGCGCTCCATCTCGAGCGCCGCGGACCACGGAAGGGCGGGCGGACCCAGCTCGGTCCGCAGCGACCTCGCGGTGCGCCGGGCCAGGGCGGGGTCGGCGGCGGGCACCGCGGCCAGCGCCATCGCCCGGGCGTCGACCTCGGCGGCGTCGACCGCCGCGTAGGCCAGCCCGGCGTCGACCGCCTGCTCGCCGTTCAACCGCTCGCCGAACAGCATCAGCGCCGATGCGGTCTCGCGCGAGCCGGTGCGGCCGAGCAACGCCGCGTGCCCACCGCCGGCGTGCAGGCCGATCGGCAGGAAGCCCGAGAGCAGCTTGGCGTCACGGGCGACGACCCGCAGGTCGGTGGCGAACATCAGGTTGAGGCCGGCGCCGACTGCGCCGCCGCGGACCGCCGCGATCGTCGGGGCCTCGAGCCGACCGACCCGATGGAACGCCTCGTAGATCGTGCCCAGCGCCTCGAACTGGTCGGGGTGTGCGGGGTCGGCCCCGGCGGCGGCCAACGTCGACCGCTCGCCGCCGGCGCAGAAGTAGTCGCCCTCGCCCCGGACGACGACCGCGCCGACGGTCGGGTCGGCGTCGAGCTCGTCGCAGGCGGCGGCGATCGCCTCGGCCATCGCGACCGTCAGGGCGTTGCGGCGCGCGGGAGCGTCGAGCGTGAGCACGGCGATCGCGCCGTCGCGATCGACGCGGACTTCCGGGGCGGTATCGATATCGGGCATCTCTGCGGGGCCTTCGGCGTCGAGGAACGGGCACCGCGCAGGATGACGGACGCGGAGCGGCCCGGTTCGGGCGCTTCGTAGGATCGGGACATGGCCGATCAGCAGCTCGCGGATGACCAGCGTTCGAACTGGGAGCGGATGCTCGCCGGGGACCCCTACTGCGCGGACGACCCGGAGTTCACGCCGCGCCTGGAGCGGGCCTCGCAGCTGGCCGATCGCTACCACCGCCAGAAGATGGCCGGCGACGCCGACGAGGCGCGCGAGACGCTCGTCGCGCTGCTCGGCACGGTCGGCGAGGGCGCGGTGATCCGGTCTCCGTTGTTCGTCGACCTCGGCGAGCGGATCACGATCGGCCCGCGGACCTTCGTCAACTGCAACCTGACCGCGCTCGACATCGCCCCGATCACGATCGGCGCCGACTGCCAGATCGGGCCGAACGTCCAGCTGTTGACGCCGACGCACCCGATCGAGCCGCAGCCCCGCCGCGACAAGATCGAAGGGGCCGAGCCGATCACGATCGGCGACAACGTCTGGCTCGGCGGCGGCGTGACCGTCTGCCCGGGCGTGAGCATCGGCGACGACAGCGTGGTCGGGGCCGGCTCGGTCGTCACCCGCGACATCCCCGCCGGGGTCGTTGCGGTCGGCAACCCGGCGCGGGTGATCCGGAAGGTCGAGTCGTAACGCGCAGGTCCGCGCCGAGTAGTCCGTAGAGATGCCGTCGTCCGATCACGCCGCGCTGGCGGTCTACGACCTGGACGGCGTCGTGACGCGGAAGGACTCGTTCACGGCGCTGCTCGGCGAGCACCTGGGCCGCCTGCCGTTGCGGATGATGCCGGCGACGCCCGCGGCCGTTCGGTGGATCGGGAGCGGACGTCGGCCCGACGTGCGGACCGACGCGCTGCGACGGATCTCCGAGGTCGCGCTCGCCGGGCTGACCGACGACGGGTACTCACGCCTCGCCGCTCGGGTCGGGACGAGGATCGGACGGGACCCGTCGTGGGTCCGCCCCGAGGTCGTCGAGCGGATCCGCCGTGAGCACGCGGAGGGCACGAGGATCGTGATCGCCACCGCCAGCGAGCACCGGCTGGCCGAGGCGCTGCTGCACGCCGCCGGCGTGCCCTTCGACCTGCTCTCGGCGTCGCGGATCGAGTCGGGTCCGGCCGGCCTGCGGGTCGCCGATCATCGGATCGGCGTGCGCAAGGCCGAGGCGCTGCAGCAGTCCGGGGTGGACCTCGGCCGGGCGACCTTCGCCACCGATTCGTTCAGCGACCTGCCGACCGCACGGTTGGCGGCGCGCGTGGTGTTGGTCGGCGCGACGCGGCGGACCCGGGCGCGGTTCGCGGCCGCGTGGATCGACGCCGAGTCGCTCTGAGCGCTCAGCCCGCGTACTCGTCGGCGTAGCCCATCAGCTCGGCGATGTGCAGGGTGTCGCAGTACTCGCGGACCTGGACGATGCCGTCGTGGTTGGTATCGATCACCCACAGGTAGCGGTTCTGGTAGGCCGCGTCACCGAAGTCCGCGTGGCCGCTGGCCTCGATCGCGACCAGGTCGCCGTCGGCGAGCAGGCGGTGCGGGGTCACGGTCACGCCGGGGGTCTTGTAGCCCGCGGACGCGAGCCGCTCGCGGATCACGGCGAGCTTGTCGGCGATCGGGACGCGGCCGTGGAACGGACCGTTGGCGCGCGCATCACCGCGGCCCTCGAGGCGACCGCGCTCGCGGTCCCGGCCGCTGTCGGTCCAGAACGTCGCGGTCTCGGTGAACAGGGACTCGAAGGCGTCGACGTCCCCGGTGGCGAGGGCGGGCCAGAGCGCGAGGGCTCGGGCAACGGAGGGTGCGGGGGCGGCGGGTGGCTCGAGCGGGGGACGCGTGTCGCCGCCCTCGAGCCGGACCCGGGGCGGGATCGCGGAGTCGGTCCCGAGCACCTGCTGGGCGTGGACCGTGTCGAGGTACTCGCGGACGCTGACGATCAGGCCGTCCGCATCGACGTCGAAGACGAATCCGTAACGGTTGGCGTAGACCGCGCCGCTGGCGTGCACGCCGTGGCCCTCGACCTCGATCACGCAGTCGCGCTCGCCCGCGATCACGCGGCGGGGGATCTGGCGACAGCCGGTGGGGAAGGACCCCGGACCGAGCTCGCCCATCAGTCGCAGTTTGTCGTCCATCCGCATCAGGCCGTGGAGGGGGAACCGCCCCGAGCCGCTCGGGCTGACCTGCGGGTCCCCGCCGGCGCGGTCGGGACCCGAGTCGACCCACCAGGTCGCGTCGGGCGCGCAGGCCCGTCGCAACCGTCCGAGGCTGCCCTGGTCGAGCGCGGTGATGAAGTCCATCCCGGCGCGGACTGCGCGTGTCATGCGTCTCCGTTCGTGGCGGCGGTGCCGGCCCGCGGTGACGAGCCCGACAGTTACATGCCGACTGGTAGGAACGTAACCGCTGCGGGGGCTTACGACAACCGCGGCCGAACCAGCAAGGGCTGACTGACCGTCGCGAGCAGCCGCCCGGCTTCGTCGGTGATCGTGCCGTCGGCGATCCCGCGACCGTCCGGGCCGAGCGTCGTCGTCGCGGTCAGGCACATCCACTCGGTTCTCGGCGGCTGGAGGACGGTGACGGTGAGGCTCGGCGGGATCGACAGCCACTCCAGCGGGGGAGTGCGCATCGAGAGGCCGTTGGCGTTGTCGGCGAACACCGCCAGGTGGTGGATCGGGTCGGTCTCCTCACCGGCGACGAGCGGGATCAGCGGGCGGACCCAGACCTGTCCGGTTCCGGAGTCGTCCAGGCCGGCGACCCCGCGCCACTCGAAGGCGCCGGCGTAGCCGGTTCCACCGGCCACGGCCTGGAACGACATCTGGACGTTCGGCGATGGCAGCACTGGAGGCGCCGGCAGCGCGGTCGCCCGGTCCGCGGTCAGCCCGTCGGTCTGCCGGATCCGCCAGGCGGTCGCCGACGCGGCGAGTCGGTCGTCGGCGTAGAGCTGCGCGGCGACCAGCTCGATCAGCTGCCCCTCGCGCGTGATCTGGGTCTCGATCCGCACCCGCCCCTGCGCGACCGGCCCGTGGATGTCGACGGTCAGTCGCGCGAGCGTCAGGTCCGGGTCGGTCCGCGTCCCGTCGATCGCCCGCGCCAGCAGCCCCGCGACCGCTCCGCCGTGCTGCTTCCCTCGCTCCCACGGACTGTCGGTGGCGCTGGTCGAGAAGTACTCGCCCGGGCCAGCGGGGAGGTAGAAGGCATCCGCGGTCACGTCCCCAGTCTCTCGCGAAGCCGGGTCAGGTGGTCGTCCGCGAACGCTAGCCTCGGTGGATGGACGAGGCTCCCCGTCACGACGACCGCCTGCTCGTCCTGTTCGACGCCGACTGCGGCTTCTGCCTCTACGGGCGCGATCTGCTGCTGCGGTGGGATCGTCACGACCGGCTGGAGGCGGACCTGATCCAGCGGCACACGACGACCACGCTCGCCGATCTCGCGCCGGACGAGCAGCTCGCCAGCTGGCACGCGATCCACCCCGACGGCCGACGCGAGTCCGGGGCAGCAGCGCTGGCGGCCGTGCTCGAGCGACTGCCCCGTGCGGGCCGTCTCGCTCGGGCGGTCCGGGCGTTCCCCGGACCGGCTGACCGCGCCTACCGCTGGGTCGCGGCCCACCGCGTTGGCATCTCGCGTCTGCTGCGGACCCAGGGGCACCCGGAGCGGGGCGCGCGCTAAGGCGGTCTGCCCCGGATCGCGATGGAGATCCGACGTTAGGCGCCGGTCACTCCGACGGCTCGAGCTCGCTGAGCTTGGCGATCAGGCTGTCGTTGAACTGTTTAGCGTCCGCCGCGTAGTGGGCTCGCCGGTGACAGTTGGGGCCGATGGCGATCACCCAGCGCGGGTGGTCGGGGCCCCGTCCAGTCGCGGCTGTCCAACTAGTGGGCGGCCGCGATGGGTTACTCAATGGACATTATGAGCGAAAGCTGGTCGGCGTTCGGCACCTGCCGCAAGATCACGTGGCCCAGGCGTTCGAACTGCGCAATCTGCGCATCCGTTGCTTGAAACTTTGCTCTGAGGTAAGCAGCGAGATCTGGCAAGGCCTCGACGGAGTACCCGTTCGAGACTTCGGCCATCCGGTGAGGAGGAATCTGGAGCGCGTAGGCGAGGGATGCCAAACGTGCCGCGTCTGGACGAGCGAACTCCCCGTTTTCGAGGCGCTGGAGCCATTGTCGTGAGATCCCAAGGCTTCGAGCTACATCGTGTTGAGTTCGCCCGTCGCGCAAACGGGCAGCGCGAATCAGCTCCCCCACCGCACCACCGCTTTGCTCGGCCATGGTTGAAGAATGCCACAAAGTGGCACAGGCCGAGCTCTGCGCTTTCTCTCTGGGAGCTACGAAGATGAAGTCAGGCGCTTTCGCTGCCCGGTCCGAGCGTTTCTAGACAGAACGCCCTTAAAGGAATGAGAAACACGGTAGAGAAGATAAGCCGATCAGGACCCCAGCCGGCGTATTCGCGCCGGGGGGTGCGAGATCATGTGCTACGTGAAGACAAGCCCGCAAACCGAGGGGGAGCGATGGGGGCGCCTGCTGGGCCGCGCTGTTCGCTTCGTACCGGACAAGAGCCTGACTATTGCTCCGTCGGCCCAGTCCTCGCCATGTTTTCAGGGCGATCGGGTAGCATCGCATCTGCATCGGACGAAATGCGCGGGAGGCTTCGGCTCAAGAATCAGCCGACACGATGAGATGTTGACGATGTATGCTGGACGCCGTATGATGTCTGTGTATAAATCAATTACTGGATCGTCAGCAGCACTGGGCCTCAGTGCGTCGCGACGACCTTCTCACTTCGTTCCAGTTCTACGATCCGCCGAGCGAGAGCGCAATATGTCGTCTTGGCGGGGTGGCATCAATGGCTAGGAATTACCCCGAAACGCTTATTGATCGATTTGATCGCAAGGGCTTCGTTCTCGGGAAAAGCTTGCAGCGCCGGTTGCTGAGGCGCTTGATGGCGGGTGACGATGCCTCGCGCTCCACCTCGGTTGTAGTCCATAGGGCAGAATCGGAGGAAGAGTCCCCGATCATATGTCTGGAGTTCGTGGGTGCCGCGGGCCGTACCCGGCCGATACGAAGGCAAATCGTCCGCGATCCTACGACCATAAAGTTCAGCTTCGATCCAGCTCAGATCGTAGAGGAGGACGTCGACCTCCCTATGTTGAGCCCCCGCGGTTTCGAGCGGCACCAGCAGGGGCTTGACGCTCTGCTTCGAGCGCAGCGCTCGAACGCTCGGTTCGCCGGAAAGTAGCTTAGGCTTACCGGTGGGTTCGCTTCTAAGTGAGAAGCTCGGTCCGTCCTTTTCGCTCCCAAGTTTTGCGCTGCCAAGCCAAGCTAAAGAGCTGATTGGGGAGCTCGGGACAGCGCAGGATAATGAGTCGCTTACCCGAATTCTGGGGGTGGCGCAGCGAAGCGGTGCAACCCGGGCAATCGTTGAGCACGAGTATGTCGACGCAGACTATCGTGACGAGTTCATCAATTTCTACGCCGGTACATTCCGAGATGTCCGCGATAAGTGTTCTCGAGTGCACCTCTATGCCGACGATGATGGTGTTTCTAAGGGCCAAGAGGAATCGTATCTAGGCTACGTGATCGTTAGACCTCTGGCAGGTCAGCCGGTGGGACGCACCCTTTTTAGCCCGCCGCGCGAGGTAGTGCGTTTCGTGTCTTGCGTGATCGACGATATGGTCCGTCCTTTTGGTAGAGAGAGGCTTGCTTCGGGGTTCCCATTCATGGAGCAAGATACGCAGCTAGGGGTTTGCGCACACGCGGCTGCCTGGAGCGTTTCCTACTACCACCATCGTGCTCACGGGACGCCCAGAACGACCCTCTCGCAAATCGCAAACGCGGCTCACGATCGTGTTTCTTTTTGGCGGTCACTTCCGAGTGACGGCTTGAGCAAGGAGCAGATTCATGCATCGCTCGAAGCTATTGACTTGAAGCCGATCGTCTACGACGTCGCCGATCTGAACCGACTAGAGCCGAAGCAGAGTCCGCAGCAGGTCGTCTGCAGATACCTTAACTCTGGTTTTCCTGTAATCCTTGCTTACGGGGAGCACATGGTCGTTTTGATCGGCTACGGAAAGGATTATAGAGGGAAGATCTTTTTTGTAAGAAGCAACGATTTGGGCAGTCCTTACGAAGTTGTAAGGGGGCCGGGTATCTTTCGAAAGTGGGAACATCTAATTGTTCCCGTTCCAGGCCGCATATATATGAGTGCAGATGTAGCCGAATATCAGGCTCGCATGCAATTCGCTCGGATGCTAGGACTTCCCGAGAACGCCACGATTAGAACCCGCTTGGCGGGGGATTATTCGCTTTCGGCCAAGGCACCCGATCACCTTATGGATCCGGCGGTGCTTCGCCTCAGGACGTACGCTACGCGTGGGTCTCACTATAAGTGCGATCTTGACTTGCGCGGTGTCCCGCCCGAGATCGTCCAGCTTCATTCGTATACGTCTGCGTCCAATTGGGTATGGGTGGTTGAGCTCCAGGATCCGGCCGTCGCTCTGAATTCTTCAAGCTGCGTCTTGGGTGAGATTGTTATTGACGCGACAAGTCATAAGAATGACCCGCACTTTCTTTTCGGGCATCTACCCGGTTCGCATTACAGGTGGGACCAGCATCGTTCCCCTAAGCGAACACGGTTTGTTGAGAGCGAATCTGGGGATATTCCCAGCATACCATTCTATATGCCATATTCGACGGGTTCGGCAATTCATGACGCTCCCAGCGGGTATCGGCTGCGTGCAAACTCAGCAAATGAAATGAGGGCTAACTCGGCGGTGCCGTGGTCGTCCCTCACGGATCAGACCACGTTCAGGTTGGAGGAAGTTTAATGAGTGAAATCGTACGCATTTTGCTTATCGCGTGTGGATTTTTGTTGATCATTGTCGGGTGTATCGGTGGCATTTTGCACGTCCGCCATGAAGCTGTTTCTCGCCCGTACCGGGGCGGCTACGAAGGCATGGCAAGCCTAGTTCGTGCTGCAGCCGAATTCATCAAGGCCGTTCCCGTATGGGTTACGGCAACGCTTCTCGGACTGGGCCTTGTGTTGACCGCAGTGCTCGTCCCGTAGCGAAGGGTTCAGCGTTCGATACTGTCCTCCACCCGGTGTCGGGCCGTTCCGATCAATTCGATCAACTTGCCCCGTCTTTTAGGGTTACTAAGCGCACCTCGGTGTATCGAATGAGCGAGGGCCGTCTCGGACCTCGACTTCACGCTCGACCAAGCCCCACGTCAGGTGACCCGGGCGCCCGTGAGCTCCCCGGATCTCGCTGATCTTGATGCTGGCTGATGAACCAGGCGATCTTCGAACGGCTGGAGATCGACGAGGAAATCGCGGAGGTCAACCTGAAGACGCCGTTCCGCGAGTTCATGGCCTTCGACGCCAAGCTCTCGGGGGCAGAAAGCAAAATCGGCGCCCTGCTTTCGCAGGACGCCGGTTCGAACATCGACTTCCTAATGGAGCCTGGGGGATTCGAACCCCCGACCCCCTGCTTGCAAAGCAGGTGCTCTACCAACTGAGCTAAGGCCCCGGGACGGGCAAGGATAGCGCCGTCGGGCGGCCGTCGCGGGGTCGTCCGCTCGGCCTGGCCGATCGGTCGACCCCGACGTTCGGCCCTCGTCGACCGCGCCCCGGCCACCGACCAGACTCAGCCCTCGACGCTCGCCTGCAACCGCTGCATGCCCGCGATCCAGCGGTCGTGGTCGTCGATCTTGCGGCGGGCGAACTCCTGGACTTCGGGGTGGGGCAGGATCAGGAACCGCTCGTCGCGGACGCCCTCGACCACGATCCGGGCGACCGCCTCGGGCGTCAGCACGTCGCCGGCCGCGCGGACGGTCGCGGCGGCTGCCGACCCCGGGCCGTCGAAGCCACCCAGCAGCAGCGGGGTGTCGACGCCCATCGGGCAGAGGCAGCTGACCCGGATCCCGCGGGCGCCGTAGGTCACCGCCAGCCACTCGGCGAAGCCGACCGCCGCGTGCTTGCTGACCGAGTACGGAGCGGACCCCACCTGGGTCAGCAGGCCGGCGGCCGACGCGGTCGAGAGGAAGTAGCCCTCGCCGCGCGCCAACCACTCCGGTACCAGCCGGCGCGCCGCCAGCACGTGGGCGTGCAGGTTGACGTCGAACGACAGCCGGAACGCCTCGTCGTCAGCCTGCTCGCTGCCGTCGATCGCCACCCCGGCGTTGGCGCAGAACAGGTCGACCGAGCCGAACGCGCGCGTCGCGGTGTCGCAGACGGAGTCGATCAGCGAGGGCGCCGTGACGTCGCCGATCACGGCCTGCGCCCGGTCCCCGAGGGCGCAGGCGACCGCGCCGACTCCCGGGTCGAGGTCGGTCAGGACGATGCCGCGGGCGCCTTCGGCGTGGAACCGCTCGGCGAGCGCCCGGCCGATCCCGGAAGCTGCTCCGGTCACGACGACGACGCGATCTTCGATCTGCACAGCAACCTCGGGGGACAAGGGGACCTGGGGCGTCCACTATCCCACTTGGGAGACCGGGTCATCCCTCTCCCTCGCAGGTGGCTGGACGGATTGTCGAGCGCTCGCTGGGTCGCTACGCCTACCCGATCCGGCTCCGCCAGCGCAGCCCGAGACCCAGGGCGATCGCCAGCACCACGAACCCGGCGCCGCCGAAGGCTGCCGTGACCTCGCGTTGTTGCGACTCGGTCGCCACGCGGGCGCCGACCCGCTCGTAGATCTTCTTCAGCTCGTCGCCGTCGTCGACGCTGAACGCCTCGCCCTCCGAGCGCTCGGCGATCGCGCGCATCGTCTCGGGGTCCGGCGGCACCGACAGCGTCTGGCCGCCGATGTCGACCTGGCCGTCCGGCGTGCCGAGCGACACCGTGTAGATCGGGATCCCGGCCTGCTTCGCCTGGTCGGCGATCACCAGCGGGTCCTCGCCGGCGCTCGTCGCGCCATCGGACAGCAGCAGGATCGCACCCGGCGGACGGTCGTCCTCGCTCTGGGTCGACGGGTCACCCTCGGCCTTCAGCGCGTCGAGCGCGGTCGAGAGCGCGTCGCCCGTGGCGGTGCCGCCGTCCGGCTCGAGGCTGTTCAGCGCCTCACGGGCGACGTTGCGGTCGGTCGTCGGCGCCTGGACCACGCTCGGCGTGGACGAGAACCCGACCACGCCCACCCGGGTCTGCCGGGGCACGCCGTCGAGGAAGTCCAGCGCGGCGCCGCGCGCCGCGTCCATCCGCGTGGGCGGGACGTCGTTGGCGCGCATCGAGCCGGAGGCGTCGGTCACGAGCATCATCGACGCCCGCTCGACCGGCACCGACACGGTCCGCTCGGGACGCGTCAGGCCGATCACCAGCAGCACCGTCGCCAGGCCGATCAGCGCCGCCGGCAACCAGCGCCGGTAGCTCGGCTGGGCGGCGGCGACCGCAATCAGGGTCGGGGTCGCGGGCATTCGCACCGCGTGCCGCTTGCGGCGGTTCGCGGCCGCTCGGATCGCCAGGTAGCCCGCGGGAACGAGCAGCAGCAGGAAGAGGAACCACGGCGCCGTCAGCGACAGCGCGAGCGGGACGGCCCCGGTCATCGCAGCCCCCGTCCGAGGTCGCGCAGCCACTCGCTGTCGGTCGACAGGTCGATGTGCCGGGCCTGGACGCGACGCAACGCGCCGTGGAGCGTCTCACGACGCTCCGCCTCGGCGGTGGCGAAGGCCTCGCGGACCCGCGGCGACGAGGTGTCGACCTCGACGGTCTGTCCGCTGTTCGGGTCGACCATCATCAGCAGTCCGGCGTCGGGCAGCGCGTGCTCGCGCGGGTCCGAGACGTCGATCGCGACGATCCGGTGGCGACGCGAGAGCACCGACAGCGGACGCTCCCACGCCGACGGATCGCGGAAGTCCGAGATCACCGCGACCAGACCCGGACGGCGGGCGACGCGGTGCAGCCGGCCGAGCGCGGTCTCCAGGTCCTCGCGGTCGGGCGCGCCGTCGGCGGCGACGCCCTCGGACAGCGCGCGGTCGATCGCGCCCAGCGCGGGGCGACCGCCCGCGGGCGGCAGCAGGGTGGTCGACGACGGGTGCGCGCCGAACCGCAGCAGCGAGACCCGACCGCCGCGCCGCACGCTGAGCCGCGAGACCACGCGGACCGCGCCCTCGGCGACGTCGGACTTCAGGCGGTCGGCGGTGCCGAACGCCATCGACGGCGAGATGTCGAGCGCGATCCAGGTCGTCAGCGAGCGCTCGGGGACGTGCAGCCGGACGTGCGCCTCGCCCGTACGGGCCGAAGCGGCGGCGTCCAGGTGACGGACGTCGTCGCCCTCGACGTACGGCCGCAGCTGGCTCAGCTCGGTACCGCTGCCCAGGCCGGCGGCCTGGTACTCACCGGGCAGCACGCCGCCGCTGCGACGGGCCAGCGCCAGCTCGATCGCGTTGACGACCGGGCCGCCCACGGTGCCCGGGCCCTGGCGGCCCGGGGGATCGATCAGGTCGGTCTGCATCGGGGTCAGGCGCTCAGGCCACACCGGCGGTGGACGGCGCCTCCGCCAGCGGTTCCTCGTGCGCCGGGTCGACGGCGCCGATGATCTCGCGCAGGATCTCGTCGGCGGTCACCCCGTCGGCGTGGGCCTCGTACGACAGCACCAGCCGGTGCCGGAGCACGTCGAGCGCGAGCGCGCGGACGTCGCGAGTGGTCACGTAGCTGCGGCCGCGCAGCACCGCGAGCGCCTGGGCGGTCTGGATCAGGCCGATCGGACCACGCGGGCTGGCGCCGACGTCGATCGACGACGTCAGATGGCCGAGGCCGTAGCGCTCGGGATGACGGGTCGCGTCGGCCAGCTGGACGGAGAACCGCACGGCCTGCGGGTCGGCGTGGGTGGTGCGGACCGTCTCGCGGTGCCGGAGCAGCGCGTCGGGGGTGATGATCTGACGCGGCTCGGCCGCCGTGCCGATCGCCTGCTGGACGACGGTCGCCTCGTCCGCCAGCGACGGGTAGTCGACGATCACCTTGAGCAGGAAGCGGTCGACCTGAGCCTCGGGCAGCGGGTACGTGCCCTCGGACTCGATCGGGTTCTGCGTCGCCAGCACCAGGAACGGGGACGGCATCGGGAAGGTCTCGCCGCCGAGCGTGACCTGGCGCTCCTGCATCACCTCGAGCAGCGCCGACTGGACCTTGGCGGGGGCGCGGTTGATCTCGTCGGCGAGCAGCAGGTTGCCGAAGACCGGGCCGAGCTGGACCTCGAAGCTGCCGGTGTCGGGACGCCAGATCCGCGTGCCGACCAGGTCGGCGGGGACCAGGTCGGGCGTGAACTGGACGCGGCGGAACTCGCCGCCGAGCACGGTCGAGAGGGTCTTGACCGTCAACGTCTTCGCCAGCCCGGGAACGCCTTCGAGCAGCACGTGGCCACCGGCCAGCAGCGCGACCAGCACCCGCTCGAGCATCGCGTCCTGACCGACGACGACGCGCTTGACCTCGTGCAGCACCGCTTCGAGGTCACGGGACGCGGCCTCGATCGCCGAGACCTCCTGGTCCTGCTCCTGCGGCTCGGCGGCCGGGGCGGCGTAGGTCGACTCGCCGTCGAACTGGCTCGGCGTCTGGGGGGTCGGGTCGGGCGTCGGGTACGGGGTGCTCATGGCTGGGTCTCCGCAGAACGGTCGGACGGTGAGAACCAGGCTAGGCAGCCGACCGTCACACGAACATAAGGACCCGG
>JBAZOW010000060.1:0-14377 GCA_041648495.1 Patulibacter sp.
TCTCCCAGAACTTCAGCGCCTGGACGTAGGCCAGCGTGCCGAGCTTGGTGCTGATCTCGGCCATCGAGAGCGACGCGAGGAACTCCTCGGGTCCGTCGAAGTCGTGCATCCGCAGTCGCACGGACCCCAGGCCCTGCGCGACGTGGCTGTCCGATCCCGCCCCGGCGACCATCCGGTACTTGTGGGCGAAGCGGGCCGCCTCCTCGTTGTATGAGCTGATCGCGATCCGCGGATTGAAGATCTCGACCGCGTCGATCTCGTCGACGACGTCGAGCATGTTCTCGTAGTCGAGCACCGAGTGCATCCGGTCGAACGGGTGCGGGACGTAGACCAGCCCGCCCTGGCGGCGGATGTCGGCGATCGCCTCCTGCAGCGTCACGCCCTTGGGGATCTGCTCCTCGATGAAGAGCCCGATCACCTCGCCCTGATCGGCGGTCTTGACCTCCTCGCCGATGATCACCTTGACCCCGTACTCGGCGGCCTTGGCGGCGGCCTCGTGGGCACCGGAGACCAGGTTGTGGTCGGTCACGGCGATCGCGCCGAGGCCCTGCTTACGGGCGGCATCGAGCAGCACCTCGACCGGCGTGGCGCAGTCGTGGCTGTGGTCGGTGTGCATGTGCAGGTCGACGTCGATCAGCGGCCGCGCCCGCAGCCGCGCGAGCAGCTCGGGATCGAACCGGTCCGGATCGTGGCGGCGGGCCAGCAGCGCGTCGTAGCGGTCGACGAGCCAGCCGACGTACGGGTCCCAGGCGTCCTCGGTCAGCGGCTGCTCGCGGTTGGCGGCACGGTGCGTCTCGAGTGTCTGCGGCTCGGCGATCAGCCGTTCGAGCTGGGCGAGCAGCACGTCGACGTCGGCGACGCCGAACAGCGGGCCGCGCGCCCCGCCGTCGGTCAGCTCCTCGTACACGTCGATCCCGCTGGCGACCGGCACCGCCCCCCGGGCGAGCGCGTCGACCAGCACGTGCGGGGCGGGGCGCGCCCCCGCCGAGGCCAGCACCACGACGTCGGCGTCGTCCGGGATCGCGTCGCTCGACGCGAGGACGATCCGGGCGCGTCGCTCGGGGGTCATCGTCGGCAGCGCGAACGGCGTCGTGTCGTCGTCGGGGACGAGCACGGTCACGCGCCACGGCCGGTCCAGGCCCAGCCGGCGGATCGCCCGCAGCGCGGTGCGGCGGGCGGTGCGCTCCTCGTCCCACGGCAGCACGATGTGCAGCGGTGCCGGGCCGTCGGCGTGCGCTTCGGACGGAGCGGCGGCCGGCGACGGCGCCCCGGGCAGCGGGCGGGCGGTGCCGTTGGTGCCCGTGACCTCGCGGCCGAGCGTCGCGGGCGGCGGGACGCGCGGGGCGTAGCCGCGGTTGATCGGGAAGCTCCGCGCGACCAGCGAGGCCGTCGTCGAGCTGGTCGCGATCCGGTCGTCGAGGCGGCCCAGCAGGCGCTCCGAGCGCTTGCGACCGATCGCGGGGCCGCTGCCCATCCCGGCGATGAACCGCTCGGCGGGCAGGTGGAAGGTGCCGACGTTCAGCGAGCGGCTGTGGCGCAGCGCGGCGGTCGAGATCGACGGACCGAACGGCTCGTGGACGTGGACCAGGTCCAGCGGCAGCGAGCTGAGCACGTCCTCGACGGCGCGGGTCGCGTCGACGGCGAGCGCGGGGGCCCGGCCGGTGCCCGGGATCCCCGTGGCGCTGAGCGGGGCGCTGCCGACGGCGAGGATCGTCGGGGCGTCTCCGGGCTCGGGGAGCGCGCTCTGCGGCGCGTCCTGCAGCAGCCGCTGGGTCGCCGCGACCCGCTGGGGATCGCGGGAGGCTCCCAGCACGATCACGCGGTGCCCGGCGTCGGCCAGCTCGTCGGCGAGCCGCAGCACGTGCGCGGTCACCGGATGCGACGACTCGAGCGGGTAGGGCGTTACCTGGGCGATCGCCAGGGGGGCGGCGGAGCTCACGTCATCAGGATAGGCCGCCGGGAGGCACACGGATCGTCTCCTCGATCGAGGCGCGTACGCGACGAGTCGATCGAGGGTGCTGGAGCGGACGTTCGTGGTGCCGGTTGTACAGCACCGCGTCGAGGAGTCGATCGAGGTGCGACGCGACCGCCCCGGAACGAGGAAGCGGCCCCGGAGGGCCGCTTCGAAGTCCTACCTGCAGAGTCCCGGTGGGACTAGGCCTGGGCGGGAACCGCCGGGCCGTTGCCCGACTTCTTGCCCTTGTTGGCCGCGATGAACTTCTCGGTGTCGAGGCGCGCGATGTCGTCGGGACGCTGGTTGTGCGGCGACTTCATCAAGTACGACGAGGGGCCGTCGAGCTGACCGGCGACGCCGTTGTTCAGGCCGATCTTGATCAGACGGGCGGCGTCGATGATCACGCCCGCCGAGTTCGGCGAGTCCCAGACCTCGAGCTTGAGCTCGATGTTCAGCGGCACCTCGCCGAAGGCCTTGCCCTCGAGGCGGATGTGCGCCCACTTGCGGTCGGTCAGCCACGGCACGTAGTCCGACGGGCCGACGTGGACCTGGTCGGCGGGCAGATCCAGGCCGGCAACCGAGGTCACGGCGTTGGTCTTGGAGATCTTCTTCGACTCGAGGCGCTCGCGCTCGAGCATGTTGAAGAAGTCCATGTTGCCGCCGACGTTCAGCTGCGACGTGTTCTGCAGCTTGACGCCACGCTCGTGGAACAGGCGGACCAGCGAGCGGTGGACGATCGTGGCGCCGACCTGCGACTTGATGTCGTCGCCGATGATCGGCAGGCCCTTCTCCTTGAAGCGGCCGTCCCAGTAGTCCTCACGCGCGATGAAGACCGGGATGCAGTTGACGAAGCCGCAGCCGGCCTCGAGCACCTGCTCGACGTACCACTTGGTGGCCTGCTCGGAACCGACCGGCAGGTAGGAGACGACGACGTCGGTCTTCGTCTCCTTGAGGATCTTGACGATGTCGGCGGTCTCGCCCGGCGCCTTGGTGATCTTCTGCTTCAGGTACTTGCCGAGGCCGTCGTGCGTCATCCCGCGGTGCACGGGGACGTCGAGCTTCGGCACGTCGGCGAACTTGATCGTGTCGTTCGGGTACGCCCAGATCGCCTCGGAGAGGTCCTTGCCGACCTTGGTCTCGTTGACGTCGAAGGCCGCGGTGAACTCGATGTCCTTGACGTGGTAGCCGCCAAGGTCGACGTGCATCAGACCGGGGACCTGCTGGGAGGCATCGGCGTTCTTGTAGAACTCGACGCCCTGGACGAAGGAGTTGGCGCAGTTGCCGACCCCGATGATCGCCACGCGGACCTTGTCGCGCTGGTAGCGACCGGTGTCGCTCGGGCCGTCGGAAGCTGCGGCGTTGCCGTTCGGAGGCGTCTTGCTCACGGTGATTCTCGAAGTCCTAGTCTCGTTTGAAGCCAGCTGCGGAGACGCAACCTCAGACAGAGGGCGAGGCGCCACCTTCTGGGCCTCCGCCTATGCGTGGAGGAAGCCCAGAGCCACAAACCCCGGATCGGGGGGGCGGTTACAGCCGGGGATCTTAGGCCCTCCGGCCGTAGCGCGGCCCGCCGGGTGGGCCGGAGCTACCGACCGTCGCTCTTGGGCGCGCTCTCGATGAGCTGCGACCGGACGTGCCACATCCGCTGTGCGGTGGTGAAGACGCCGAGCGCGGCGAGCACGTAGATCGAGGCGGGGAGCAGGTCGACGCCGCCGATCAGCTCCTCGCCGCCGAGGCAGAGGCCGACCGAGAGGATCACGACGCGAACGGCGCGGCTGCCGATTCCGGCCTTGCCGTCCAGGCCCAGGCCCTCGGCCCTCGCGCGGGTGTAGCTGACGAGCAGCGAGCTGACCGCCGCGAGCGCCGCGATCCCCGCGTTGAGGTCGTCGCCGTGCTTGGCGTAGACCATCACGACCGCGACCAGGACGATGCCCTCCTCGATCCGGTCGAGGGTCGAGTCGAGGAACGCGCCGAAGGTCGTGCCCTTGCCCGACATCCGCGAGTAGCGACCGTCGAGGGTGTCCATCACCGAGCCGAGGATGAACGCGATGCCGGCGAGCAGGAAGTGCTCCTGCCAGATCAGCACGGCCGCGACCAGGTTGCCGATCAGGCCCGCCAGCGAGATCGCGTTCGGGGTCAGCGGCAGGTCGACCAGCCACTGCTGGAGCGGCGTCCGAGACGGGGCCGAGCCGGTGGCGGAGCTATCTGGAGCGGTACTCATGGGCGGTTGGGAGCCTACGGCGCTGCACGGTCGTACGCGGACTCGGTGGTGTCGTCGCTACCCTGGATGGCGACTGCGCGGTGCGATCTGCGGTCGTCCTCCGGTCGGTGCCCACGCGGTGCCGAGCGACTCCGA
Organism: Patulibacter sp.; assembly: GCA_041648495.1. Lineage (GTDB taxonomy): Bacteria > Actinomycetota > Thermoleophilia > Solirubrobacterales > Solirubrobacteraceae > Patulibacter. The sequence goes on from JBAZOW010000060.1 coordinate 4,308, forward strand.
CCCGCCTCATTCCTGATGCACGCACCCGATTCGGCCGCGCCGTCCGCGGCCCCCACGACCGACGCTCCGCCGACCGTCGACGCACCGTCGGTCGCGGCGACGCCCGATCCCGATGCCGTGGGCCTCGGTATCGACCCCGCCGACCTCGACATCGCGGTCCGGGTCTTGGCCGCGGTCGACGAGCTGCCGCTCGACCATCCCGACGCGCTCGCGGTCCAGCGGGCCACGTCGCGGCTGTACAAGACGGTCAAGCAGCGGCGGAAGAACGAGAAGCGCCAGGCGATCCTCGATCACGACGCCGCCGTGACGGCGAAGACCGCGACCGGCGCGCCGGGGCGGATCGACGACGAGACCCAGGGCCTGCCCTTGGTCTCGTCGGCGCGCGGTGCGATCGCCGGCGTGCTCCAGCAGGACCGCGCGTGTTACGTCTGCAAGCAGGCGTTCCGCCAGGTCGACGCCTTCTACCACCAGCTCTGCCCGAGCTGCGCGGAGCTCAACCACGCGCGCCGCGACGCGCGCACCGACCTGGCCGGCCGGCGCGCGCTGCTGACCGGCGGCCGGGCGAAGATCGGGATGTACATCGCGCTGCGGTTGCTGCGCGACGGCGCGCACCTGACGATCACGACGCGGTTCCCCAACGACGCCGCGCGGCGCTTCTCGGCGATGCCCGACAGCGCGGACTGGATCGACCGGCTGCGGATCGTCGGGATCGACCTGCGCGATCCCGCCCAGGTGATCGCCCTCGCCGACTCGGTCGCCGCCGCGGGCCCGCTCGACATCCTCGTCAACAACGCGGCGCAGACCGTCCGCCGCTCGCCGCAGGCCTACGCGCTGCTGGCCGACGCCGAGGCGGCCCCGTTCGAGGCGCTGCCGGGGCGCGGCACGCCGGAGTTCGTCGTGCTCGGGCGGCCGGACGCGGGTTCGGGTGCCGTCGCCGGCGGCGGGTCGCTCGGTGGCGACGGTGCGTCGGTCGGTGGGATGTCGGTTGGCGCGGGGACGTCGCTTCCCGCCGCGGCCCTCGACCACCCCGCCAACGCCGACCGGTCGACGTTGGGCACGCAGGGGATGTCGAACGTCGACCGGTCGGCGTTGGCGCACGCCGCGGCGGTCGTTCCCGGCGGGCACTGGGCGCCGACGCCGCACGCGCTGAGCGCGCTGGCGCTGCAGGCCAATTCGGCCTCGCCGGACCGGGTCGCGATGGGCACCGCGATCGACGCCGGCGGACTGGTCCCCGACCTGCACCACACCAACAGCTGGGTCCAGACCGTGGACGAGGTCGACGCGACCGAACTGCTCGAGGTCCAGCTCTGCAACCAGACCGCGCCGTTCATCCTGATCGGCCGGCTGCGCCCCGCGCTGCGCGCGTCGTCGGCGCGGCGCACCTACGTGGTCAACGTGTCGGCGATGGAAGGCCAGTTCGGGCGCGGCTACAAGGGCCCGGGCCATCCGCACACGAACATGTCGAAGGCGGCGCTGAACATGCTCACGCGGACCAGCGCCCAGGAGATGCTCGAGTCCGACGGGATCCTGATGACGGCCGTCGACACCGGCTGGATCACCGACGAGCGTCCCCACCCGCAGAAGATGCGGTTGGCCGACGACGGCTTCCACGCCCCGCTCGACCTGGTCGACGGCGCCGCGCGCGTCTACGACCCGATCGTCCGCGGCGAGCTGGGCGAGGACCTCCACGGCGTCTTCCTCAAGGACTACGCCCCGTACCCCTGGTAGGCGGCGGGATTCGCGCTGCGCTCCGGCGTTCGTCCTGCGGCGCAGGACCGCGGTCCGGGGAATCCCGTCCGGGTTCGCTGACCGCGTCGGGCGCCCTCCGCCGGGTCGCGCACCGCAGGTCGCGAGCGGCATCGGGGCACCGTCGGACTGCGCACTCGCGTCTCGCGGCCGTCGCGTGCGCAGAAACGACGTCTAGGGCGAGCTGCCTACGCACGCGCCGCGGCCATCAGGTCGAGTGCGCAATCAGGTGCGCCTTGGCCCTGGGACTCGGTCTCGGGGCCCGACCGAGGGCCGAGTCTCCCGCCGCACGCTTGGCCGCGTCGACGAGCCCCGCATAGCCTTACCCGCATAGCGAGTCCCCCGCTGCACGGCACGCCACGGACCCGAACCCCGCAGCGTCCGACCCGCATACCGCGCTCTGCGCTGCACGGCACACCGAAGACCGGAACCCCGCAGCGCTGGACCCGCGTCCGCCTGAAGACCCCTAATGTGACCATCCCCGCTAGGTCACATTCACAAGATCTGATAGAACTTGACTCAGATTTCGACAGCCGCTGATAGTCTGTCGAGAACTGGGGTCCTACCCACCCGCCTGCCCCGTCCTCCATCGGTCCGGGCTGCGCAGGGCGAGTGGGACTCCCATCGACGTAGAAGCAGAACCAGAGGACACGCTATGGGCAAGATCATCGGAATCGACCTCGGCACGACGAACTCCTGCATGGCCGTCCTCGAAGGCGGCGAGCCGACCGTCATCGAGAACTCCGAGGGCGGACGCACGACCCCGTCGGTCGTCGCCTTCGCCAAGGGCGAGCGGCTCGTCGGCGCGGTCGCCAAGCGCCAGGCCGTGACGAACCCGACGAACACGATCTCGTCGGTCAAGCGCTTCATGGGCCGCAAGGAGGCCGAGGTCCGGGAGGAGGAGTCGATCGTCCCGTACAAGGTCGTTGCGGGCCCCAACGGCGACGCCCGGATCGAGGCCGAGGGCAAGCAGTACAGCCCGCCGGAGGTCTCGGCGATCACGCTCGCCAAGCTCAAGGCCGACGCCGAGGCGTACCTCGGCGAGACCGTCGACGGCGCCGTGATCACCGTCCCCGCGTACTTCAACGACGATCAGCGCCAGGCGACGAAGGACGCCGGCAAGATCGCCGGCCTCGACGTCAAGCGGATCATCAACGAGCCGACCGCCGCGTCGCTCGCCTACGGCCTGGACAAGGAGTCCGACCAGACGATCCTCGTCTTCGACCTCGGCGGCGGCACGTTCGACGTGTCGGTGCTGGAGATCGGCGACGGCGTCTTCGAGGTCAAGTCGACCGCCGGTGACAACCACCTCGGCGGCGACAACTTCGACAAGGCGGTCGTCGACTGGCTCGCCGCGGAGTTCAAGAAGGACCAGGGCATCGACCTGAAGAACGACCCGATGGCGCTCCAGCGCCTGTTCGAGGCCGCGGAGAAGGCGAAGATCGAGCTGTCCTCCGCCCAGGAGACGCAGATCAACCTGCCGTTCATCACGGCCGACGCCTCGGGCCCGAAGCACCTCGACGTGCGCCTGACCCGCGCCAAGCTGACCGAGCTGGTCGGCGACCTGCTCGACCGCCTCGTCGCCCCGGTCCGCCAGGCGATGGACGACGCCAAGGACAAGGGCGCCGGCTCGATCGAGCACATCGTGCTGGTCGGCGGCATGACCCGCATGCCCGCCGTGCAGGAGAAGGTCAAGGAGCTGACGGGCAAGGAGCCGCACCGCGGCGTCAACCCGGACGAGGTCGTCGCCGTCGGCGCCGCGGTCCAGGCCGGCGTGCTCGCCGGTGACGTCAAGGACGTCCTGCTGCTCGACGTCACCCCGCTGACGGTCGGCATCGAGACCAAGGGCGGCGTGATGACCAAGCTGATCGAGCGCAACACGACGATCCCGACGCGCAAGTCCGAGATCTTCTCGACCGCCGACGACAACCAGCCGTCGGTCGAGATCCACGTGCTGCAGGGCGAGCGCGAGATGGCGTCGTACAACAAGTCGCTCGGCAAGTTCCAGCTGACCGGCATCCCGCCCGCGCCCCGTGGCGTGCCGCAGATCGAGGTCACGTTCGACATCGACGCCAACGGCATCCTCAACGTGTCGGCGAAGGACCTCGGCACCGGCAAGGAGCAGAAGATCGAGATCAAGGCCGGCGGTGGGCTCTCCGACGAGGAGATCCAGTCGATGGTCTCCGACGCCGAGGCGAACGCCGAGGCCGACAAGTCCGCTCGCGAGCTGGCCGAGGCCCGCAACGTCGCCGAGCAGGCCGCGTACCAGTCCGAGAAGCAGCTCTCGGACCTCGGTGAGCAGATCGACGAGGCCTCGAAGACCGAGATCGAGACCGCGATCAAGGACGTGCGGACCGCGCTCGAGGGCGAGGACGTCGCCAACATCAACGCCAAGCGCGAGGCGCTCGAGCAGGCCTTCCACAAGGTCTCCGAGCAGCTCTACCAGAACGCGCAGGCCGAGCAGGCCGCGCAGCAGGGCGATGGCCAGGCCGAAGGTGGCGCCGCCTCGTCCGACGAGGAGGACGTCGTCGACGCCGAGGTCGTGGACGAGGACAAGTAGCCCGACGGCCAGGATCGGGCCCGCCCGCCACCCCGCTGCCGCCTCCGCCACCCCCGCGTGACGGAGGCGGCCGGGCCGGGGCGGGCAGGCCCATCCCCGCTGATCGGCCCCCGAGCCCCACCCGCACCGCCCGCACCGCACCCCGTCCGCAGGAGCCCCGCATGACCGCCCAGCAGCCCGAGCGCCCGAACCCCTCCGAGCCCGCCGTCGAGGACGAGGGCCTGGTCGTCGATCCGACGATCCCGACCGACGCGACGCCGCCGATCGACGCCGACGCCGTCGAGGAGCCCACGCCCGAAGACGACGCCGATCCGTCGGCCGATCCGTCCGCCGACGCGGAGGGCGACGCCGAGTCCGCGGACGACGCACCGGTCGAGGCCGAGGCCGTCGAGGAGGAGCCGGACTGGAAGGACCGCTACCTGCGGTCGGTCGCCGAGCTCGACAACGTCCGCAAGCGCGCCCGTCGCGACGCGGCGGCCGGCGAGATCCGGGGCGTGACGCGGCTCGCGAAGGAGCTGCTGCCCGCGATGGACAACCTCGACCGGGCCATCCAGCACGTCGGCGAGTCGAGCGAGGGCGACGCCCAGCTGATCGAGGGGCTGCGGATCGTCCACCGCGAGCTGCACGCCGCGCTCGCGCAGGCGGGGATCGAGGCGTTCGACCCGACGGGTCAGGAGTTCGACCCGCGGTTCCACGAGGCGATGACCACCGCTCCGGCCGCCGAAGGCGTGCTGCCCGGGACCGTCACGATCGTCTACCAGTCCGGCTACCGCCGTGGCGACGACGTGATCCGGGCCGCCAAGGTCGTAGTAGCGGGTTAGCGCATGGCGACCCGACAGGACAACGGCCCGGACCTCTACGCGGTTCTCGGCGTCGACAAGAAGGCGACGCCGGACGAGATCAAGAAGGCGTACCGCAAGCTCGCCCGTGAGTACCACCCGGACCGCAACCCGGGGGACACCGCGGCCGAGGAGCGGTTCAAGCAGGTCGGCGCGGCCCACGATGTCCTGTCGGACGCCGAGAAGCGCAAGGAGTACGACAAGGCCCGCGCGTTCGGCGGCCTCGGCGGCGCGTTCTCGACCGGCGGGGCGGGCTTCGACTTCGGCGACAGCGGGATCGGCGACATCCTCGGGTCGGTCTTCGGTCAGGCGACCGGGCGCGGCTCGGGCTCGTCGACCCGCGGCGGCCCGACGCGCTCCCAGCAGCAGCGCGGTCGTGACCTCGAGGCCGAGGTCACGCTGTCGTTCCGCCAGGCGATGGACGGCGCGCAGATCCCGATCAGCGTGCGGACCACCGCGACCTGCAACACCTGCGCCGGGACCGGGGCCAAGCCGGGCACCAGCCCGTCGGTCTGCCCGCGCTGCCAGGGCCGGGGCGTCGAGTCCCAGGGTCAGGGACTGTTCTCGATCAGCCAGCCGTGCGGCCGTTGCCACGGCTCCGGCACCGTGATCGAGACCCCGTGCACCACCTGCAACGGCGAGGGCGCCGTCCACGCGACCAAGAAGTACCGCGTCAACGTGCCGGCCGGGGTCAAGGAGGGCTCGCGCGTGCGGCTGGCCGGCAAGGGCCAGGCCGGACGCAACGGCGGTCCTCCCGGCGATCTCTTCGTCGTCACCCATGTGAACCCGTCGGAGGTCTTCACGCGCAAGGGCAACGACCTCGAGGTTGTCGTCCCGCTCTCGATCGCCGAGGCGGTCCAGGGTGCCGACGTCGAAGTTCCGACGTTGAGCGGTCGCAAGAAGCTGCGGGTGCCGCCCGGGACCAAGCACGGCACGGTCCAGCGGCTGCGCGGCGAGGGGCCGGCGCGGCTCGGCGGCGGATCGAAGCCGCCGCGTGGCGACATCCACTACCGCTTCGTGATCGAGGTGCCGGAGCCGTCGACCGACGAGCAGCGCGACGCGGTCCACCAGTTCGGGGACCTCTTTCCGGCAGCCGGTCGTGAGAGGCTGTTCCGCGAGAGCTAGATGGTCGACCGCTGATGCCCACCCCTCGCCGTACCCGCACCGAGACCCGCCTCACCGCGACGATCGAGGTCGACGCCGACCGTGGCGTGTTCATGATCTCGGTCGCCGCCGAGCTGGCCGAGATGCACCCGCAGACCCTGCGGATGTACGAGCAGCGCGGGCTGATCGAGCCGAAGCGCTCGCCGAAGGGCACGCGGCTCTACTCGCACAGCGACGTCGAGCGGCTGCGGCGGATCCAGGAGATGACCGGCGACCTCGGCCTCAACCTGGCCGGGGTCGAGCAGGTGCTCGACCTGGAGCGCGAGCTGGAGCAGGAGAAGCGCCGCTACGCGGAGGCCACCGCCCGGCTCGAGCAGCTGCAGCGCGAGACCGTGCAGATGCGGGATCAGCTGCGGGCCGAGATGCAGGCCCAGATCGATGCGTTGCGCCAGCGCAACGAGCTGGTGCTGTTCCGGGGCAGCCGGAGCACCGACCTGGTGCGCGTCTCGCCTCCGCGGCGGCGCGGATGACGGCGCCTTCGCGCGCGGGTGTCCTGCCCGTCGGGGCCACGTTGGACCGGGGCTTCGCCCTGCTCCGCCGGCAGCCCCGGCCGATCGTTCTCCCCGCGGTGCTGCTGCACGTCGTCGCGCTGGTGGCGGTGGTGCTGCTGACGCTGATCGGCCTGCTGCTGCTCGGCGACATCGCGACCACGTCCGAGCAGGTCCGCGAGTCGACGTTCTTCGGCGACAGCACGCTCGAGACCCGCGAGGTCGCGTCGCTGACCGACGGCCAGTGGACGACCTTCGCGATCCTGGCGGGGATCGGCGGCCTGATCGTGCTCTGGTTCACGACGGCCTCCTACGCCACGATGATCCTGGCGGCCCGTCGCGCCGACGCCGGCGAGGAGCAGCTGCCGACGGGCGCCGCGCTGCGCGAGGGCCTGCGGGCCACGCCGCGGCTTTTCGGCCTGACCCTGATCGTCCTGGCCGTGCTCGCCGTCGTCGGGGTGGTCGGCTGGTTCGTCGCCCGCGCCCTCTACCGCGCCGGCGGATTGTCGGTGATGGGCCTCGGCGGCCTGGTCGGGATCGCGCTGGCGACGGTCGTCGGCGTCCGGCTGCTGCTGGTGCCGGTCGTCGCGCTCGTTGAGGATCTCGGCGTCGCGTCGTTCGGCCGGACCTGGCGGCTGACCGCCGGCGCCTTCTGGCCGCTGCTCGGGCTGACGCTGCTGCTCGGCGTGGTGGTGAGCGCGGTCTACGTGGTGGTGACGCTGCTGTTGGAGGCGGTCTTCGGCCTGCTCAACGCGCTCGACACCGCCTTCGGCTCGTGGCTGCTGCTGCCCTACGCCGCGCTGGTCCTGGTCCTGAGCGTGGTCTACGCGGCCGCGTTCCTGGCTCCGTTGGTCGTCGCTCGGCGGGAGCTGGCGGACGGAGACGGCGACGCGGCCGGCGGGGCCTCGTGGTCCGGCGACGCGGGCGACGCCCCGGCCGCCGTGGACCTTCCGGCGTAGCCGACGACGCCGACCACGGTCAGCGCCACCGCCGTGCCCCAGGCCCAGCCGGCGAGCACATCGGTCGGGCTGTGGACGGCCAGGATCACCCGGGTGATCCCGATCGCGACGACCAGCGCGGCGAGCAGCAGCGACGGCCAGCGGCGGTCGCCGCGGCCCCACAGCCAGAGCACCAGCGCGAGCGTGAGGTACGCGCTCGCCGACTGCGCCGCGTGCCCGGACGGGAAGCCGCTCGACAGCTCGGTCGTCACGCGCAGGTCGACCGGCGGGCGCGGGCGGTCGACGATCGCCTTGAGCAGGGGGTTCAGTCCGCCGCCGATCGCCAGCGCGAGCGGCGGGAGCAGCGCGGCCCGCGGCGGAAGGGCCCCACGCCACGCCAGTCCGACGCAGAGCAGGACCACGATCGCCGCGAGGATCGCGCCGTGGCCGAACAGGGTCACGACACGGGCCGCGTCGACCAGCCACGCCGGCCGGTGCTGCGCGGTCCACTCGATGATCGAGGCGTCGGCCCGCGTCACGGCGTTGTCACCCGAGACGACGATGGCCAGCAGGGCGACGAAGGCGAGCAGCAGCCCGACCAGGAGCACCGTCGGCCGGGGCCGGAGCGCCGGCGGGGGCGAGGACGTCGAGCTGGCCGGAGGGGAAGGCACGCCCTCCGAGCCTAGAGCGGCGACGGCCGTTGACGCCCCCTCGCATGCGTTCGGTCGCGTTCGGTTGCGACGCCGTTCGAGGTCGACGGGATGCACGCGATGCATGGCCCTGGTCGGGCTCGAGCACGCCGGGCGGTCGAGCCCGACGCCGGTACGGCCGCCACGATCGCGGTAGAACCTCTCCATGAGCGCCCGCGACCTCGTCCACGTCACCACCGCGCTCGGGCGGCTGGCGGACGGACGCGCCGGGGTCGGCGTGCCGGTCGCCGCGATCGACGAGGCGATCGGCCGGGGCGCGGGGGACATGCGCACGCCGCTGAACCTGGCCGACCTCGTCGAGCGCGGGCACGTCGAGCGGTTGCCGGACGGCACGTGGGCGCTGACCGCGGCGGGCGTCGGGCGACTCGAAGCCTGATCGGGGCGGCCGTCCGGCGCCGTGTGCGCACCGCACGCTTGACATCAGTCCTCCGTGTGTCCAAAATCTAAGTCAAAGCGACTGAGATGTTGGCACGCCGGGGATTCGTCCGCGAGCGTAGCCTGTAGTGACGTCGCACCAGCTTCCTCCCGAAAGGTGACGACATGCAGCCCGACCGCTTCACGATCAAGACGCAGGAGGCCATCTCGGCGGCAAGCCAGTTGGCCGAACGCAGCAGGAACCCCCAGATCGGCCCCGAGCACCTGCTGCTCGCGCTGATCGACCAAGAGGACGGACTGACCGGATCCGTGCTGAAGAAGCTCGGCGTCCCGGTCGACCAGATCCGCCGCAGCGTCCAGGCCGCGGTCGAGAGCCTGCCGACGGTGACCGGTGGCGGGCAGGCCTCCGGGCCGTCCAGCGAGCTCGTCGCCGTGCTGCGCACCGGCGAGGAGCAGATGCGCACGCTCGGCGACGAGTACCTGTCGACCGAGCACCTGCTGCTGGCGCTCGCCGCCCACGACTCCAAGGCCGGCGAGGCACTGCGCGGGGCCGGGGCGACCGGTGAGGCGCTGCTCGAAGCCGTCACCGAGGTCCGGGGTGGGCAGCAGGTCACCGACCAGAACCCCGAGGACAAGTTCGAGGCGCTGGAGAAGTACGGCCAGGACCTGACCGACGCCGCCCGCGAAGGCAAGCTCGACCCGGTGATCGGCCGCGACGAGGAGATCCGCCGCGTGATCCAGGTGCTCAGCCGCCGGCGCAAGAACAACCCGGTGCTGATCGGCGAGCCGGGCGTCGGCAAGACGGCGATCGCCGAGGGCCTGGCCCAGCGGATCGTCGACGGCGACGTGCCCGAGTCGCTGCGCGACCGCCGCGTGATCTCGCTCGACATGGGCTCGATGATCGCCGGCGCCAAGTACCGGGGCGAGTTCGAGGACCGGCTCAAGGCCGTGCTCAAGGAGGTCTCCGACGCCAAGGGCCAGATCGTCCTGTTCCTCGACGAGCTGCACACGATCGTCGGCGCCGGGGCCAGCGAGGGCGCGGTCGACGCGGCCAACCTGCTCAAGCCGATGCTCGCCCGCGGTGAGCTGCGGGCGGTCGGCGCGACGACGCTCGACGAGTACCGCAAGTACATCGAGAAGGACGCCGCGCTCGAACGGCGGTTCCAGCCGGTGCTGGTCGACGAGCCGACGGTCGAGGACACGATCGCGATCCTCCGCGGGCTCAAGGACAAGTACGAGACCCACCACAA
>JBAZOW010000061.1:0-14321 GCA_041648495.1 Patulibacter sp.
AAGATGGTCGAACTCCAGCGCCTCCGCCGCATCGATCGCCGCGAAGAAGCGGCCGACCGAGGCGTCGAGGAAGGCCGGAAGCCCAAGGTTGCAGACGTTGTCCCCGGTGAAGAGGACGCCGTCGTCGGCCAGGTGCACCATCACGGTGTTGATGGTGTGCCCCGGCGTGTGGTGCAGCGTGGCGTGGACGTCGCCGACGAACAGCTCGAGCCGCTCGCTGAACGTCACGTCGGCCAGCCGCACCTCGTAGTCGTCGACCAGCGGCACCGCGGCCGGGTCGATCACCGCGAACAGGTCGCGCAGGTACTCGCGCGTGGGCGCGGCCTCGACCAGGCGGCTGCGGGTCAGCTCGTGCGAGACCACCGTGCCCGGCACCCAGCGGTTGCCGATCGTGTGGTCCGGGTGGTGGTCCGTGTTGACCAGGAAGCGCGGCGTGCCGAAGTCGGCGACCGTCGTCGCCCAGCGCTGAGCGTCGGTCGGCCGGTGCGGCGCGTCGATCAGCAGCAGCTCACCGTGACCGCCGTCGACGATCGAGTTGTTCGAGCCCAGGTGCTGGGTCTCGACGTGGACCCGGTCGGTGATCCGCTGCAGCGCCACCGCTCAGTCCTCCTGCGGGGGCAGCGACGGGGCGCCGAGGGCGCCGATCAGGTTCTCGACCCGCAGCGGGCTGAAGATCTCGATGATCACGGCCTCGCCCTCGATGCTGCGGCCGGAGTGCGGCGTGCCCTTCGGCACGATCGCGACGTCGCCGGCCTGCAGGATCATCGTCTGGCCGCCGATCGTGACCTCGACCTTGCCCTGGATCACGACGTTGGCCTGCTCGTGGTCGGGGTGCGAGTGCTCGGGCAGCACCGTCGGGTGGATCCAGCGGATCCGGTTGATGCCCATCTCGGCGCCGGCCACGGCCACGCGGAAGTTGTTCGGCAGGCCCTCGACCTCGGGCTGGTCGTCCCAGGACGTCGCGTACGCCATCAGGAGCCCTCCCCCAGCTTCGTGACCTGGGCGACGACGTCGTCGGTGGTCGTGACGTCGGCGTACTTCTGACCGAGGTCGAAGAGGTTGGCCTGGTGGACCGTCGGCGTGCGGTCGTAGACCGCGTCGGACGGGACCACGCACTTGAAGTTGTAGGAGAAGCCGTCGACCACCGTGCCGCGGACGCAGCCCGAGGTCGTCGCGCCGGTGGCGACGATCGTGTCGGCGCCGAGCCCGATCAGGTAGCTCGCCAGCGGCGTGCCGAAGAACGCGCTCGGGTGCTTCTTGGGCAGCAGCAGGTCGCCCGGCTGCGGCGCGACCGCGTCCGGGAACCGGTAGCCGTGGTCCGGCACGTCCATGATCCCCGGGACCTTCGCCCCGAGCACGCCGGAGCGATCGCTGTCGGTCTTCGGCGCGACGTGCGGGTAGAGGATCGGGAAGCCGCCGGCGCGGAACGCCGCGACGAGCTTGGCGATCTGGTCGACCGCGGCCCAGCCCACGTCACCGCAGGACGTCGTGTAGTCCTCGAGCGACTCGTAGAACGGCTTCGGGCTGTTGCCCATCGTCCGGTGCTGGACGTCGATGATCAGCAGCGCGGGGCGCGTGCCGAACCCGGACGGGCGACCGAAGCCGGCCTTCTCGTACCGGAGCTCGTCGTCCTCGCTGATGACGTCGGTCCAGGGACGGTGGCGGTCGGCGCTCATGCGCGGGCTCCTCGGTTGGTGGTGGCGCCGCTCTTCGCGCGCGGCAGGTACTGGCCGACGGCCTCGTCGGTCACCGCGCCATCCACGAACACCGTGCGGCCGCGGACGATCGTGCGCTCGACGCGCACGCCGACCTCGGTGCCGTCCCACGGGGTGAAGCCGGCGCCGCTGAGCTCGCGGTCGGTCGAGATCACGTTCGGCGCGTCCAGGTCGACGACGACCAGGTCGGCGTCGGCACCGGGGCGGATCGCGCCCTTGCGGTCGCCGAGGCCGAAGTTCGCGGCCGGGCGGGTCGAGACCAGGTCGACGATCCGCTCGAGCGAGATCCCGCGCTTGAGGTGGCCCTCGGTCAGGACCAGGGGCAGCAGCGACTGCAGGCCGGGGAAGCCGGGCGACGCCTTGGCGATCCCGCCCTCCTTGTACTGGCCGTGGCGCGGGACGTGATCGGAGCCGATCGTGTCGATCGTGCCGTCGGCGATCGCGGCCCACAGCGCCTCGACGTCGCTGCGCGGGCGGAGCGGCGGGTTGACCTTGCCGTACGCGCCGACGCCGGCGTCGATGTCGAGCGTGAGGTAGTGCGTACAGGTCTCGATCGAGATCTTCGGCTGGTGCGCGCGGACGTCGCGCAGCACCTTCAGCGACATCTCGTTGGTCACGTGGACCGTGTGCAGGTCGGCCTGCGCGAGCATCGACAGGAAGCCGATCCGCTCGAGCGCCTCGGCCTCGACGTAGTCCGGACGGCTGCGGTCCCAGGCCTGCAGCGGGTTGTCCTCGGCGCCCGGGCCCTCGAGCACGCCGCGGCGGGCGAGCAGCTTGATCAGGTCCGCGTTCTCGGCGTGCGGGTTGACCATCGCGCCGTTGGCGGCGGCGGCCTCGAGCAACTCCAGCAGGAAGCCGTCGTCGTTGCCCGGGAGGCCCAGACGCTGGCCCTCGTCGGTGCGGAAGTTCATGAAGAACTTGAACGAGCTGACCCCGAGGTCGGTGACGTAGCTCGGGATCGACTCGAGCTGCTCGCGGGTGCCGATGCAGAAGTGGAAGCCGAAGTCGACCAGTGCGTCGGCCTCCATCGCGGCCTTCGACGACGCGAAGACGCCCTCGTAGGGCTCGGCCGACATCAGGTAGGCGACCAGCGAGGTCACGCCACCGGCCGCGGCGGCCGCGGTCTCCGGACGGACGTCGTCGGCGTCGCGCGGCTGCTGGATGTCCGCGCCCAGGTGGACGTGGGCGTCGACGACGCCCGGCAGCACGTGACGACCCGAGACGTCGATCGTCTCGCGGGCCTCGGCCAGCGACGACGGGTCGACGACGGCCAGGATCCGGCCGTCCGCGACGAGCACGTCGGCGCGCTGGGCGCCGGTGCCCGGCAGCACCACGGTGCCGCCGGCCAGACGCAGGTCTGCGGGGGTCGTCACGGGGATCACGAGGCGTACCGGGCTTCCAGTTCGTCGTACTCGGGCTTGCCGACCGCCGACTGGCGCTCTTCCCAGGTGGCCATCGTGTCGAGCAGATTGGTGCTGATCCCCGATACCCGAAGCTCGGCGTACGCACGCGAGACCGCGTACTGCGCCGACCGCAGCGCGGCGTTGGCGTAGAGCACGACCGAGTAGCCGAGTTGCCCGAGCTCGTCGAGCGGGACGATCGGGGTCGAGCCGCCCTCGACCATGTTGGCCACCAGCGGGGCATCGATCTGGCGCGCGATCTCGCGCAGCTCGTCGACGCTCGTCGGGGCCTCGACGAAGATGATGTCGGCGCCGGCGGCGAGGAACTGCCCGGCACGATCGACGGCCGCGTCGATCCCGTCGATCGCCCGCGCGTCGGTGCGGGCGATGATCAGCGTGCCCTCGGAGCGGCGGCTGTCGACGGCGGCGCGGAGCTTGCCGACCATCTCGCCGGCCGGGACGATCGCCTTGCCGGCGAAGTGTCCGCACTTCTTGGGGAAGACCTGGTCCTCGAGCTGGATCGCGGCGGCACCGGCGCGCTCGAGCTTGCGGACGACGTGGGTCACGTTGACGGCGTTGCCGAAGCCGGTGTCGCCGTCGACGACCAGCGGCACGTCGACGCGGTCGCTGATCGCGGCCACGTGGTCGACGAGCTGCTCGAGGCTGACCAGGCCGATGTCCGGAACGCCGAGGCGGGCGTTCGCGAGGCCGGCACCGGTCAGGTAGATGGCCTCGAAGCCGGCGGCGGCGGCGAGCCGGGCGCTGAGTGCGTCGTAGACCCCCGGGAGCAGGAGCGGTCGACCGCTCGAGCGCGCGGTCTGCACCTGGTCGAGCAATGGAGCGATCTGTCGTTGTCCGTGAGCCACGGCACATAGAGAACCATGTCGTCTGTCGATTGTCAACAGTTGATCGTTAACCCGGTCGAGGATGCGGGCAGGAACCCGTCCAGATCCGGCGAACAGGCCCGTTTCCGCGTAGGCTTTCGACCATGACGACCACCGACTTCCGCGGTCCATGGAGCCCGCACCACGGCCCCCGCCGGGACACCGTATGAGCGCGGAGAGCAGCAACGCGATCTCCCGCACCGGCAACTCGTTCAGCGACCAGGCCGAGCGCACACTCCGCGACCAGATCCTCCACGGAGCCTTTCCTCCAGGCGGCCGCCTCAACGAAGTCGAGATCGCCACCGATCTCGGGGTCAGCCGCGGCCCCGTGCGCGAGGCGATGCAGCGCCTGGCCCGTGACGGCCTCGTGGTGCTCCAGCCCCACCGCGGGGCGTTCGTCCGCCGGCTGACGGTCGACGAGGTCAGCAACCTGTTCGAGGTCCGGATCACCCTGGAGCGCAAGGTCGCCGCGCTGGCCGCGGAGCGCCTGACCCCGGTACAGCAGGAGCAGCTCGAGCAGCTGCGGGCCGGGATGGCCGCCCAGGACGAGGACATCGATCCCGACGACCAGTTCCAGGGCACCCACGACATCCACGCCCTGCTCGCGATCGCCTCCGGGAACGAGGCGCTCGCGGCCCACGTCGCCACGGTCAACCGCGAGCTGCTGCTGCTCCGTACGCAGTCCGGCCAGACCCAGACCCGCGCCCACGACGCGATCGACGAGCACGCCGAGCTGATCGCCGCCGTGCTCTCCCGCGACCCCGAAGCCGCGGCCACCGCGATGGACGAGCACCTGTCGAAGGCGCTGAACTACGCACTGCAGGCGATGGCCGCCGCCGACAACCAGCGCGTCGACGCGCTGTGATCCAGAAGTGACCGACGCGTGATCGGGCGCCGGATACGCCCGATGTTGTCTTCTGTTGACAGTTTGCAATTGACGACGTAGCCTCTCGGCCAGCCGTGCAGCGTCCGGTCCCGGACGTCGCATGGGCTGCCGGAGGCCATGACCGACTCGTCCCACCCCACCCCTGCTCCGGACGCCGCCCCCGCGGCACCGTCCCCCGGAGACGCCGTCGCGACGCTCGTTCGCTGGGCGGCCGGCGTCCGCTACGCCGACCTGCCCGACGACGTCCGCCGACGCGCCCTGTTGGTGCTCGCCGACGACCTCGGCGCGATGATCGCGGTCCGCGACGACCCGCAGGTGATCGCCGTCCGCGACAGCCTCGTGACCGCCGGCCAGGCTCCGGAGGCCACGGTCTTCGCCGCCGGCCGGCTCCGCGGCGAGCGCGCCGCCGTCGCCGCCGCCAACGGGGCCGCGGCCGACTGGGCCGAGATGGACGAGGGCTACCGCCCGGCGACCTGTCACGCCGGGCTCTACGTGCTGCCCGCGCTGCTCGCCGAGGCCGAGGCTCGCGACCTGAGCGGTGAGCAGCTGATCACCGCGCTCGTCGCCGGCTACGAGGTCGTCACCCGGATCGCCCGCGCCTGGCGTCACGAGCAGCTGACGATCCACCCCCACGCGCTGCTCGGCCCGATCGGCGCCGCCGCCGGGGCCGCGTTCGCGTCCGGCCTCGACCCCGACGACTGCGTCGCCGCCGTCGCCGGTGGGGCGTCCACCGCGATGATGGGCCCGTTCGACCACGCGCTCAGCGGCGCGATGGTCCGCAACGTCTGGACCGGGATCGCCGCCTGGACCGGGATCCAGATGGCCCGCTGGGCCCCGCACGGGATCGGCGGCGACCCCTCCGCGCCGAACACCGCCTTCGCGACCGCGATGGGCGCGAGCACCGACCTCTCCCAGCTGACGGACGACCTCGGCGTCAGCTGGGGCATCCGCGACGGCTACCACAAGCTCTTCGCCTGCTGCCAGTACGCGCACTCGACGGTCGAGCCGCTGCTCGAGATCCGTGCCGAGGACCCGACGGTCGCCGACCGCGTCGTCACGCTCGAGGTCCGCACCCATCCGCTCGCGCTCAAGCTCGACAACGCCCGGCCCACCACCAGCCTGGCCGCCAAGTTCTCGGTCCCGCACGTGGCCGCCGCGGCGTTGGTCCGCGGCGTGCTCGACGCCGACGCCTGCTCGCCCGACGCGATCGTCGATCCCGCCATCGCGGCGCTGCGCGAGCGGGTCACCATGCTGCCGTTCACCCCCGCCCCCGCGCCCCCGCACGACCGCCCCGCGACCGTCGTCCTGACGCTCGACGACGGCACCACGATCGAGCGGACCTGCATGAGCGCGATCGGCAGTCCCGACCGTCCCCTCTCGACCGAGACCCTGCTCGACGACAAGATCGCCGGGTCCGTCACTCCCGTTCACCCCGAGTTCGTCCCCACGATCCGCCGCCTGATCGAGCAGCCCGCCCTGCTCCAGCGCCCGTGGGGCGAGCTCCTCAACGACCTCCTCAAGGACTAGGACCCAGATGCCGCAGATCAACACCACGGGCGACTTCGACACCGAAGTCGATGTCCTCGTCGTCGGCGCCGGTGGCGCGGGCCTCGTGGCCGCCCTGGCCGCCCACGAGGCCGGCGCGACCGTCGCCGTCGTCGAGAAGTACGACCGCGCCGGCGGCAACACCGGGCTGAGCACCGGCTCGGTGCCCGGCGGCGGCACCAAGTACCAGGCCGAGGCCGGGATCGAGGACTCGCCCGAGCGGATGGCCGAGGACCTGCTCCGCCAGAGCGGCCCGCACGAGGCCGAGTGGCTGACCCGCCAGCTGGCCACGCAGTCCGCCCCGATGGTCGAGTGGCTGCGCGAGGACATCGGGATCGAGCTCGAGCTGATCACCGACTACAAGCACGTCGGGCACTCCGTCCCCCGCCTGCACGCACCGAAGAGCCGCAAGGGCCAGGACCTGGTCAACGACCTGGTCCGCGCGCTCGACGAACGCGACATCCCGCTGGTGCTCGGCCACCCCGTCCAGGACCTGCTGCTGAACGCCGACGGTCAGGTCTCCGGCGTGATCGCCAAGGGCGACCGCGCCGCCGAGACCCGGCTGGGCGCGCCGAACATCATCCTCGCCGCCAACGGCTTCGCCGGCAACCGCGAGATGGTCCGCGAGTACTGCCCGGACGTCGCCGACGCCGAGTACTTCGGCGCCCACGGCTCGACCGGCGAAGCCGTCGCCTGGGTCCGCGACCTCGGCGCCAAGCTCGAGAACATCGCCGCGTACCAGGGCTACGCCGCCGTCGCCTACCCGCACGGCTCGATCACCAGCTGGACGACCGTCGAGAAGGGCGGCTTCCTGGTCAACCCCGACGGCGTGCGCTTCGGCGACGAGTCGACCGGCTACTCCGGCTTCGCCGCCGACGTCGTGGCCAACGGCGGCCACGCCTACGTCGTCTTCGACGAGCGGATCCGCGACTACGTCGCCGGCAACGAGCTGGAGTTCCGCGAGCTCGTCGAGATGGGCGGCGTCAAGGTCTCCTCCGACCCGGCCGAGCTGGCCGCGTTCTTCGACGTGCCCGCCGACGCGCTGACCGCCACGATCGCCCAGGCGGCCAAGGATGCCGAGGCGGGCGCGGGTGGCACGGCCGACCGGTTCGGCCGCAGCGACTTCGGCTTCGGCCCGCTGACCCCGCCGTACGCGATGTGCCGGACCACCCCCGGTCTGTTCCACACCCAGGGCGGCGCCGCGATCGACCACGACGCGCGTCCGCTGACCGCCGAGGGCGTCGTGATCCCCGGGCTGTTCGCGACCGGCGGCGTGGCCGTCGGGATCAGCGGCCAGCAGGGCGGCGCGGGCTACAGCTCGGGCAACGGCCTGCTGACCGCGATGGGCCTCGGCCGCGTCGCCGGGGCCGCCGCCGCCAACGCTCCGCTGCCGCGATGAGCGCTCCCGCCACTCCGCTGGCCGGCGTCCTGGCCGACCGCGTCACCGCGCTGCGCGCCGACGCGCTGCCGCCCGCCGTCGTCCGCGCCGCGCAGGACCACCTGCTCGACGCGCTCGGCGTCGGCTTCGCCGGCGGAGCGGTGGGCACCACCTCGATCGGCCCCGACCTCTCGCGGCTGGGGGCCGGCGACGCCACCGTCGTCGGCCGCGACGCGCGCCTGACCCCCGCTCACGCGGCCCTGGTCAACGGCACGTTCATGCACGCGATGGAGTTCGACGACACGCACGTGCCGTCGGTCATCCACGGCAGCGCGGTCGTCGTCCCCGCCGCGCTGGCCGCCGCCGAGCGCGAGGGTGCGTCGGGCGCGGAGCTGCTGCTGGCCGTCGCCGCCGCCTGGGAGACGCTGATCGCGCTCGGCCTCGCCGCTCCGGGCCGGTTCCAGGCGGCGGGCTTCCAGACGGTCGCCGTCGCCGGTCCGTTCGGGGCCGCGGTGGCCG
Organism: Patulibacter sp.; assembly: GCA_041648495.1. Taxonomy (GTDB): domain Bacteria; phylum Actinomycetota; class Thermoleophilia; order Solirubrobacterales; family Solirubrobacteraceae; genus Patulibacter. The sequence continues at coordinate 8,328 of JBAZOW010000061.1, forward strand.
CCGGGCTGCTCGCGGGCGTCCCCCGCGACACGCTGGTCAACGCCTTCGGGATCTGCGGCAGCCAGGCCGCCGGCACGTTCGAGTTCCTCCGTAACGGCTCGACGGTCAAGGCGATGCACGCCGGCTGGGCCGCCCAGTCGGGGCTGCTCGCGGTCGAGATGGCGCAGCTCGGCGTGACCGGCCCGGCGACGGTGCTCGAGGGCCCCGTCGGCTTCTACGCCTCCTACGCCCACGACGGCGACGTCGCCCCGCGGCTGGCCCCGCTGGTCGACGGGATCGGCACCGCCTGGGAGCTGCCCAACGCGGCGTTCAAGCGCTACCCGGTGTGCCACTACATCCACCCGTTCCTAGAGGCGGTCGAGTCGCTGCTCGCCGAGGGCCTGACCGCGGCGGACGTCGCGTCGGTGACCTGCCACGCACCGGTCGAGGCGGCGTCGGTGATCTCGGACCCGTGGGGCGAGAAGCAGCGCCCGTCGAGCGACCAGGCCGCCCGTTACAGCCTGCCGGTCTGCGTCGCCGCCGCCTTGCTGCGCGGCCACATCGGCCCACGGGACATCCCCGGGATCGCGTCGGACCAGGCAGTGCTCGAGCTGGCGTCGCGGATCCGCTACGAGCCGTGGGTCGACTCGGGCTTCCCGGCGCGCTTCCCCGCCCGGATCGAGGTCGTCCAGCACGACGGCAAGCGCGACGAGGTGATCGTCCCGGACGTCCGCGGCAGCGCCTCGCGTCCGCTGACCACCGAGGACGTGCGCGCCAAGTTCCGGACCAACGTCGAGCCGGTCGCCGGAATCGACCGCGCCGCCCGGCTGGTCGACGTCGTCGAGCGCCTGCCCGCTATCGACGACGTACGCGAGCTGACCGCGTTGCTCGGCGCCTGATCAGACCCGGGCCGAGCGGGTCCGGCCGGCTCCCCGTCGAGGTTCGACACGTCCTGCGTGCTCAACCTCTACGGGGACGCGAGCACGGTCGATCGCGGCCTGATGCGGGCCTCGCCGGGACACCGGATCCCGATAGCCTGACCACACCGTGACGGAGCCCACAGGACGATCGGCCGCCCCCGCCGCCCCTCGCCGCGGCGGCCCCCGCGGCCGACCGCCGAGCACCTCGCGGGGCGAAATAGCCGACGCCGCGATGCGGCTGTTCGTCGAGCACGGCTTCGACGAGACCACGGTCGACGAGATCGGTCGTGCCGTCGGGATCAACCGGCGAACGCTGTTCCGCTACTACGACTCGAAGAACGACATCGTCTGGGGCGAGTTCTCCGAGCAGCTGGAGCGGCTGCACGACGAGCTGCGCGCCGGGCCGGACGACGAGCCGGTGCTCGAGGCGGTCCGCCGCTCGGTGATCGCGTTCAACGACTGGGGTCCCGACAGCCTGCCCGTGCTGCGGGTGCGGATGGACCTGATCACCACCGTTCCGGCGCTCCAGGCGCACTCGACCCTGCGCTACGCCGACTGGTGCCAGGTGATCGCCGACTACGTCGCCGAGCGGCTCGGCGTCGACAGTCATGCCCACGTCCCCCAGGTCGTGGCCCAGGCCGCACTCGGGGTCTCGATCGCGACCTACCGCGTCTGGGTTCGCGACGGCGGCGACCTGCTGGACCAGATGGACCAGGGCTTCCGCCTGCTCGCCACGGGCTTCCCCGAGGCGGCGCTGCGCGCGGGCGCCTAGCCCGCAACGGCTGCTACCTCCCGCACGGAGGTCATGCATCCGGTAGCACGCCGCCCCCCGCTGCTACGGCTACGTTCCGTCGATCAGCGCCGCGATCCGCTCGCCGATCACCATCGCCGTCGCGTTGGTCGGCGCGGACGGGGCGCGCGGGGCGATCGAGAGGTCCGCGATCCGCAGGCGCTCGATCCCGTGGACCCGGCCGTGGTCGTCGACCACGGCGTCGGGGTCGCCGTCGGGACCGATCGGACAGGTGCCGCAGCCGTGCAGCGTGGTCTGGAGGTTGCGGGCCATCCAGCCGTCGAGCGCGTCGTCCTCCCCCAACGTCGCCGCGTCCGGCGCCCCCGCGTCGCTGGCGATCAGCGCCGCGAACGCCTCGTGCGCGAAGACCTCGGCCGTCTGCCGGACCGCCTCGCGCAGCCGGGCCCGGTCCCGCGCGGACTCGAGGTAGCCGTAGTGGATCCGCACCCGCTCGTCGGGGTCGGTCGAGCGCAGCTCCAACCGGCCGACGCTGTCGGGCGCGTAGAGGATCGGGTTGAGCACCACGTCGACCGTCTCGGGATCCGGCGCGTGCGGCAGGGCTCCCCCGTTGTTGCCGACGTACGGCCCGGACATCACCAGCGTCTGCAGGTCGCTGCGCAGGCCGCGGGCCGCCGCGTCCGCCGACGTCGCGACCAGGCCGACCAGGCAGCGCAGGTCCCAGTCCCGGACCTCCGGCTTGAGCCGCACGGTCGTCACCACCGAGGGATGGTCGTGCAGCCGCCGACCGACGCCAGGCAGGTCGACGACGGTCTCGACGCCGAGTCGACGCAGGTCCGCAGCGTCGCCGATCCCCGACAGGGCCAGCAGCTTCGGCGTCTCGATCGCTCCCGCGCTGAGCACGATCTCGTCGGCCGTCACCCGCACCGTGGCGCCGTCGCGGACCAACTCGATCCCCGTCGCCCGCGATCCGTCGACCGTCACGCAGAGCACGTGCGCGTCGCCCCAGACGTCCAGGTTGGGCCGGACCAGCGCCGGCAGCAGGTACGCCACGGCGGCACTGAACCGCGTTCCGTCGGCACTGTTGCGGGCGTACGGTCCGACGCCCTGGTGGGCGGCGTGCAGCAGGTCCGGGTTCTCGGGCACGCCGAGATCGCGCAGCGCGTCGTGGAACGCGCGGTGCGACGACACCCAGCCCTCGCGGCCGATCCGGGTGATCGGCAGGGCGCCGCCGTGCGTCACGCCGTCCCGCTCGTCCTCGATCCGCGCGAAGAACGGCCGCAGCGCGGCGCCGGTCCAGAGCGGCGAGCCCCAGCCGTCGTAGTCCTCGGGCAGGCCTCGCTGGTAGATCACGCCGTTGACGGATCCGGAACCCCCCAGGACGCGGCCCCGGACGACCGGAACCGACTCGCCGCCCGTGGCGTGAAACCCCTCGTAGGTCCAGAGGTGCTCCTGCGGGAACGTTCGGTCGTCGCGCAGCGCCTCGGGGACCGCATCGAGCCCGGTGAAGACCGGCCCGGCCTCGACCAGCAGCACGCGGCGGTCGGGGTTCTCGCTGAGCCGCGCGGCGAGCACGCAGCCCGCCGACCCCGCCCCGACGATCACCGTGTCGTAGGCGGCGCTCGTCACCGCGGATCCGGCACGGAGGGCATGCAGGACAGGCTACGGGGCGGGTAGCTCGCGAGCCGGTAGAGGTTCGACACGGCATACGTGCTCAACCTCTACGGCGTTCGGGCGGGGCGCGCTACTTCGCCCGCGCCGGGCGGGCAAACCGGCGTCTCTCGACCCCCGGGGCGCGCGCGCCCGACCGGACGCGCGCCCGACCGCCCGCCGGCTAGATCGCGACGATCACCGACTTGGTCTCCATGTAGTTGTTGAGGACCTCCTCGCCCATCTCGCGACCCCAACCGCTCTGCTTGTAGCCGCCGAACGGCAGCTCGGCCGCGAACACGTGGTACGTGTTGATGTGGACCGTGCCCGCCTGGATCCGCTTGGCCAGCTGGTGCGCCTTGCTGACGTCGCGCGTCCAGACTCCCGCGGCCAGGCCGTAGTGCGAGTCGTTGGCCTGGCGGGCCAGATCGTCGACGTCGCTGAACGGCAGCGCCGCGATCACGGGTCCGAAGACCTCCTCGCGGACGATCGCGTGGTTCGCGTCGGCCCCGGTGATCACCGTCGGCTCGACGTAGTAGCCCGGACGGTCGATCGCGTTGCCGCCGGTCGTCGCCGACGAGCCCTCCTCCTGACCCTTCTTGAGGTACCCGGTGACCCGGTCGAACTGCTCCTGCGAGACCAGCGGGCCCATCTCGGTGTCGGCGTCGAGGCCATAGCCGACCTTGATCGCCTTGGCCGCGTTGGAGACGCCCTCGACGACCTGGTCGAAGTGCTGCTCCGCGACGTACAACCGCGATCCGGCCGAGCAGACCTCGCCCTGGTTGAAGAAGATCCCCTGGGCGGCGCCGGCGATCGCGGCGTCCACGTCGGCGTCGTCGAAGATGATGTTCGGCGACTTGCCGCCGAGCTCGAGCGAAACCCGCTTGAGGTTGCCGGTGGCGGCGCGCGCGATCAGCTTGCCGACCTCGGTCGACCCCGTGAACGCGATCTTCCCGACGTCGGGATGCTCGGCCAGCGCGGCGCCGGCGGTCTCGCCGTAGCCGGGGACGACGTTGACGACGCCCTTCGGGACGCCGGCCTCGAGCAGCAGCTCACCGAGGCGGAGCGCCGACAGCGGCGTCTGCTCGGCGGGCTTGAGCACGACGGTGTTGCCGGTCGCCAGCGCGGGACCGAGCTTCCACGCGGCCATCAGCAGCGGGAAGTTCCACGGGATGATCTGGCCGACGACGCCGATCGGCTCGCGCAGCGTGTAGGCATGGAACTCCGCGCCCGGCAGGTACGGGACCGACGGGTTGACGGTGCCGCCCTTGAGCTTCGTCGTCCAGCCGGCCATGTACCAGAAGAGGTCGGCGGCGAGCGCGACGTCGGCGGCCTGGGCGACCGCCTTCGGCTTGCCGTTGTCGAGGCTGTCCAGCTCGGCCAGCTCCTCGGCGTGCTCCATGATCAGGTCGCCGACGCGGTGCAGGATCCGCCCGCGCTCGGACGGGTTGAGCTTCGACCAGGGGCCCTCGAACGCGCGGCGCGCGGCCTGGACGGCACGGTCGATGTCCTCGGCATCGCCCTCGGCGACGGTCGCCAGCAGCTCGCCGGTTCCGGGATCGAGGGTCTCGAACGTGCGACCGGAGGCCGCGTCGACCAGCTCGCCGTCGATCAGCAGCCGCTTGGTTCCTTCGAGGAACGCGCTGGCGTGGTGGGCGGGGGTGACGGTGGTGGTGGCCACGATGCCTCTCTCTCGTTCGGTGGCGTCCGACGGATCTCGTCCGACGGAGGGAACAGCCCGAACGTACGCCCGGCCCCGTTACGCCCCCGTTGCCGATACCGAGCGGCAATGCGCCACGTTTGACGTGCATGGGGACCGTTCCGGCCGGCCGGAACAGCCGCAATCGCCGCGCGGCGACGCCCTGCCACCCCGCGCTCACCCTTTCCCTCCCCGCGGGCCGCCCGCGCACCCGCGCGGGTATGTGACCCCGAACCTTCCCCCACGCGGTCGGCCGGAGCGTACGATCGAATCACCACCGATGGCACGAGCGAGCCACGATCCCTGGACGGCAGTCGAAGCCGTGGCGGACCCGCTGCGCCACGCCTTGCGGCTCGCGCACGCCCACGAGTCGGCCCGCAGCGGCGCGCGGGTGGGCGCGGCGATCCGTCCGGTGGTCGATCGCTCGTGGCAGCGATCGGCCGCCGCCGGGGTCGATCCGACGACGATCCGCACCGGCGCCCCGCTCGACGCCGACCGTTTGGACGCCCGGCGTGCCGAGCACCCGCTGCTCGCGGTCCGCAGCACCCTCAGCCGCGTCCTGCGGGATCTGGCGGCCAGCGCGCCGCACGTCTTCGCGATCAGCGACGAGCACGGCATCCTGCTGTGGGTCGACGGTCCGGAGGACGTCGTCGAGCGGGCGAGCCACGAGATGGCCTTCGAGGCCGGTGCCGACTGGAGCGAGCGCGCCGCCGGGACCAACGCGGTCGGCACGGCGCTCGCCGAGAACCACGCCGTCCAGATCTTCAGCGCCGAGCACTTCCGCCCCGCCGTTCACGCCTGGACCTGCTCGGGCGCGCCGATCCACGACCCCGAGACCGGACGGGTGATCGGCGCCCTTGACGCGACCGCCGACCTGCGGACCGTCTCGCCGCGCACCCTGCCGATCGTCCAGGCCGCGGCCCGGGCCGCCGAGATCACCCTGCGGGCCCGCGCCACCGAGCGCGACGCGCGGCTGCGCCAGCGGGCCCTGCACCGTC
>JBAZOW010000062.1:0-14186 GCA_041648495.1 Patulibacter sp.
CGGACCACACCATCGGCAACCGCTGGCTGCCCGGGCTGGTCGTCTCCCACGAGCTGACCCGCAGCCGCCTGGTCGAGGCCGCGCCCACGCGCGAGTACCTCCGCGACCTGTTCGCGGTGATCGACCCGGCCGCCGTGCCGCTGGTCGACGACTACGAGGTGCGCCTCGCCGACGTGACGTTCAGCGATCGGCTGGAGCTGTTCGTCGGCGACGTCCACGCGACGCTGCACCACACGCCCGGCCACACCGTCAACACCGTGATGGTGCACCTGGCCGACGACGGCGTCCTCTTCACGGGGGACAACGTCTGCAATCTTGGGCTCCCGGCCTTCCTCGACGCCTCGGTCAACCGATTCTTCTCGGCGATCGACGCGGCGGAGGCCCTGGAGTTCGACCACCTTGTCCCGGGGCACGGGGAGCCCGGTGGCCGCGAGCTTCTCGCGCGCTACCGCGACTGGGGACGCGAGGTCGTCGGCTCGGTAGTCGACGCTCGCGACCGCGGTCTGACACGGGACGAGTGCTCGGCGCAGATCCGGTTCGAGGACCTGATCCACGCGAGCATCGGGGAGACGCCGGGGTATCCCGACGACCTCATCGAGTACTTCCAGCAGCGATCGATCGAGCAGATCTTCGATGACGTGGAACGCGACCCCTCGCTGAGGGATCGCTAGTGCCCATCTCGATGGACACCTAGACGCAAAGCAACGAGAAGGAACAGATGCGCAAATTCACCACATTCGGCGCGATCGCCGTCCTCGGAGTGGCAGCCCTGGCCGGCTGCGGCTCCGACGACAACGACACGGAGACCGCCGCGAGCGGCGGCGGTTCGACCGCCGCGCAGACCGCCGACGGCCCCGTCTCGGCCGACAACGTCGCTGCCGCCAAGGCCGAGGTCGAGAAGCACCTCCAGGTTCCGGCCTTCGAGCCGGGCGGCGAGGCGCTCGACGTCGCCAGCCTCAAGGGCAAGACGATCTACTCGATCCCGATCACCCTGGCGATCCCGTTCTACAAGGACGGCGAGGCCGCGATGAAGCAGGCCGCCGAGAAGGCCGGCCTGAAGTACGTCACCTACCCGTCGCAGGGCAAGGTCTCGGACTTCCAGCAGGGCTTCGCCGACGCGATCAACGCCAAGGCGTCGGTCATCATCCTCAACGGCCCGCTGCCGGACACGCTCCAGCCGCAGATCAAGAAGGCCCAGGCGGCCGGCATCAAGGTGATCGCCGCCCACGAGGAGGACGTCGCACAGCCGGTTCCCGCCGGAGTCGACGCCGTCGCCGCCGCCGAGTTCTACAACGGCGCCCGCCTGATGGTCGACAACGCGATCGCCGACCGCAACGGCGAGGCCGTCAACGCGCTCGTGATCACGTCGAACGACACCCGTCCGTCGAAGGGCATGGGCGACGCGATCAAGGACCAGCTGAAGAAGCGCTGCGGCGACGAGTGCAAGGTCACGATGACCAACGTCCCGGTCGCCGACTGGGCCGCCAAGGTCCAGGGCGAGGTCCAGTCCGCGCTCAACCGCGACGGCGAGATCAACACGGTCCTGCCGATCTTCGACTCGATGATCCAGTACGTCGACCCGGGCGTCCGCCAGGCCGGCGGCGACCGCGACATCAAGAGCTACTCGTTCAACGGCACGCCGTCGCTGAACTCGTTCCTGACCAACGACCGCAGCACGTTCGAGGCGAACGTCGGCGAGGACCCGCTGTGGATCGCCTACCTGACGATGGATCAGGCCTTCCGCCTGATGCTCGACAAGGAGCCCATCGACAAGCCGGCCGCGCCGCTGCGGATCTTCAACGCGGACAACGCCGCGGACCAGGGTGACCCGCCGGCCATCGGCAAGGGCTACGGCGACGAGTACATCCCCGGCTACGAGAAGCTCTGGGGCCTGCAGTGAGCACGCCCAGCCACGTTACGACCGGAGCCGCCTCCGGCGGCCCCGGTACGGACGTCCTCCGAATCGCGGGACTCGTGAAGCGCTTCAACGGCGTTCCCGCCCTCGGTGGCGTGGACCTTGCCGTCGCGCCTGGCGAGGTCCATGGGCTCCTTGGTGCAAACGGCTGTGGCAAGTCCACGCTGATCAAGACCCTCGCCGGCGTCCATGACGCCGACGAGGGCCAGGTCTCGGTGCTCGGCAAGGAGGTCGCGATGCCCTTCGGGGCGGACGGCCTCCGGGCACACGGCCTGTCCTTCGTACATCAGGACCTCGGTCTCGCCGACGCGGCGACCGTGGTCGAGCACTTCGCGCTCGACGGCATCTCCTCCAAGGGCGCCGTCGCGCGGATCCCGTGGGCGCAGCAGCGCCGGCGGGTCGCCGACCTGCTCGAGCGGTTCGAGGTCGCGATCGACCCCGACGCGCGGATCGACCAGCTGACGCCGGTCAACCGCGCGATGGTGGCGATCGTCCGCGCCGTCGCCAGCCAGGAGCAGCTCCGCGAGGAGAGCGGCGGCGAGCGCACCGCGCAGCTGCTGATCCTCGACGAGCCCACGGTCTTCCTGCCGAAGGCCGACGTCGACATCCTCTTCGGGCTCGTCGACCGCCTGCGTCAGCAGGGGGACTCGGTGCTGTTCGTGTCGCACGACCTCGACGAGGTGCTCGAGTTCTGCGACCGCGTCACCGTCCTGCGCGACGGCAAGCTGGCCGGCACGCGCGACGTCGCGGGCCTGCAGCGCTCCGAGCTCGTCGAGCTGATCCTCGGCGTGCAGATCGGCGACGTCCAGCGTCCGACCGACGACCACCGGGCCCGTCCCGAGGTCGCGCTGGCCACGTCCGGGCTGACCGGCGACATGGTCAAGGGCGTCGACCTGACGATCCACCCCGGCGAGGTCGTCGGCGTGACCGGACTGGCCGGATCGGGGATCGAGGAGATCACCGACCTGATCTACGGCGTGCGCCCCGCCAAGCACGGCACCGTGTCCGTCGCCGGCGAGGTCGTCAAGCACCCGACGCCGTCCGCGATGATGTCGCGGCACGTCGTGCTGCTGCCCGCGGACCGCAAGACGCTCGGCAGCGCCCCGCGCCTGACCGTGCTGGAGAACATGTCGTTGCCGTTCCTCAGCCAGGACTTCAAGGGCGGCCGTCTGAACTGGAAGCGGATGAAGAGCCGCGCCGAGGAGGCGACGAAGCGCCTGCGGGTCAAGCCGCAGGACACGAGCGCCCTGTTCAGCAGCCTGTCCGGCGGCAACCAGCAGAAGGCCCTGCTGGGCAAGTGGCTCGACACCAAGCCGGCCGTGATGCTGCTGGCCGAGCCGAGCCAGGGCGTCGACGTCGGCGCCCGCCAGGAAATCTTCCGCCTCGTTCGCGAGGCCGTCGGCGAGGGCGCGTCCGTGCTCTGCGCCACGTCCGATTACGAGCAGCTCGTGCAGCTCGCCGATCGCGTCCTGATCTTCGCCGACGGTCGGATCCGTGGCGAGCTCGTCGGGGACCAGATCACCAAAGACGCCCTCACGACCGCGATCTACGCAGGAGTAGCCGCATGAGCAAGACCACCACCGTCCCGGCCGGCGGCGTCCGGCTGAAGAAGCAGCGCGAGCCGGAGCGGTTCGCCCTGATCGGCGTCTGGATCGCCGTCATCATCTTCTTCTCGTTCGCGACCGACCGGTTCATGACCGAGGGCAACATCTCGAGCCTGCTCGGCTCGCAGGCCGTCCTCCTGATCCTCGCGCTCGGCCTGCTGCTGCCGCTGCGCGTCGGCGACTTCGACCTCTCCGTCGCCTCGACGCTCGGACTCTCGGCGATGCTCGTCGCGATCCTCAACGTCGAGCACGGCTGGAACGTCTGGCTCGCCGCGCTGTTCGCGATCCTCGTCGGCTGCGTGATCGGCCTGGTCAACGGCGTCGTCGTCGTGCGATGGAACATCAACCCGTTCATCGTCACGCTCGGTATGTCGACGTTCATCCAGGGCGTGATCTTCTGGGTCTCGAAGTCGAACACGATCTCGGGCATCGACCCGGTGCTCTCGGACTTCGTCCTCCAGGAGACGATCTTCGGCGTTCCCGCGGACTTCTGGTACGCGCTGATCGTCGCCGCGGTGATCTGGTACGTCTTCGAGTTCACCCCACTCGGCCAGCGCTTCCTGTTCGTCGGCCAGAGCCAGGACATGGCGCGGCTCAACGGCATCGCCGTCTCCCGTACCCGCGTGCTCGCGCTCGTCGCCTCGGGCGGCATCGCGGCGCTCGCCGGCGTGGTGCTCGCGGGCTCGACCGGCAGCGCCGACCCGAACTCCGCCGCGTCGTTCCTGATGCCGGCGTTCGCGGCCTGCTTCCTCGGCACCACGGTGCTGAAGATCGGGCGCTTCAACCCCTGGGGCACGGTCATCGCCCTGTACTTCATCGGCACCGGCACGACCGGTCTTCAGCTGCTCGGCGCGCAGAACTACGTGCAGCAGCTGTTCTACGGCGCGGCGCTGATCATCGCCGTGATCCTGGCCGAGGTGCTCCGCAAGCGGAACGCCCGACGGCTGCAGAACGTCGCTCGACAGGCCGCGCTCGCCGCGGCCAAGTCCGGCGACGGCTCGACCTCGAACACAAAGGACAACGCATGAAGACCCGTGGAGCCATCATCCAGGCCGTCGGCCGCGACTGGGACGTCGTCGACCTCGAGCTCGGCGAGCCGAACGACCACGAGGTCCTGATCGAGGTCCACGCCTCGGGCCTCTGCCACTCGGACGCCCACCTGACCGACGGCGACCTGCAGGTCGAGCTGCCGTTCGTCGGCGGGCACGAGGGCGCCGGCATCGTCAAGAAGGTCGGGTCGAAGGTGACCCGCGTACAGGTCGGCGACCACGTCTGCACCTCGTTCATCCCCGTCTGTGGCGTCTGCAAGTGGTGCAACACGGGGCGCTCCAACCTGTGCAAGAACGGCTACCTGATGGAGCAGGGTAAGTCGATGGACGGCACCTACCGCTTCTCCCGCGACGGGAAGGGCCTCGGCGCGCTCTGCCGCCTCGGCACGTTCTCCGACCACATCGTCTGCTCCGAGCAGCAGGCGATCAAGATCGACGACGACATCCCGCTCGACGTCGCCTGCCTGGTCTCCTGTGGCGTCGCGACCGGCTTCGGCGCCGCGACGAACGTGGCGAAGGTCAAGCCCGGCGATGTCGTCCTGATCGTCGGCATGGGCGGCGTCGGCGTCAACGCGGTGCAGGGCGCGGCCGCGGCCGGCGCGACCCACGTGGTCGTCGTCGACCCCGTCGAGTCCAAGCGCGAGCGCGCCGGCCAGTTCGGCGCCACGGCCACCTTCGCCTCGATCGAGGAGGCGCTCCCCTACATCCACGAGCGCACCGAGTGGCAGGGCACCGACGCGACGATCATCACGGTCGACCGCGCGATGGGCGACATCATCGCCGAGGCGTTCCGCACCGTCGCCAAGTCGGGCTCGTGCGTCCTCGTGGCGCTCGGCCCGGATACCGAGGTCATTCCGATCCACCCGCAGGAGCTGCAGACGATGTCGCGCAGCCTGAAGGGCGTGATGTTCGGCGACTGCAACCCGATCGCCGACATCCCCAGCCTGCTGGCCCAGTACAAGGCCGGCAAGCTCAAGCTCGACGAGCTCGTCACCACCCGGTACAAGCTCGACGACATCAACCAGGGCTTCGTCGACATGAAGTCCGGCAAGAACATCCGCGGCGTCCTGATCCACGACCACGCCGCATCCGCCTGAGAGGCCTCACCCCATGACGAATTCCCCCGTCTCGGAGCACGCTCCGACCATCGGTGACACCCGTCTGCTGATCAACGGCGAGCGCGTCGACGGCGCCGAGGGCGCGACCTTCGACATCTACAACCCGTCGACCGGCACCGTCCTGGCGCAGGTCGCGGAGGGTCGCAAGGAAGACATCAACCGCGCCGTCAAGGCCGCGAAGAACGCCTTCGAGTCGGGCCCCTGGCACGACATGAAGCCGGCCGAGCGCGCCAAGCTGATCTGGCGGCTGGGCGACCTGCTGCTCGAGAACGCCGCCGAGCTCGGCGGTCTGGAGACCCTCGACAACGGCAAGCCGTTCCTGCAGGCCCGCGACGGCGACGTCTCGGCCGCGGCCGGCCTGTTCCACTACATGTCGGGCTGGGCGACCAAGATCGAGGGCTCGACGATCCCGATCTCGTTCCCGGGTCAGTTCCACACGTACACCCGGCGCGAGGCGCTGGGCGTCGTCGGCCTGATCGTGCCGTGGAACTTCCCGCTGACGATCGCCGCCTGGAAGTGCGCCCCGGCGCTCGCCGCCGGCAACACGATCGTGCTGAAGCCGTCCGAGGTCACGCCGCTGACCGCGCTGAAGCTCGGCGAGCTGGCGCTCGAGGCCGGTATTCCGCCCGGCGTGCTGAACGTCGTCCCGGGCTTCGGTACGGACGCGGGCGTGGCCCTGACCGAGCACCCCGACGTCGCCAAGGTCTCGTTCACGGGCTCGACGCTGACCGGCCGCGCGATCGTGCACGGCGCCACCAGCAACCTCAAGAAGGTCACGCTGGAGCTCGGCGGCAAGGCGCCGAACATCATCATGCCCGACGCCAACATCGAGGCCGCGATCCAGGGCTCCTCGGACGGCGTCTTCTACAACCAGGGCGAGGCCTGCGCGGCCGCGTCGCGCCTGTTCGCGCACCGGAGCGTCTACGACGAGGTCGTGGCCGGCATCTCGGCGGCGGCCGACGCGATCAAGGTCGGCGACGGCTTCGATCCGGAGTCGTTCATCGGCCCGCTGGTCAGCAAGGAGCACCACGCCAAGGTCGCCGGCTACCTCGACCTCGGTCGCGAGCAGGGCACCGTGGCCGCGGGCGGGACGTACACCACCGACGGTGGCTACTTCGTCAAGCCGACGGTCCTGACCGACATGGGCGACGACTCGCAGGTCGTGCGCGAGGAGATCTTCGGCCCGGTCGTCAACGTGCTGCCGTTCGACGACGAGGACGAGGTCGTCCGCCGCGCCAACGACACCCCGTACGGCCTGACCGCCGGTGTCTGGACCGAGAACGCCGGCACGGCGCACCGGATGGCCGAGCGGCTGCAGGCCGGCACGGTCTGGGTCAACTGCTACGGCGTGTTCGACGCCGCGATGCCGTACGGCGGGTTCAAGCAGTCCGGCTGGGGCCGCGAGATGGGCGGCGTCGTGCTCGACGACTACACCGAGACGAAGACCGTCTGCATCAAGATCGGCGACTGAGCCGCGCACGCGATCAGGGAGAGAGAGATGAGCGTGCTGATTCCCCGTCCGCGCGAGCATGCCCCGTCGATCGGCGACACCCGTCTGCTGATCGACGGTCAACGGGTCGACGCCCTCGAGGGCGCGACCTTCGCCACGGTCGACCCGTCGACCGGGGCCGAGCTGGCCCAGGTCGCCGAGGGCCGTTCGGAGGACATCGACCGGGCGGTCCGGTCCGCCCGGCGGGCCTTCGAGTCCGGCCCTTGGCCGCGGCTGAAGCCCGCCGAGCGGGCGCGGATCCTCTGGCGGCTCGGGGACCTGATCCTCGAGCACCTGGACGAGCTGGCCGGGCTCGAGGCGCTGGACAACGGCAAGACCTTCGCCAGCGCGCGGGCCTACGACGTGACCGGCGCCGCCGACCTGTTCCACTACATGTCGGGTTGGGCGACCAAGCTCGAGGGCACGACGATCCCGATCTCGTTCCCGGGCGCCTTCCACACCTTCACGCGGCGCGAGCCGGTCGGGGTCTGCGGCCTGATCGTGCCGTGGAACTACCCGTTGGGGCAGAGCGCCTGGAAGGTCGCGCCGGCCCTGGCCTGCGGCAACACCGCGATCCTCAAGCCGGCCGAGCAGACGCCGCTGACCGCCCTGCGGCTCGGCGAGCTGGCGCTCGAGGCCGGCGTGCCGGAGGGCGTGCTGAACGTCGTCCCGGGCTTCGGCCACGAGGCCGGCGCGGCGCTGGTCGCCCACGACGACGTGAACAAGATCGCCTTCACCGGGTCGACCGAGACGGGCCGGGCGATCGTCCGCGGTGCCGCCGGCAACCTCAAGCGGGTCTCGATCGAGCTCGGCGGCAAGAGCCCGAACGTCGTCTTCGCCGACGCCGACCTGCCGGCGGCGATCGCCGGCGCGGCGGCCGGCATCTTCTTCAACCAGGGCGAGGTCTGCACCGCCGGCTCGCGGCTGTACGTCCAGGAAGCGGTCTACGACGAGGTCGTGGCCGGCGTCGCGGACGCGGCGAAGGCGCTGCGGATCGGCGACGGCTTCGACCCGACGACCGACGTCGGACCGCTGATCACCGGCACGCACCGCGACGTCGTCCGCGGCTACGTCGAGGCGGGCGTCGCGGCGGGGGCCGAGCTGGTCACCGGCGGCGAGGTGGTCGGCGACGCCGGGTACTTCCTGTCGCCGGCGGTCTTCGCCGACGCGAGCCCCGAGATGTCGATCGTCCGCGAGGAGATCTTCGGGCCGGTCGTCTCGGTGATCCCGTTCCGCGACGTCGACGACGTCGTCGACGCCGCCAACGACAGCGCCTTCGGCCTGGCCGCCGGAGTCTGGACCGAGGACGTCGGTAAGGCCCACCGGATGGCGAACGCGCTCGAGGCCGGCACGGTCTGGGTCAACTGCTTCGGCGTGTTCGACGCGGCGCTGCCGTTCGGCGGGACCAAGCAGTCCGGATGGGGCAAGGAGATGGGGCACGCGGTCCTCGACGACTACACCGAGGCGAAGACCGTCTGCATGAACATCGGCCCCGCCCACCCCACGCGGCCCGGCGCATGAGCACCGCCGGCCGCAGCAGCAGCAACGGGCGCTCCGCGATCGACCGGGTCGGCCACACCCTGGCCGACAAGGTCGAGGCGGCGCTCCGCGAGGAGATCATCCGCGGCGCCCGTCTTCCGGGTGAGCGGCTGAACGAGGTCGAGATCGCGTTCCAGCTCGGCGTCAGCCGTGGGCCGGTGCGCGAGGCGTTGCAGCGGCTGTCGCGCGACGGCCTGCTGCGGATGGAGTCCCACCGTGGGGCGTTCGTCCGTGAGCTCGACGTCGGCGAGGTCCGCGAGCTGTTCGAGGTCCGCGGATCGCTGGAGCGGCAGGCCGCGGCGCTCGCCGCGGAGCGCGCCGGCGCGGACGAGATCAGCGCCCTGCGCGGACTGCTCGATCGCTCGCGCGACGCCGTCGAGGCGGCGGTCGAGCCGCACTACCCCGAGCGCCTGGACGTCCACGAGCTGATCGTCAGCTGCGCCCGCAACGAGGCGCTGGCGCGCTACCTGGCGCTCGTCAACCAGGAACTGAAGCTGGTGCGAGCGCGGTCGGGGTTCCTGACCATGCGGGCACCGAAGGCCTTCGAAGAGCACACCCGCGTCGTGGAGGCGATCGCTGCCCGCGATCCCCATGCGGCGGCTGAGGCGATGAACATCCATATGGAGTCGGCGCTGCAGAGCACGCTGGGCCTGCTCCGTGAACCGGGAGGAACCGAATGAGCTTGATGCAAGACCGCGTCGTCGTCGTCACGGGAGGGGGCGCCGGGATCGGCGAGGCCTGCGTCGAACGTTTCCTCGCCGAGGGAGCCACCGTCGAGGCCTGGGACCGGGACCCCGCGTCGACCGAGAAGCCCGGCGTCGTCCACCGGATCGTCGACGTCTCGTCGGCCGACTCCGTGCGCGAGGCCGCCCAGGCCGCCGTCGCCCAGCACGGCCGCGTGAACGTGCTGGTCAACTGCGCCGGCGTGATCACCGAGAACAAGCCCGCCCAGGACGTCGATCCGGCGGACTACCGCAAGAACTTCGACGTCAACGTGATGGGCATCGTCCACACCGCGCGTGAGCTGCACGCCACGCTGTCGGAGAGCAAGGGCGCGATCGTCAACGTCGCGTCGCAGGCCGCCCTGGTCTGCCTGCCGCACCAGTCGGCCTACTCGGCCAGCAAGGGCGCCGTCGCCGCGCTGACCCGCTCGCAGGCGATCGACTGGGCCGCCGAGGGCCTGCGCGTCAACGCCGTCTGCCCCGGGTTCACGCTGACGGCGATGGCCGAGAAGCAGATGACCCCCGAGCTGGACGCCGCCGTGTCGCGCCGCGTGCCGCTGGGCCGGTTCTTCCAGCCGGTCGAGATCGCCAACTCGATCCTCTTCCTGGGCAGCGACCTGGCGTCGGCGATCACCGGCGTCGTGATGCCCGTCGACGGCGGCTGGACGGCGGGCGAGCCCGCCCTCCCGATGTAAGGCATACGTATGCGACTGCAGAACAAGATCGCCCTCGTCACCGGCGCCGGCACCGGCATCGGGCAGGGCACCGCCGTCAAGCTGGCCGAGGAGGGCGCGTTCGTCGTGCTCGTCGGCCGCCGCGCCTCGGCGCTCGAGGAGACCAAGGCGAAGATCGGCGAGCGCGCGGTCGTGCTGCCGCTCGACGTCAGCTCGCGCGACGAGGTCGACGCCAAGCTGCCCGCGGCGATCGCCGAGCACGGGGTGCCCGACATCGTCGTCCACGCCGCCGGCAAGACCGTCGTCGGCGCGCTGCACGAACTGACGGACGAGCAGTGGGACGACCAGATGGACGTCAACGTCCGCAGCATCCACCTGCTGACGCGGGTGCTGTGGCCGCTGATGGCCGCCGACGATCGCCAGGGCCGCGACCAGTCGATCGTCAACATCGCCTCGACCGCGTCGTTCGCCGCCTTCCCGCAGGACGCCGCGTACGTGGCGTCCAAGGGCGCGGTGCTGGCGCTGACCAAGGCGATGGCGCTGGACGGCGCGTCCGTCGGGATCCGCGTCAACGCGGTCTGCCCGGGCTACATCCTCACGCCCAACCTGCAGGGCTACTTCGACGAGCAGGAGGACCCGGACGCCGCCAAGGCCGCGTCGGCGGCCACCGCGCCGCTCAACCGGATGGGCACCCCGGAGGACATCGCCGGAGCGGTCGCCTTCTTCGCGTCCGAGGACGCCTCGTTCGTGACCGGCGCGTCGCTGCTGGTCGACGGCGGCGTGCTGGCCAAGGTGCCCACCTCATGAGCGGCACCGACACCCCGCGTCCGACGCTGAGCGTCGGCTTCCACCCGGACCGGCCGATCGCCGAGGTCGGCGACCTGGCCGCCGAGGCCGAGAAGCTGGGCTTCCACGGCGTCTGGATCGCCGACTCGCAGAGCCTCTTCCGGGACGTCTACGCGGCCCTCACGGTCGCAGCGACCCGGACCTCGCGCGTCGAGCTGGGGACCGGCGTCACCAACCCGGTCAGCCGCCATCCCGCGGTGATCGCCAGCGTGCTCGGGACGATCGACGAGCTCTCCGGCGGACGCCTGAAGATGGGCGTCGGCACGGGGGAGACCGCGGTCCAGTCGCTCGGCAAGAAACGGGCGACGATCAAGCGGATGGAGAACACCGCGGCGCTGATGCGCGGGCTCTGGTCCGGCGAGGCCGTCGAGTACGAGGAGGCGACGCTGACCCAGGACTGGCGCGCCCGCCGCGTGCCGGTGCTGTTCGCCTCGACCGGTCCGAAGTCGCTGCAGGCTGCGGGTCGCAGCGCCGACGGCGTGTACTTGAAGCTGGGGATCCACCCCGAGGTGATGGCCTACGCGCTGCGCAACGTCGAGCAGGGTCGCCAGGAATCGGGCCAGACGCTCGACGGCTTCCTGGTCAAGGCGATGATCCCGATCGCCGTCGACGACGAGGATCCGGGCCGGGCGCGCGACGAGGTGCGCGGTCAGGCCGGGGCGATCGCCCGGGCCGCCGCGCTGGCGATCCCGGACGAGGACCTGCCGCCGGCGCTGGCCGAGACGCTCGCCGAGATCGAGCGCAAGGGCTCCGAGGCGCGGGGCCAGCAGGGCTACGTCGAGTGGCTGCACAGCCCCGAGTACGCGGCCTCGATCCCCGACGAGATCGTCGAGCACTTCGCGATCGCCGGCACCTCGCGCGAGGTCGCCGACCGGATCAACGGCCTGGGGGCGCTCGGGATCACCGGAGTGATCCCGCCGCTGACGATGCCCGACCCGTGGCCGACGCTGCGGGCGATCGGCACCGGCGTCGTGCCGTTGCTGGACCCGACGACGGCGGAGTGACCATGACCGGTCGGACGTCGAGGACGTCCGACCGCCTCGCTTCGCGCGACGACCGGGTCCGTCGAATGCCGACCGGTCGTCGTTGGTCGTCCCGGGGGAGTCGAACGACGACCGGTCGGCGTTGGGCCGGGGCGGCGTCCTCCCTCCCGGTTGCGCGAGTTTGCTCTTGCAGCCCTATGACTACGTATGCATAATGTGAGCAGCCGGTCTCCGTGGCGCGCCCCCGCCGCTGTCCCGCCTGCTTCCCGAATCCACCGATGGAGCCCCCATGGATGACGCCAAGCCCGCCGCGCAGCCGCCCCGCCCGTTGATCGTCGACGCGGTCTGCCACCCGTACAACTTCACCGCCGAGAACCAGCGCGGCCGCTACGGGCAGATGTTCACGGACGTGATGTGGAGCGCCTACCCCTACATCAACCCGCCCGACCAGCAGATGACCCGCGAGCAGTGGACGCGGGACTGGGGGACCGACGAGTTCATCGAGACGATGCTGCTCGAGAGCGAGACCGACATCTGCTGCGTCCACACGTTGCCGATCTTCGACGCCTACCGCGACGGCCTGGTCGCGATGGAGAAGGGCGCGGAGCTGAAGCGCCGCTTCCCGGACCGGGTGATCTGGTACGCCTCGGCCGACCTGTTCCGTGGTGAGGAGGCGCTCGAATCGCTCGAATACCAGGTGCGGGAGCTCGGGGCCGACGGGATCAAGATGTACCCCGCGCAGTACGTCCGTGGTCGCACCCGCTACTGGGAGATGGGCGACGACACCTTCGCGTACCCGGTCTTCGAGCTGGCACAGGAGCTGGGGATCAAGAACATCGCGGTCCATAAGGCGCTGCCGCTCGGGCCGGTCTCGACCGACTCGATGCGGGTCCACGACATCGGCCGCGCCGCGGCGCGGTTCCCGGACCTGAACTTCCAGATCGTCCACGCCGGGTTCATGTTCATGGACGAGACCCGGATGCTGCTGATGAACCACCCCAACGTCCACGTGACGCTGGAGGTGACTTTCGTGAAGCTGCTGCTCGACCCGGCGGCGTTCGGCAAGATCCTCGGTGGGTTCCTCGCCGAGGCCGGCCCCGAGCGGGTGCTCTACTCGTCGGCGGCGACCAATCCGCACCCGCGGTTCCTGCTCGAGGCGTTCGCCGACTTCGAGTTGCCCGACGACGTCCCGGCCACGCTCGACGCCCGAGCGCGCGAGCTGATCCTCGGCGGCAACCTGCTGCGGATGCACGGGATCGACCCCGTGCAGCGACGGGCCGCGCTGGCCGACGACGAGTTCGCGCGGAGGATCGCCGCGGACGGGCGTCGCGAGCCGTGGAGCACGGTGATGGACGCCGACGCTGCCAAGGTCGAAGCATGAGCACCGCCGAGCGGGTGGCCGCCGACGGCGCCGGGCCGGGGTCTGAGCCGATGGTCGCCGACCCCGCGGCGGTCGCGCCCGACGCGCGCGTCGCGCGCGAGCACGCGATCGTGCGCGCGGTCGGGCGGGCGCTCGACGGCGTCGACGACCCGTGCATGGTCGCCGCCGGGGCCCCGACCTCGGTGGTCGCGCTCGGGCTGGTCGACGGGATCGCCGTCGACGGCGGACGGGTCACCGTCGAGATCACGCTGACCGAGCCCGGTTGCCCCTTCACCCACGGCATCGTCTCGGAGATCACCGACGCCGTCGCGGCCCTCGACGGGGTCGAGGAGGTCCAGGTGAGTCCGCGCTGGGCGCCGGTCTGGAGCGAGGACCGGATGGACGAGCGGGCCCACGCGCGGCTGCGCGACGCGCGCCGCCGGATGACCGACCGCGCGGCCTGACGCGGATCCCGGTGCGCCGTCGGGTCGGCCTGGTGGTCGACGACCTGCGCAGTCGGGTCGGCTCCGAGCTGATCGACGAGCTGCACGGGGCGTTGGCCCGGGCGGGGCACCAGACGGTCTTGCTGCCCGACCCGGACGTCGGTCCCGGCGCGGACCGGCCGGACTTCGGCGACGACCTGGACGGCCTGATCTTCCTCTCGGCGCGCCGCTGGTCGCGGGTCCCGGCGGCCGTGGCGGAGCGGCGGCCGGTGGTGCTGCTCGACGAGGACGTCGACGGTGCCGAGCTCGACCGCGTGCTCGCCGACGACCGGGCCGGCGGGCGCGTCGCGGCCGCCCACCTGGTCGCGCTCGGGCACCGCCGGATCGGGCTGCTCTCGGGGCCGTCCGACCTGTCGTCGGCCCGCGAGCGCGAGCACGGGTTTC
>JBAZOW010000063.1:0-14104 GCA_041648495.1 Patulibacter sp.
GGCCGACCGAGCCGTCCCCGCCGGCAGAGGCTCCGTCCGCCCCCGAGCCGGCGCCGGAAGCCCCGACCGAGGGCGCACCCTGGTGGTCGTCGGCCGCCCCGTCCGGTCCGACGATCGACGTCTCGGACGCGCTCGGCTCGCCGTCCCCGCCCGCGGGCGATCCGCCGTCGTCGTCCGCTCCCGAGCCCGCCGCCTCCGCGCCTCCGCGCCGCCCGCCGCCGCCCGCCGCGCCGGTCCATCGCGATCCCGAGCCGTTCTCCGCCTTCACCGACGAGCAGGAGGCGATCCGCTTCGACGAGGCCGAAGACGAGCCGCTGGCCCCGCTGCGGCCGTCCGCCGGCGCCGTTCCGCCGATCCAGGTGGCACCGCGCAAGGCTCCTTCGCGCCGGGGCTGGTCGCGGATCGCCGCGATCTTCGTGCTGGTGCCGCTCGCGCTGCTGATCGCGGCCGCGATCGTCCTCTTCCAGCCGTTCAAGGGCGACCCCGGCGCGCCGGTCAGCGTCACGATCGCGGCCGGATCGTCGGTCACCCAGATCGGCGAGAAGCTGGCCGAGGAGGGTGTGGTCGACAACGCCCTGGTCTTCTCGCTGCGGGCCCGGATGTCCGGTGGGGGAGCGGATCTGCGCGCCGGCAAGATCGAGCTGCGCGAGAACATGACCTACGCCGCCGCGCTGACCGCGCTGCGGGACGTTCCGGTGCCCGACCCGGTGATCAACGTGACGGTGCCCGAGGGCCTCTCGCGACGCGAGGTCGCGGCCCAGATCAAGAAGGCCGGTGTGAAGGGCGACTACCTCAAGGCCAGCGGTCGCAGCGCCGGGTTCGACCCGGAGAAGTACGACCAGCCGAAGAAGCAGACCGGGCTGGAGGGCTTCCTCTTCCCGGCGACCTACGAGTTGCCGCGCGGCGGTGCGACCGCCAAGGCGCTCGTCGCCAAGCAGGTCGAGACCTTCGAGCGGCAGTTCGCGACGGTCGACATGAAGCGCGCCAAGCGGGCCAAGCTGACGCCCTACGACGTGCTGATCATCGCCTCGATGATCGAGCGCGAGGTCAACATCCCGGCCGAGCGCCGCAAGGTCGCCGCGGTGATCTACAACCGGTTGAAGGACGGCATGACGCTGGGGATCGACGCGACGATCCGCTACGCCGAGCGCAACTGGACCCGGCCGTTGAAGGTCAGCGAGCTGGAGCGCGACGGGCCGTTCAACACCCGGACCCGGACCGGCCTGCCGCCGACGCCGATCGGCAACCCGGGGCTGGCGTCGATCAAGGCGGCGGCGAACCCTTCCCGCGAGTCGTACCTGTACTACGTGGTCAAGCCCTGCGGCAACGGCACGCACGCGTTCTCCAGCAGCGATGCGCAGTTCGAGAAGGACCGCCAGGCCTACAACGCCGCGCGGGAGCGGATGGGTCGCGATCCGTCCGTCTGCAAGGACGACGACTGATGACCGCCGGCGCGGCGACGAGCGCGCCGGAGCGGGCGTGGCGGCTCGGCGTGTTCGGCTGGCCGGTCCACCACAGTCGCTCGCCGGTGATGCACACGGCGGCGCTGCGCGACCTGGATCTGGACCACTGGAGCTACCAGAAGCTGCCGGTGCCGCCGGACGCGCTCGCCGGGGCGATCGCCGGTCTACGGGACGCGGGGTTCGCCGGGGCGAACGTGACGATCCCGCACAAGCACGCGGCGCTGACCGCGTCCGACGTCGCGACCGCCGCGGCCCGCGAGATCGGAGCGGTCAACACCCTGACCGTGCTCGACGACGGCACCCTCGAAGGCGACAACACCGACGCGCCCGGCCTGATCGACGTGATCGGGCGGCCGCTCGCCGGGACGACCGCGGTGGTCCTCGGCGCCGGCGGAAGCGCCCGTGCCTGCGTCTGGGCGCTGCGCGAGGCCGGCTGCGCCCGCGTGGCGGTCTGGAACCGCACGGCGGAACGGGCGTCCGAGCTGGCGGACGACCTGGGCGTCGACGTCGCCGAGGCGGTTGGCCCCGCGGACGTGCTGGTCAACTGCACCAGCGTCGGGCTGCACGAGCCCGAGCGGACCTTCGAGCTGCTGCCCGTCGGCGAGCGCGACCTGCCGGACTACGGCACGGTCGTCGATCTGGTCTACCGAGCCGGCGGCACGCCGCTGTTCAACGCCGCGCAGGCCGCGGGGATCCCGGCGGTCGACGGCCTGTCGTTCCTCGTTGCCCAGGGTGCGCGCAGCCTGGAGCGGTGGACCGGCCGCGACGTCTCGCGCCGCGTGATGGACGCGGCGGTCCGGGCCGACGCGGTCTGAGGTCGCCCGCGCCGGACCGTGCTCTGGCCATACCGGGTCGCATAAGCGGACCACGGTCCGATTGTCTGGATTCTGTGTCATGCTGTGCGTCCATGGAACTCGGACTCGCCACCTTCGCCGACCTCGGGCGCGACCCGAAGACCGGGCAGCTGATCACCCCCGAGCAGCGCTTCGCCAACCTGCTGGAGGAGATCGAGCTGGCCGACCAGGTCGGGCTCGACGTCTTCGGGATCGGCGAGCACCACCGCCCGGACTACGCGGTCTCGGCTCCGCCGGTGGCGCTCGCGGCGGCGGCTGCCCGGACCGAGAGGATCCGGCTGGCGAGCGCGGTCACCGTGCTCAGCTCCGAGGATCCGGTGCGGGTCTTCCAGCAGTTCGCGACCGTCGACCTGATCTCGCACGGGCGCGCCGAGATCATCGCGGGGCGCGGCTCGTTCACCGAGTCGTTCCCGCTGTTCGGCCAGGACCTCAAGGACTACGACGAGCTGTTCGAGGAGAAGCTGCTCCTGCTGCTGCAGATCCGCGAGAACGAGCGGGTCACCTGGTCGGGGTCGTTCCGATCCCCGCTGAACGACGAGGGGATCTACCCGCGGCCGGTCCAGGATCCGCTGCCGGTCTGGATCGGCGTCGGCGGCACCCCGAAGTCGATCGCCCGCGCGGGCTACCTGGGCCTGCCGCTGACGATCGCGATCCTCAGCGGCCAGCCCGAGAGCTTCGTGCCGCACGTCGACCTTTACCGGCGGGCCGCAGCGGAGGGCGGGCACGATCCCGCGTCGCTGCCGATCGCGATCAACACCCACGGCTACGTCGCGGCGACCTCCAAGCAGGCGGCCGACGAGCTGTACCCCGCCTACGCGCCGATGATGAACCAGATCGGACGGGAGCGGGGCTGGCCGCCGATGACCCGGCCGGCGTTCGACGCGCAGCGCGCCGGGACCGGTGCCCTCGGCGTCGGCTCGCCCGAGGAGCTGGTCGAGAAGATCCTCCACCAGCACGAGCTGTTCGGCAACAGCCGCTACATGGCCCAGTTCTCGCTCGGCGGGATGCCGCACGACCTGGTGCTGAAGGCGACCGAGATCTTCGGCACCCAGGTGGCGCCCGAAGTCCGCAAGGAGGTCGCGCGCCGCGAGGCGTGAGCCGGCCCGTCGGGTGCGATCCCGCCGCCTCGCGCAACGGGATCGCACCCGGTCGGAACGGCCATCACACGGCGTGAGCGACGGTCGACCGACTACCCTGCTGCGGTGGCTTCGACCGACACCGAGTTCAAGATCGCCGTCAGCGAGGCGGACGGCGAGCAGCTCGCCTCGGAGGTGCTCGACGGCGCACGGAAGCGGCCGATCGTCTGCCTCTCCAGCCGCTCCGGCGAGGACGATCCCGCGTTCGACCCCGAGGCCGTCCGCCGGGTCGTCGGGGACAGGGCGATCCTGCGCGGCGTGCGAACGGGCGCCGCGAGTCGGTACCTGGACGATCTGCTGCCCGAGCACTTCGGGGTCTTCGGCGGTGCGGCGCGGATCTGGTGGCCCGGCGTCGACGAGTACGACGACCCGCGGCGTCACCCGCTGGTGCTCGACAAGCAGGGCCGTTACGGCACGCGAGCGCTCGAGATCCTCGCCGAGGGCTTCGACGCCGGTCCGCCGCCGTACGACAAGCGTCGTCGCGATCGGATGCGGGCCCCGCGGGCCGCTGAGCCGGAGCGCCTGGTCGGCCTGGCGATCCCCGACGCCGTCGTCCGCGACCGGACGCGGGCGCATCACCTGCTGATCGTCGCGGCTTGGCTGGCCCGCGACCACGATGCCGGTCGTCGCGACCGGCCGATGGGGCCGCTCGCGATCGGCGAGCACTACCTGGCGTCGCTGGGTGCGGTGCGCGACCGGCTGGACGCGACGGAGATGGCGGTGCTCGCCGCACGGATCGCGTCCGGCAAGCCCGGCGAGGCGGACGACCTCCGCGTGGTCGCCGAGGTGGACGAGGACGGCACGCAGGTCCTGCGCGACGAGGACGACGCGCTCGGCTGGTCGTGCCGGATCCCCGAGGTGCAGGGCGGCCGGCTGCGCTGGTGGACCCGCGAGGACGGCGCGGTCGAGCTGCGGGACGTCGTCGTTCCCTAGAGCGGTCCGCCGGCGTTCGCGCCGACTTGTCGCTCCCAACGGAACGGCGGCGGCTCAGCGCTCGGCGACGACGCGGCGTCGCTCGTCGACCCGCAGCCGCAGGTCGCCGTTGAGCAAGGCCAGGATGTCCTGGCCGACCAGGTCGCCGCGCCAGCCGCTGACGGTGCGAACGTCCGGCGTCGGGGTGCCGTCGCGCCAGGCGGCGATCACGCGCTGCAGATCGGCGCGACTGGCCAGCAGCTCGTACGCGAGCTGCTCCTCGTTGGCGCGGGTGCGGACCAGCGTCTCGGTCAGCGCGATCAGCTCGGGATCGACCGGGTCCTGGCGCGGAGTCTTCTCGCGCGTGACCGGGATCGGCTCGGCGTCGCGACCCTCGGCGATCGCCTGCAGCAGCCGCTCGCCCCGACGGTGCAGGGTCGCCTCGTTGATCCCGCGGATCTGCTTGAGCCGATCCCGCGAACGGGGACGGCGCTTCGCCAGCTCGATCAGCGTCTGGTCCTGGAGCACGGTCGACGGCGGGCGGTCGGCCTCGGCGGCCTCCGTCTCGCGCCACTGCAGCAGGCGGAAGGCCACCGCACGCTGCCCGGGGTCGAGGCTGTCGACCCGCGAGAGCTTGGTGAACAGCACCTCGGGGTCGCGGCTGTCGTCGACGTCCTCCAGGCTGCGGCACTCCTCGAGCGCCCAGTCCAGCCGGCCCAGGTCGACCAGGCGGTTCTGGATCGCGACCGAGAGCTGCAACAGGTGCTGGACGTCCTCGGCGGCGTAGCGGAGCTGCTCCTCGCTCAGCGGTCGCTGCTCCCACCGGGTGAAGCTCGCCGACTTCTGCAGGTTGACCTTGAGCATCTCGCGCAGCAGCGCGTCGTAGCCCATCTGGGACCGCAGCCCGGCGAAGCCCGCCGCGAGCTGCGTGTCGAAGACGTTGTGGATCTCGGTGCTCCAGCTGCGCTTGAGCAGCGCGACGTCCTGGCGTGCCGCGTGCAGCACGATCTCGATCGCGGGATCGGCGAGCACCTCGGCCAGCGGCGTCGGATCGAAGTCGTCGACCAGCGGATCGAGCAGCTCGATCCGGACCCCGCGGGAGGGAGTGTCGACCGCGACCTGCGCGAGGCAGAGCAGCGGGCGGTAGCGGCCCTCGCCGACGAACTCCGTGTCGATGCCCAACCGCCCGTAGGTGCGGGCGGCCTCGGCGAGCTCGTGAACGACGGTGTCGGCTGCGGTAGGCACAGAGGTCCAGCCTATCCCGGTGATCGGACTGGGAACCGGCCGCCTCGTGATCGGACGTCGGGGGAGCCGGACTAGGGTCGGCGCGCTCGACGGCGCTTGGGCGCGGGGGAGTGGTTCGTGACGTGCACCGTTCGGTCCTCGGCGGCGGCCTCGAGCTGGTCGGGCGTGGCCTCGTCGGGCCAGACGCCGTAGCGGTCGAAGAACGCGCGGGCGTCGAACTCCGCGTCGCGGTCCTTCTCGCTCGACAGGCCCATCCGGTGGATCCGGTTGGTCACGATCACACCGAGGCCACCGCCGATCATCAGCGCGAAGCCCTCGATCCCGATGATGTCGGGACTGATGATCAGCATCGCGAAGCCGATCACGATCAGGATCAGCGGGAACCAGAAGCGTACGAGCCTGACGGGCGTGAACACGATCCGATCATCCCACCAACGCTCGCCGGCGGGCGTGGGGCCGATCACCGAGCGCGGACGGCTCGACGGCCGGCGGCCGGCTCAGCCTGCTCGGCCGAGGGGGACGGCGTCCGGATCCCAGACCGTGGCGGTCCGTCCGACCAGGTCCTCGATCGCGAACCGTCCGACCAACTCGTGCGGGGTCGGGCGCTCGTCGGGCGCACACAGCCCGAGGCTCGCGGCGAGCGCGCTGCGCACGTCGTCCGCGGTTTCGCCGAGCGCCCGGCGGTCGGCGAGCGTCACCGCGCCGTCGCGCTTGGCCAGGCGGCGTCCGTCGGGACCGAGCACCAGCGGCACGTGGACGTAGCTCACGGGCGGCAGTCCGAGTCGGTCGGCGAGCCACGCCTGCCGGGGAGCGCTGCCGGCCAGGTCGTCGCCGCGAACCACCTCGCCGATCCGCTGCCAGCCGTCGTCGACCACGACGGCCAGGTTGTAGGCGAACGACCCGTCGCCCCGGCGGACCACGAAGTCGTCGACCACGCCCCTGATCGGGCCGAGCAGCACGTCGTCGATGCTGACCTGCGCGGCTTCGGCTCGGACCCGCAGCGCCGGCGGTCGACCGGAGCGCGCCTTCTCGGCGCGGCCGGGGGCGTCGAGCCGGGCGCAGGTGCCGGGGTACGCGTTCTCGGGCCGGTCGTCGTGCGCGGCACTGGCCGCGTCGCGGATCTCGGCGCGGGTGCACCAGCAGGGGTAGACGAGGTCGGCAGCCTCCAGCAGGGCGAGCGCCGCCGCGTAGGCGTCGTCGCGGGTCGACTGGCGGATCGGGTCGCCGTCCCAGTCGATCCCGATCGCCCGCAGGTCGGCGAGCTGGCCGGCCTCATGCTCGGCCCGACTGCGTCCCTGGTCGAGATCCTCGATCCGCAACAGGAACGGTGCACCCTCGTGACGCGCCCGCAACCAGGCGACCAGCGCGGTCCGCAGGTTGCCGAGGTGCAGCGGACCGGTGGGGCTGGGCGCGAAGCGGCCGGAGCGCGAGGCCATCCGCACACCGTAGCGACGGCCCCGCAGTGCAGAAGGTCACGGGGCCTGCGTATGCTCGCCGGAATGGCGACGAAGCAGTTCAGCAAGCGGGGAGCGCAGGCGCGGGGGATCGACGAGGACGCCCCGGTTGCCCCTCCGGGGCCGTGTGGTCCCTGCCGCGGGACCGGCAAGCTGCTGTCGAGTGCCGCGACCGGCCCCGAGCTCGGCGAGCCGCACGCCGTGGCCTGCCCCTGGTGCGACGGCACGGGGACGAGCATCCCGGAGCGCAACGCCCAGGAGCACCCGGCGGAGACGCCGCCGGTGCTGACCGAGGCCCAGCTCGAGGAGCGCAAGGCGCTGCTGGCCGCCCGCGCCCCGAAGCCGCGAGCGCGCAAGCCTGCCGCGAAGAAGCCGGCGGCGAAGAAGCCCGCCGCGAAGAAGCCGGCTGCCAAGAAGGCCGCGGCGAAGAAGCCCGCGGCCGAGTAGTCCCGATCAGCTCGCGGCGGTTCCGCCGCTGAGCGGCTTGCGCGGCGCGATCTTCAGCGTCGCGACGGTCTTCTCGGCGCCGCGCAGCCGCAGCTCGAACGTCCCGGGCCGCGCCGCCACGATCCGCACCACGGTCGCCACGTCGCCCGCGATCCCCTGCTCGAAGCCGAACGCATCGAGCTCCAGGACGTCGGACTGCTTCGGCGTGAAGCGCAACACGACCATGTCGCCGACGTCGGCGTCGATCGGACCGTCGTGGGGCAGCTTCGCCTCGACCGACCGGGTCGCGGCGAAGGTCGCCGGCGGCAGCGGAGCGGTGGTCGACGCGCGACCGTTCGCCTCGCGATCGGAGGATGAGACGGCGATGGCGGTCAACAGCCCGGCGACCATCGCGATCAGGAAGACAAGGCGAAACGCCAGCATGTCCCGCCATTCTGGCGCATGGACCCGGGTGAGGGAGCCGCCCGGCCCGAGCCTCTGCCGTGCGACAGCCGATTCGGACTGCGAACGGCGGTGCGAAGACGACACGAACAGGCGGTGCGAAGACGACACGAACACGAGGCCGGCCCGACACGAAGAGGGACTGGAGAGCGCACGGCGGACGGGCCTACGTTCGGCAACCCATGTTCTTCACGCACCCGCACCCGCCGACCTTCTCGCTCTACGTCGGGCTGCTGCTGGTGTTGCTGCTCGTCGGGGTGACGGCCGTCGACGTGCGCGAACGGCGGATCCCGAACGCCATGACCGGTCTGGCCGCGATGGCCGCAATGCTCGGCGGCCTGCTCTACGACGAAGCGGGCCAGCCCAGCCGGCTGATCGCGGCGGTCGCCGCCGTGGCGTTCCTGCTCGCGGTCCGAGCGCCACGTCCCGAAGCCCTCGGCCTGGGCGACGTCAAGCTCGCCGGGGTGCTCGGCCTCTGCCTCGGTCCGGTCGTCGCCATCGCGCTGGCAGTGGCGTTCCTGGCCGGGAGCCTGGTGGCCGTCGTCGTGGTCGTGCGGGAAGGACGACGGGCGCTGCGGACCACCACGGTGCCGTTCGGTCCGTACCTGGCGGGCGGCGGGGTGGTGGCGTTCGTCGTCGGGCAACCGCTGCTCAACGTCTACGTGGGCCTGCTCGGGTCGTGAGCACGACAGATCGCGTCGGGACGGAGACCCCTAGGATTGGAGCCCGTATGGCCTTGACGCTCTCCACCGCCGGTGAATCCCACGGACCGGGCCTGACCGCGCTCGTCGAGGGCCTACCCGCCGGTCTCGAGCTCGACCGGGAGGCGATCAACCGCGACATGGCCCGTCGCCAGCTCGGCTTCGGCCGTGGCGGGCGGATGAAGATCGAGACCGACACCGCCGAGGTCAAGGCCGGCGTCCGCCACGGCTACACGCTCGGCGGCCCGATCTCGCTCTGGGTCCAGAACCGCGACTACGCCAACTGGGAAGAGCGGATGAACCCGTGGCCGGTCGAGGCGGAGATCCCGCCGGTCCACATGCCGCGGCCCGGACACGCCGACCTCAACGGGGTCTGGAAGTACGGCCACGACGACGTCCGCAACATCCTCGAGCGGGCCTCGGCTCGCGAGACCGCGGCCCGCGTCGCCGGCGGCGCGCTGGCCAAGGCCTTCCTGCGCGCGATCGGCGTCGAGATCCGCTCGCACGTCACGCAGATCGGTCCGGTCCACGCCGGCGCCGACCACGCGCCGACCACCGTCGCCGACTTCGACGGGGTCGACAAGGATCCCGTCCGCTGCCTCGACCCCGAGGCCGCGAAGGCGATGGTCAAGCACATCACCGTCGAGCGCAAGGCGAACGAGTCGATCGGCGGCGCCTACGAGGTGCTGACCTTCGGCCTGCATCCCGGCATCGGCTCGCACGTCTCCTGGCAGGAGCGGCTCGACGGCCGCCTGGCCCAGGCGATCTGCTCGATCCAGGCGCACAAGGGCGTCGAGTTCGGCGACGGCTTCCGCCTGGCCGAGACGCCCGGCTCGCAGGCCCAGGACGAGATCTTCACCGGCGACGACATCGAGGACGGCGACCAGCCGACCGGCTCGCTGCGCCGCCGGACCAACCACGCGGGCGGGCTCGAGGGCGGGATGACCACCGGTCAGACCCTGGTCGTCCGCGCCGTCGTCAAGCCGATCCCGACGATCACCAAGCCGCTGCGCTCGGTCGACCTGTCGACCGGCGAGTCCGCCAAGGCGCTGCGCGAGCGGACCGACAACTGCGTCGTTCCGGCCGCCGGCGTCGTCGGCGAGGCGATGATCGCGATGGTGCTCGCCTCGGGCTACCGCGAGAAGTTCGGGGGCGACCACATCGACGACGTGCGTGCCGCGATCGCTGCCTACGAGCAGCGCATCGGCTGGCAGCGCTGACCCCGATGTCCGACACCGCGAAGGCGCCGACGCCCGCGATCGTCCTGGTCGGCTTCATGGGGGCCGGCAAGACGACCGGCGCCCGGATGATCGCCAACGTCCTCCGCGAGCGGATGGTCGACACCGACAAGCGGATCGAGCAGGAGGTCGGGACGACGATCCCGGAGTACTTCCGCAAGCACGGCGAGCCGGCGTTCCGCGCGATCGAGGAGCGAATCGCGCTCGAGCTGCTCGATCGCGCCGACGGTGGCGTGATCGCGCTCGGCGGCGGCACGGTCCAGTCCGAGAAGGTCCAGCAGGCGCTGGAACGCCACACCGTGGTCTGGCTGCACGTCAGCCTCGAGACCGCCTGGCGCCGCGCCAAGCGCACCGACCGGCCGCTGGCCCGCGACCGCGACAGCTTCGCGGCGCTGTTCCAGCAGCGGGCCGCGCTCTACGAGCGGATCTCCGACGTCGTGCTGCCGGAGGTCGACCGGCAGCTGCTGACGTCGTCGGTGCCGGTGATCCGCCAGGTGCCGCAAGCCAAGGGCGCGACGATGCTCTGGGCGCACACGCCGGCCGGCGGCTACCCGGTCTGGGTCCGTCCAGGCCTGCTGCGCGACCTGCCGCCGTGGCCGTTGCCCGAAGGCTCGCGGCGGATCGGCGTAACCGACGACCAGGTCGCCGAGCACTACGCGGGCCACATCCCGGGGCTCTCGGCGCTGGTCGAGTTCCCGGCCGGCGAGGCGTACAAGACCCTCGAGACCTGTGAGCGGGTCTGGTCTGCGCTGGTCGCCCAGGGCGTCACGCGCTCCGACCACGTGGTCGCGATCGGCGGAGGAGTGGTCGGCGACCTGGCGGGGTTCGTCGCGTCGACCTTCCAGCGCGGCATCCCGGTCGTCCAGGTGCCCACGACGCTGGTCGCCCAGGTCGACAGCGCCTACGGCGGCAAGACGGGCGTCGATCTGCCGGCGGCCAAGAACTACGTCGGCGCGTACCACCAGCCCGCCGCGGTGATGGTCGATCCGGACGCGTTGGAGACGCTGCCGCAGGCGGAGCTCGCCGCGGGCTACGCCGAGGTCGTCAAGACGGCGCTGATCGCCGGGGGACCGCTGTGGGACGCCGTCTCGTCCGGGGCGCCGGTCGATCCGCTGACGATCGCCCGCTGCGCTCGGACCAAGCTGCAGGTGGTTGCCGACGACGAGCGCGACGGCGGACGCCGTCAGGTGCTCAACCTCGGCCACACGATCGGCCACGCGATCGAGACGGTGACGGACTACCGCCGCTACCGCCACGGCGAGGCCGTCGGACTGGGCCTGCTCGCCGCGCTCCAGCTGTCGGGTCAGGACGCGCTGCGCGACCAGGTCAGCGAACTGCTTGCCGCGGTCGGACTGCCGACCCGGATGGACGGCGCGATCGACGTCGACACGGTGCACGAGGCGACGACCCGCGACAAGAAGCGGCTGGGCGACAAGCCGGTGCCGTTCGTGGTCGTCCGGGCTCCGGGTGACGTCCGCTACGGCCAGCAGCTGGCCAGCCGCGACGTACGCGGGGCGATCGCGGCCCTCGCTCCGTAGGGCCGGCGCGCTCGCCGTTCGGACGGCGTCCGCGCACGCAGCCGCCGCCCGGCGGCTTCCGCGTGCGAGGATCCGCGGATGCGTCGCTTCCGTGTCGCCGTGGTTCACGGCGTCAACCTCGATCAACTCGGCCGCCGCAATCCGGAGCACTACGGCGGCCTGACGTTCCGCGAGCTGGAGCGGCAGATCGACGAGTGGGCGAAGGACCTGGACCAGACGCCGCGGTTCTTCCAGACCAACCACGAGGGCGCGTTGGTCGAGTACCTGCACCGCGCCGAGGGCCTGGTCGACGGGATCATCATCAATCCCGGGGCCTGGACGCACTACTCGTACGCGATCCGCGACGCGCTGGAGCTGGCGGCGGTCCCGGCGATCGAGGTCCATCTGTCGAACATCCATGAGCGCGAGGAGTGGCGTCGCCACTCGGTGCTCTCCGACCTCTGCCTGGCGACGGTCGCCGGTCAGGGACCGGACGGTTACCGCGACGCGCTCACGCAGCTGCGCGACCACCTGATCAGCGCCGCCCCGGTGCCGACGCCGCGGGCCGGGACCCCGACCGGCGAGACGTTGTCCCGGCCCGACACGCCGCGCGTCCACGACGATCCGGACCGCTCCGACGGCGAGCCGCTGAACGACGACCTGGGCGTCTCGGCCGCCGCCGGCGGCATCGACACCCCGGACGTCGAGATTCCCAATCCGGGTGGGGCGGGTTCCGATCTCCCGGGGGTAGACCGATGATCACTTCTGCACTGGCTGCGGACCGCAGCGACCGACTGGCTGCGATCCTCGCCGAGCGTGAGCTCGACGGCGTCGTGATCACCAACCTCCACGACATCCGCTGGCTGACCGGGTTCACCGGGAGCAACGCCGTCGTGATCGTCGGACGCGAGAAGCACGGCGACGAAGTTCGCGACCTGCGGCGCTTCGTCACGGACTTCCGCTACGTCGAGCAGGCGGAGGCCGAGGTCCCCGAGCCGTGGGAGCGGATCAACGGCGGACGCGACCTGGGCGGGGCCGGGGTCGCCCAGCATCTGCCGATCGGTGCCGCGAAGATCGGCTTCGACGACGCGCACCTGACCTTCGCCGCCCACCGGCGACTGGCGAACGCCGCGGAGATCGGCCAGAAGCTGGTGCCCGTCGCCGGCATCGTCTCGTCGCTGCGGGCGGTCAAGGACGCGTCCGAGCTGGCGGCGATCCGCGCGGCCTCCGAACTGGCCGACGCCGCCTTCGTCGAGGTGATCCTCGGCGGACCGATCGTCGGCCGGACCGAGCGTGAGATCGCGCTCGACCTGGAGATCGCGATGCGCAAGCGGGGCGCGAGCGGCAACAGCTTCGATCCGATCGTCGCCTCCGGGGCGCACGGGGCGCTGCCGCACGCGTCGCCGCGCGACGTGCCCGTGCCCGCCGGGGTGCTGCTGACCGTCGACTGGGGCTGCGTGCTCGACGGCTATTGCTCGGACTGCACCCGCACGGTCTCGACCGGCGCGATCTCGGACGAGGCCCGTGCGGTCTACGCCACGGTGCTCGACGCCCAGCAGCTGTCGCTGGGCGCGATCCGCACCGGGGCCAACGCCCGCGCGGTCGACGCGATCGCCCGCGAGCTGATCGCGGAGGCCGGGCACGGCGACCACTTCGGTCACGGCCTGGGCCACGGGGTCGGGCTGGAGGTCCACGAGGCACCGACCCTGGGACCGCGCGCGAGCGATCCGCTGAAGACCGACCAGGTCGTCACGGTCGAGCCGGGGATCTACGTGCCGGGCGTCCACGGCGTGCGGATCGAGGACCTGGTCGCGGTCAAGACCGACGGTCCGGACGTCTTCACGACCGTGACCAAGGAGCTGGTCGAGGTCTCGTAGGGGTCGACTGCGGGCGAGGGCCCGGCCGCAACGTCCGGCGCCCGTCCGACGGCCCGCCGGCTAGCGGACGCAGGCCGCGGGCTCGACCGCCAGGCTGACCTCCTCGACCGGGGTCGCTCGCGGCGGACGCATCCGCGGCGCCGCGATCGCCACGCCCAGCGCGACGACGATCACCACGGCGCCGAGCAGTCGGAAGGCCGGGATCACGTCCCAGACCGTGGCGACGACGCCGGCGGCGAGCGCCGGCACCGACATCGACAGGTAGGCGACGACGAACATCGCCGACATCACCGCGGCGCGATGGGCGACGGGGATCACCGAGGTCAACGCGCCGAGCGATCCCAGGTAGGTCGTGCCCCAGCCGACGCCGATCACCGCAGCGGTCGCCACGAAGACCGGTCCCGAACCGAGCGACAACGCCCCGATCGTGGCGGCGACGCCGACGGTGAGCACGATCGAGCCACCGGCCATCAGCCGCCACGGATCGAACCGACCGGCCAGGACCTGCGCAACCGTCCCGGCCAGGCAGACGGCCACCACGCCGAGGCTGGCGAGCACCTTGTCGGTGGTGTCGAGCTCGATCGCGGTCAACCGCGGGCCCAGCGAGAGGAAGAGGCCGCCGATCGACCACGAGGCGAACACGCCGAGGCTGGAGAAGACGAACGCGCCGCGGATCTCGCGGGGTACGTGCGGCCACGCCGGTCGCAGACGCAGGCGCTCGCGGTGCTCGACCGGCTCGGGCATCAGCGCGACGCCGACGATCACCAGCACCACCAGGACGATCACGACCAGGAACGGCAGGCGGAGCGGCCACGGACC
>JBAZOW010000064.1:0-14051 GCA_041648495.1 Patulibacter sp.
CGCTCCGCCGGCCCCGGATACGTCCTCCGCGGCCCCGCCCGCGCCGTCGGCACCGCCGACGCCCCAGGCCCCGCCGATCGCGGATGACGCCTTCGACGCGCCGAACGTGCCGATCGTCCCGCGCCGTCGCCTGGACGACGGCGACAACGATCCGCCCGCGCCCCCGGCCCACGAGCGGACCAGTGACGACCCGCTGTCGGACACCCCGGACTTCCTGCAGGAGACGCCGGACCACGACCGGCTCTGGTTCGAGCAGAAGCCGCCGCGCGACTTCGACTTCTAGGCGGTTCGCCGGGGGCGATCGTGGTCGAGGTTCGACACGTTCAACGTGCTGAACCTCGACGGCTCGCGTGAGTTCCTCGCTCGCCTGAACGAGTTCCGGCCTCGTACCCGGTCGACGGGACCGGCCCGAGCGAGCTCGCTCCGCGCGTGGCCCCCGATTTGCGCACGGACCGCGAACGACGGTCCCGTTCGTATCCACGTTCCCGCCGCAAATTCGACCGTCGGTAGCGTCCGTCGTCCGTTCGTCCACCGGCCCGGCATACTTGGGTTGTGGCACGCAACGTAGATGCCGAGAACCGGCGGGTCGGGATCGTCCTGCCGGGCGGAGGAGCGCGCGGCGCGTACGAGGTCGGTGCGCTCTCGGTGCTGCTGCCCGAGCTCGAACGCCGGGGCGAGAAGATCTCGATCGTCTGCGGCACCTCGGTCGGCGCGATCAACGCCGCGTTCCTGGGGTCGGTCGCGCACCTTCCCGCCGACCAGCAGGTCGCGCTCGGGATGAGTCACTGGCAGAGCATCACCCGCCGCGACATCATCAAGAACGTCCTCGGCCCCGGCCTGCCGGTGACGGCGGCCCGCGTGCTCGGCGACATGCTCGAGATCCCCGGCATCCGGCTGTCGGGTCTGCTCGATCCGCGCCCGCTGCGCAAGACGCTCGACCGGATGGTCAACTGGGAGGACCTGGCGCGCAACGGCGAGAGCGGCGCGTACGACGCGGTCTGCGTGGTCGCCACGTCGCTCGCGCGCAGCGGCCCGGTCGCGTTCGTCCAGGGCTCCGCCGCGATCCCCGAGTCGCGGCCCGGTGCCGACCTGCGGTACCTGCCGGTCGACCGCCTGCACGCGCAGCACGTGCGCGCTTCCGCCGCGATTCCGTTGCTGTTCGCCCCGGTTCGGGTCGACGTCGAGAACGAGCCGTCCGAGTACTACGTGGACGGGGCGACCCGGCTGAACACCCCGATCGCGCCCGCCCTGGCGCTCGGCGCCGACCGCGTGATCGTCGTCGGCTTCGACCCGCTCGGGCAGCGCGCACCGCGGCGCGGGGGCGGCGTGCCGATCAAGCCGCGGCTCGCGGACGTCGTCGGCAACATCGTCGACGGCCTGCTGGTCGATCAGGTCAACGACGACCTGCACCAGATGGTCACGCTGAACGAGATGATCTCGGCGCCGCGCAGTCGTGGGGCGCGCGCCTCGGCGACGATTCGCCAGGCCCGGGGCAAGCCGCCGTACCGCAAGATCGAGTACGCGCTGGTCTCGCCGCCCCGCCGGGGCGAGCTCGGCGCCCTGGCCGACGAGGTCTTCAACAAGCGCTACGCCGGGCTGCGGGGCCTGCGCCACCCGGATCTGCCGCTGTTCTCCCGCCTGCTCGGCGGCGGTCGGACGCCCGCGCGCGGCGAGCTGCTGTCGTTCCTGCTGTTCGACGAGATGTACTTCGAGTTGCTGATCGAGGCCGGTCAGCGCGACGCGTTCGCGTGGCTGGAACGGCACCCCGACTTCTGGTGCTCGCAGGCGGGCCACGACTTCGACTTCGACACCGGCCGCGTCGCACCGGTCGCGGATGCCGTCGGCGCCGAGACTGCCGACACGTCGTCCGTGATCGCGTAGGCCCGAGCCGAGCGATGTCCGGCGCGCGGCACCCAACCTGGAGGTGCACCGCGTGACCTCGAACGTGCCGGATCTGCTTTGGAGTCCGACGCCCGAGTTGCTCGAGCGCTCCGAGATGGCGGAGCTGGCCCGGGCGGTCGGCGCCGCCGACTACGACGCGCTCTGGCGCTGGTCGGTCGAGGACGTCGAACGCTTCTGGCGGACGATCTGGGACCGCTACGCGATCCGGGCCGACGGCGATCCGACGCGGGTGCTCGACACCCACGCGATGCCGGGGGCGCGCTGGTTCCCCGACGTGCAGCTGTCGTACCCCGAGCACCTGCTGGCGCACGGTGACGACAACGCGATCGCGATCCACGCCGCGTCCGAGGTTCGCGGTGACGGTCAGGTCACCCGGGGCGAGCTGCGCGAGCAGGTTCGACGGATCCGCGCGGGCCTGCGGGGGATGGGCGTCGGACGCGGCGACCGGGTCGCGGCCTGCCTGCCGAACATCCCCGAGACGGTCGCAGCGTTCCTGGCGGTCACGTCGCTGGGGGCGATCTGGTCGTGCTGCTCGCCGGACTTCGGCGCGCGGACGGTCGTCGACCGGTTCGCCCAGATCGAGCCGACGGTGCTGCTGGCCGTCGACGGCTACCGCTACGGCGGACGCGACTTCGACCGCACCGCGCTGATCGACGAGATCGCGGTCGCACTGCCGACCGTCCGTCACCGCGTGACGCTCGGCTACCTCGACCCGGCGCAGGACAGCTGGGCGGACGCGTTCCCGGCGACCGACGAGCCGCTGACCTTCGAGCGCGTCCCGTTCGACCATCCGCTGTGGATCCTCTACTCCAGCGGCACGACCGGCACCCCGAAGGCGATCGTCCACGGCCACGGCGGGCCGCTGCTCGAAGCGATCAAGTCGTGGCGGTTGCAGCACGCCGTGACGCCCGGCGACCGAGCGATGTGGTTCACCACCACCGGCTGGATGATGTGGAACTACCTCGTCGGCGCGCTGCTGACGCCCGGCGTGTCGATCGTCGTCTACGACGGCAGTCCCGGTCATCCCGACATGGGCGTGCTCTGGGACCTGGTCGCCCGGACCCGCGCGACGCTGTTCGGCACCGGGGCGGCCTACATCCACGGCTGCATGCAGGCCGACGTCGAGCCGCGCGAGGGTCGCGACCTGTCGGCGCTGCGCGCGATGGGGTCGACCGGGTCCCCGCTCTCGCCGGCGGGCTTCCGCTGGGTCCACGACCACGTCGGCGAGCAGATCTGGCTGTCGTCGGTCTCCGGCGGGACCGACGTCGTGAGCGCGTTCGTCGGGGGCGCGCCGCTGGTGCCGGTCCACGTCGGCGAGTTGCCGGCGCGCAGCCTCGGCGCGGCCGTCGAGGCGTGGGACGAGGACGGCCAGTCGCTCGTCGACGAGGTTGGCGAGTTGGTCCTGACCCAGCCACTGCCGTCGATGCCGATCGGCTTCTGGGGCGACGACGACGGGTCCCGCTACCGCGACGCGTACTTCACGCACTACCCCGGCGTCTGGCGGCAGGGCGACTGGATCACGATCACGCCGCGTGGGTCGGCGGTGATCCACGGCCGCTCCGACGCGACGATCAACCGCGCGGGGATCCGGATCGGCACCGCTGAGATCTACAACGCGGTGCTCGGGGTGCCGGGCATCGCGGATGCCCTGGCGGTCGACGTGCCGGACCCGGACGGGGTCGGTGATGGCTGGCTCGGACTGTTCGTGGTGCTCGACGAGGGCGCGACGCTCGACGACGCGCTGACCGCGGAGGTCCGTAAACGGGTCCGCAGCGACTGCTCGCCGCGTCACGTGCCGGACGACCTGATCGTGGCGCCCGCCGTCCCGCGCACCCTGACCGGCAAGTCGCTCGAGGTTCCGGTCAAGCGGATGCTGATGGGGCACGATCCCGAGCGGGTCGCCAACGTCGACGCCCTGGCCAACCCCGAGGTCTTCGCCTGGTTCGTCGCGTTCGCGCGGGAGCGGTTGGCCTGAGCGGGCCCGGCGGCCGACGCCGTAGAGGTTGAGCACGTTCTGCGTGTCGAACCTCGACGGCGTGCGTCGAGCCGCGGCCGAGGTATACGGATCCTCACGCGCGGGTCGCGCCGCGCGGGCTAGGCTCGCGGCATGGCCGAACGTGACGAGGACCTGCGCTGGCTGCGGCGCGCGATCGAGCTGAGCGCCGAGGCGCGGAAGACCGGCAACCCGCCGTTCGGGTCGCTGCTGGTCGGCCCGGACGGGACGGTGTTGGCGGAGGATCGCAACACCGAGTACTCGGACAACGACATCAGCGCCCACCCGGAGTTCAAGCTCTCGGTCTGGGCCGGGCGCGAGCTCGACGCCGAGACCGCGGCGGGGACCACCATGTACACCTCGTGCGAGAACTGCGCGATGTGCACGTCGGCCCTGATCCGCGCCGGGGTCGGCCGGGTCGTCTACGCGATGTCGGCCGAGCGGCTGGGCGCGGTCCGCGGCGTTCGCCCGACCGACCTGAAGCTGCCCCTGCGCGAGGTCGTCTCGCGGGCGGCGCACGAGGTCGACGTCGTCGGTCCGCTGATCGAGGACGAGTCGGCCGCGATCCAGGACGGCTTCTGGGACTGACTCCGGGCGGATAGGGTCGACGGTGCATGCCCGATCACCGACTGTCCGTCCCCCGCGACCGCGACGACGACTTCAGCGCCGCTGCGATCGCCGCGCGGCAGGCGTTTCTGCGCAAGCAGACCGAGTCGCCGTTGAAGCACGTCGCGCACCACTCGATCGACCCGACGGTGCTGCCGGGCAACATCGAGTCGTTCAGCGGGGTCGCGCAGGTGCCGATCGGCGTCGTTGGCCCGCTCCGGGTCAACGGCGAGCACGCGCAGGGCGACTTCTACGTCCCGCTCGCCACCACCGAGGGCACGCTCGCGGCCAGCTACGGCCGTGGCATGCGGATCCTCCACGAGGTCGGCGGCGTCAAGACCACGGTGATCGACGACCGGATGCAGCGCGCGCCGGCGTTTCAGTTCGAGGATGCCCGGGACGCCCGGGACTTCGGCCTCTGGCTGCGCAAGCACGAGGACGAGATCCGCGCCGTCGCCGAGGCGACCACCCGCAGCGGCCGGCTGATCGAGATCGAGCAGTACCAGTCCGGACCCACCGTCTTCTGCCGGTTCGACTACACGACGGGCGACGCGGCGGGCCAGAACCTGACCGGCAAGGCGACCGAGGCGGCCTGCCGATGGATCGTCGAGCAGCACCCGCAGATCCGCTTCCACGTGCTCGAGTCGAACTTCGCGACCGACAAGAAGGCGTCGCAGATCAACACGCTGAAGACGCGCGGCAAGCGGGTGGTGGCCGAGGCGACGATCCCCAACGAACTGATCCAGCGGACGACCCGCGCGACCACGCGGCAGATGTACCGCTCGCGCCAGCTGGCGACCCACGCCGGGCTGATGTCGGGGTCGATCAACAACGGCTCGCACTCCGCCAACGGGATCACGGCGCTGTTCATCGCCTGCGGCCAGGACGCGGCGAACGTCGCGGAATCGTCGACGGCGCTGGTCTACGCCGAGCTGCGCGAGAACGACGACTACTACTTCTCGATCACGATCCCGTCGCTGATCGTCGCGACCTACGGCGGCGGCACCGGTCTGCCGACCCAGCGTGAATGCCTGGAACTGCTCGGGTGCTACGGCGCGGGCAAGGTCCGCAAGTTCGCCGAGATCGTGGCGGCAACGGTGCTCTGCGGCGAGATCTCTCTGGCCTCCGCCGTGGCGGCGGGGGAGTGGGTCGACGCCCACGACCAGCACGGGCGCAACCGGCCGTAGGCGAACGCCGTTCCCGATCGGCGTCGGCGGGTACAGAGAGACCGTTCGCGTAGGCACGCCGCGGGGCCGTCGGGGCTTCGCCATACCGAGGGGGAACGCCATGCTGTTCGGGCAGGAGCACGTCGAGAAGTACCGCGAGACCGACGGCGAGGTCGGTCACGAGTGGCAGGGCACGGTCACCCTGATCCTGACCACCACCGGCCGCAAGTCCGGGGACGAGCG
The DNA here is from genome assembly GCA_041648495.1 of Patulibacter sp. Lineage (GTDB taxonomy): Bacteria > Actinomycetota > Thermoleophilia > Solirubrobacterales > Solirubrobacteraceae > Patulibacter. The sequence goes on from JBAZOW010000064.1 coordinate 5,911, forward strand.
GAGCACGCCGCTGATCTACCAGCCGACCGACGACGGCGGCTGGGCGATCGTCGCGTCGAAGGGCGGGGACGACCATCCGCCCGCGTGGTTCCTCAACCTGGAGGAGAACCCCGAGGTCGACGTCCAGATCAAGGCTGATCGCTTCAAGGCCCGTGCCCGCGTCGCGAGCGACGACGAGCAGCCGGGCCTGTGGAAGAAGATGGTCGCGACCTGGCCCGCCTACGAGGAGTACCAGGCCAAGACCGACCGCAAGATTCCGGTCGTCGTGCTGGAGCGGATCTAGTCGTCGCCCCTCGCGGCGGCCTCGGCGTCCGCCTCGGCCGCGCGGGCCCAGCGGGCCAGCGCCAGCTCGCCGGTGAACGTCAGGTCGCCGTCGATGTCGACCCAGTCGCGCACGTGCAGCTCCATCCCGAGCGCGTGCGCGTCCTCGGGTCCGGGACCGCGGTTGAGCGTCGTGACCAGCACGACGGTCCCCGGCTCGACGGTCCAGCGGCCGGACTCCAGCGCGGCCAGGGCGCGGGCCTGCTGCTCGGTCGGCAGGTCGAGCGGGTGCGGCAGCCCGTGGGCGCGCGGGGACGAGACGACGTCCTCGGTCGTCGGCGCGGCGGGCGTCGTCGGCTTGGCGGCCGACGGGGTGGCCGCGGGCGGCGTCGTGGCGTCGCGCGGGTCGCTGGGATCGGCGGCCGGCATCGGCTCGACGTCGCTACCGCTCTGGGTGGCGGCGGAGATCTGATCGCGCAGCCACTCACCAGCCTCCTCGGCGAACTGCTTGATCGGCTCGGCGTCGATCCCGCTCGCGCGAGCCAGGTCCTCGAGATCACCGAGGTTGCCCGAGGCGAAGCGCTCGGCGCCCTTGGTCACCTCGTCGGCGATGGCACGCAGCGTCTCCTCCAGGCTCCTGCGTCCGCGGTCCGGCTGCTCGTCGCTCATAGACCCATCGTCGCAGGTGCGGATAAGGATTCGTGCAGGCTTGGGATTCCTACCCCGAGTCGCCTACCTGGCAGACTGCGCGCATGAGCGACACGCGGCGGTTCGACATCGTGCTCTTCGGCGGGACGGGCTTCACCGGGGGACTGACCGCGGAGTACCTGGCCGAGCACGCCCCCGACGACCTGCGCTGGGCACTCGCGGGACGCAACCGCGCCAAGCTCGAGGCGCTGCGCGAGCGGCTGGCGAAGATCCGCCCGGCCGGCACGGAGCTGGAGCTGCTGATCGCCGACGTCGAGGACCCCGCGTCGCTGCAGGCCGTCGCCGAGAGCACGAGCGTCGTGATCACCACCGTCGGTCCGTACGCGCTGCACGGCGGTCCGCTGGTCGCCGCCTGCGCCGAGGCCGGGACCGACTACGTCGACCTGACCGGCGAGCCGGAGTTCGTCGACCGCACGTTCCTGCTCCACCAGCAGCGGGCGAAGGAGACCGGCGCGCGGCTGGTCCACTGCTGCGGCTTCGACTCGATCCCGCACGACCTCGGCGCGTACTTCACCGTCCAGCAGCTGCCCGAGGGCGTGCCGCTGAAGGTCGAGGGCTTCGTCCGGGCCAACGCGACGTTCTCGGCGGGGACCTTCCACTCGGCGGTCAACGCCTTCGGGCGGGGACGGCAGACGATCCAGGCCGCGAAGCAGCGCCGCGCGGTCGAGAAGCGCAACCCCGATCGCCGGGTCTCCGGGATCAAGGGCGGCGTCCGCCGGGCGCCGATCGGCGGGGGCTGGGTCGCGCCGCTGCCGACGGTCGACCCGCAGATCGTCCTGCGCTCCGCCCGCGCGATCGAGCGTTACGGTCCGGACTTCTCGTACGGGCACTACATGTCGGCGAAGCGCCTGGCGACGATCGTCGGCACCGGCGGCATGGTCGGCTCGCTGCTCGTGCTGGCCCAGCCGAAGCCGCTGCGCAACGGGCTGCTGAAGCTCAAGGCGTCCGGTGACGGACCGTCGGCCGAGAAGCGCGCCAAGAGCTGGTTCCGCGTGAGGTTCGTCGGCGAGGGTGGGGGCAAGCGCGTCGTGACCGAGGTCTCCGGTGGCGATCCCGGCTACGACGAGACCGCCAAGATGCTCGCCGAGTCCGGCCTCTGCCTGGCGCTCGATCCACTGCCGAAGACGTCGGGCCAGGTCACCACGGCCCAGGCGATGGGCAACACGCTGATCGACCGGCTGGTCGCGGCGGGGATGACCTTCCGGGTGATCGAGTCGTCCTGATCGAGGACCGTGCGTTTCGTCGAGGCGCGTGAGGCAGGCCGGCCCGGCTTGACGTCTTGCGTGCATCGCGTGCGAGATGTCATGCCTCGCGGGCTGGCGCGGCTCGGGCCGACGTTCTGCATGCGGCAACCGGGGCCGTCACCGGTCTCCGCTCGCCCCGCCGCAATCCACCCGATCGGCGGGGGCGGGTTGACTTCAACCTAGGTTGAAGGTGCATAGTTCAGTACTCGAATTGCGGCGTGCGGCGCGTTTGTGGCCGAGTGAGGCATACCGAACGCGCACGACGCGGGAAAACCCGGCACGATCGCCGTAATCGCTTCGATCCCCCCACTCGACCCCGACGACCAAGGACGCTGATCAGATGGCCTTCTCCGTTCCCCCGCTCCCCTACGCCTACGACGCGCTGGAGCCGCACATCGACGAGCAGACGATGCGGATCCACCACGACAAGCACCACCAGGCGTACGTCGACAAGGCGAACGCGGCGCTCGAGGGCACCGATCTGGCCGACGCGCCGGTCGAGGAGGTCGTGGCGAAGCTCGACACGCTCCCCGCCGACAAACAGGGCCCGGTCCGCAACAACGCCGGTGGTCACTTCAACCACTCGCTGTTCTGGGAGGCCCTGTCGGGTGACGGCGGCGGTGCCCCGTCCGGCGACCTGGCCGCGAAGATCGACGCCGCCTTCGGCTCGTTCGACGCCTTCAAGGAGCAGTTCGAGGCCGCCGGCGTGGCGCGCTTCGGCTCGGGTTGGGTCTGGCTCGTGCAGAACGGCGACGCCGTCGAGATCGTCACGACGCCCAACCAGGACACCCCCGTCGCCGACGGCAAGACGCCGCTGCTGGGCAACGACGTCTGGGAGCACGCCTACTACCTGAACTACCAGAACCGCCGTCCGGATTACCTGAAGGCCTACTGGAACGTCGTCGACTGGAACGTCGTCGCCGGACGCCTCAACGGCTGATCCGCCTGACGGCACGAGAAGAGGAAGAACACCGCCATGGCCTACGTCATCGCCGAACCGTGCATCGGGCAGAAGGACGCCTCCTGCACCGAGGTGTGCCCGGTCGACTGCATCCACCCGACCCCGGACGAGCCGGATTTCGAGACGGCGAAGCAGCTGTTCATCGATCCGGAGGAGTGCATCGACTGCGACGCCTGCGTCGAGGCCTGCCCCGTCGACGCGATCTTCGCCGAGGATCAGATCCCCGACGAGTGGGAGCCGTTCGTCGCCCTCAACGCGAAGCACTACGCGTAGTCGCGATGCGGTGATCTCGGGCTGACCTCCGGGTCGCCCCGCTCTCGTTCAGGGCGCCCTTCGGGGCGCCCTGCGTCGTTCCGGGGCCGGTGACGCCGAACGCCGTCGAGGTTGAGCACGTAGTGCGTGTCGAACCTCTACGGAGTGCCGACCGGCCCGCGCCCGCCGACCAGCTTCGGGTCGACCCGCCGCCCTCCCGGAGGGCCGACCCGCCGCCCGCGCCGACGCATCGGGCAAGATGTGCCCGTGCTCGCCTCGATCCCCAGTCCCGCCGAGAGTGGGATCTCCATCGGCCCGCTGACGCTCCACGCGTACGGGCTCTCGTACGTGATCGGGCTCGCGGCGGCGATCTGGATCGGGCTCAAGCTCTGGGAGAGCCGTGGCGGCAACCGCGACCTGGTCTTCGAGGCCGCGACGTGGGGCTTCCCCGCCGGCATCGTCGGCGGCCGGCTCTACCACGTGATCACCAGCTGGAACGAGATCGGCGACGAATGGTGGGCCCCGTTCGCGATCTGGGAAGGCGGCATGGGGATCTGGGGCGGGATCACCGTCGGCGTGCTCGTCGGCTGGTGGCGCGTCCACCGTGCCGGAGCCGACACCGCGCTGTTCGCCGACGCCGCCGCGCCGTCGATCCTGGTGGCCCAGGCGATCGGCCGGGTCGGCAACTACTTCAACCAGGAGATCTTCGGCAAGCCGACCGACCTGCCCTGGGGCCTGGAGATCGACCCGGCGAACCGGCCCGACGGCTACGAGCAGTTCGCGACCTTCCATCCGATGTTCCTCTACGAGGGACTCTGGTGCCTCGCCCTCGCGGCGATCCTGATCGTGCTCTACAACCGCCGGACCTTCCGCCCGCCGGGCCTGTTCGCGCTCTACGTCGCGGGCTACTCGGCGTTCCGGATCTTCGCCGAGACCCAGCGGCTCGATCCGGCCAACGAGATCCTCGGCATGCGCGTGAACTTCTGGGTCGCGATCGTTCTGGTGGCCGTCGGGCTGGCGGCGTTCTGGAACTCGCAGCGCCGCCCGGGTGGTGGCGACGGACGGGGCGGCGTGGCCCGTGGCGCCACGCCTGCGCGTAGGTAGGCGGCGGAGCCGGGCGGGGCCTACGCTGCACGGCTCGCCGCCAGTGGGGGCCGTGCAGTGCCCGACTCGCTATGCGGGTTTTGCGCTGCACGGTTCACGGCCAGGTGGAACCGTGCAGCGTCTGACTCGGTAGGCGGGTTCTGCGCTGCACGGTTCACGGGCAGGCGGACCCGTGCAGTGCCCGATTCGCTATGCGGGTCTCCCGCTGCACGGTTCGCCACATGGGGGACCGTGCAGTCCCCGACTCGGTAGGCGGGCTCTACGCTGCACGGCTCGCCGCCAGTGGGGGCCGTGCAGTGCCCGACTCGCTATGCGGGTTCTACGCTGCAGGGCCCGCGGCGGAAGGAGCCCGTTCAGCGTCTGACCCGACGCGACCCGCGCCCGCGCCGCCCGGTGATGCGCCCCGAGCGTGACCGCCGTCACAAGTTTCTGCATCGGGAGGCGCAATAGCCAGTATAATGAATATATGACGAAGCAGAACGGGCCCGCCGAGGGTGGCGACATCCTGGTCGAGCGTCGCGGAGAAGCCGCTTGGATCCGCCTGAACCGGCCCGAGCGACGCAACGCCTACGACGCGACCATGGGCGAGGCGATGACCCAGGCGGTGCGCGACAGCGCCGATGCCGCGGTGATCGTGATCACCGGCGAGGGCAAGGGCTTCTGCTCCGGCGGGTACCTGGCGAACCTGGCGAACGCCAACGACGCCGAGATCCGCGCGATGTTCGATGCGTCGTTCCGGCTGTTCGACGAGATCCGGCGCAGCCCGCGCCCGGTGATCGCGGCGGTCAACGGCGGGGCCTTCGGCGGCGGCAACGAGCTGGTCGTGGCCTGCGACTTCGCGATCGCCGTCGAGAGCGCGACCTTCGGTCAGACCGGTCCGCGGATCGGCAGCGCCCCGGTGCTCGGCGCGACCAACATGCTGACCGCCAACGTCGGCGAGAAGCGCGCCAAGGAGATCGCGATGCTCTGCCGCAAGTACACCGCGGCCGACGCGCTCGAGCTCGGCTGGATCAACGAGGTCGTGCCCGACGGCACCCTCGAGGAGGCCGTCGAGCGCTGGGAGCAGGAGATCCTCCAGCTCAGCCCGCGCTACCTCGAGATCGCCAAGATCAGCTCCAACGTCTGGTGGAACCAGATGCGCGACAGCTACCTGTCGGGCCTGGGGATGCTGCGCCAGGCCGTCGGCTCGGCCGACATGGTCGAGGGCGCCGCGGCGTTCATGGAGAAGCGCAAGCCGAACTTCCCCGGCCGGCCCGGAGCGTGACGATGCAGACCTACACGGACCTCCACCCCGTCGTCGCCGACCCCGCCGACTGGCACCTGCCCGGGATCCTCCGCGCCCGCGCCGCGACCTACGGCGACAAGGTCTACCTGGACGTCCCCGACCACGACAAGCGCTGGAGCTACGCCGAGACGCTCGACGCGTCCGAGCGGATCGGCTCCGCGCTGCTGGCCCACGGCCAGGTCGGCGATCGCGTGCTGATCATGGCGCCCAACAGCGGCGAGCTGATCCTGACCTGGTTCGGTGCCGCCGTCGCCGGGATGGCCGAGGTGCCGATCAACACCGGCTACGCGGGGACCTTCCTCGAGCACCAGGTGCGCACGACCGCGCCGCGCGTCGCGGTCGTCGACGCGCAGTTCGCCGAGCGCTTCGTCGCCGGTGGCGACCGTTCCGCGTTCGCGAGCATCGAGCGGTTCTACGTGCTGGGCGACGACGACGCGGCCGTCGCCGCGGCGATCGAGACGCTCGGCACCGGCGGCTGGACCGCCGAGCCGTGGAGCGTCCTGCTCGACGCCGAGAAGGTCGAGCTGCCCGACGTCCGCGCGCACGACCTGGCCTGCGTGCTCTTCACGTCCGGGACGACCGGGCTGTCGAAGGGCGTGATGATGCCCCACGCGCACATGGAGTTCTTCGCGCAGGAGTGCGTCTCGCTGACGCGCCTGACCGACGAGGACGTCTACATGTGCGTCGGGCCGCTGTTCCACGGCAACGCGCAGTTCCTCGCGGCCTACCCGGCCCTGCTGGCCGGCGCGCGGTTCGTGCTGCGCGAGAAGTTCAGCGCCAGCGGCTGGGTCCGCCAGCTGCGCGAGTGCGGCGCCACGGTGACGAACTTCGTCGGCGTGATGATGGACTGGACCTGGAAGCAGCCCGTCCGCGAGGACGACGCCGACAACCAGCTGCGCTGCATCTTCGCCGCACCGACGGCGAGCTCGATCGTCGACGGCTTCAAGCAGCGGTTCGGGGTCGAGGCGTTCGTCGAGTCGTTCGGCCTGACCGAGACCTCGATGCCGTTCCTCTCGCCCTACGGCGTGGACCGCCCCGCCGGCGCCGCCGGCCTGCTGGTCGAGGACTACTTCGACGTGCGGCTGGTCGACCCCGAGACCGACGTCGAGGTCCCGGTCGGCGCGGTCGGCGAGCTGGTCGTCCGCACCAAGCTGCCGTGGACCATGTGCACCGGCTACTACGGGATGCCGGACAAGACCGCCGAGGCCCAGCGCAACCTGTGGTTCCACACCGGCGACGCGCTGCGCCGCGACGCGGACGGCTGGTACTACTTCGTCGACCGGTTCAAGGACGCGATCCGCCGGCGCGGCGAGAACATCTCGTCGTACGAGGTCGAGCAGGCCGTGCTCGGGCACGCGGCGGTCGTCGAGTGCGCGGCGGTCGCGGCCCCGGCGGCGACCGAGGCCGGCGAGGACGAGGTCGCGGTCTTCGTGGTCCTCGAGCAGGGCGCCGAGGCGTCGATCGAGGAGCTGCGCGGCTGGTGCGACCAGCGGCTGCCGGCGTTCGCGCGTCCGGAGTTCGTCTCGGTCGTCGACGCGCTGCCGATGACCCCGTCCGGCAAGGTCCGCAAGATCGAGCTGCGCGACTGGGCGATCGACCTGGCGAAGAACGCGGGAGCGGTGGCATGAGCCAGGCGCCGAATCGGTCGTCGCGCCGGGCCGGCGCCACCAAGCCGAAGAAGACCGCGATGCTGCTGGCCCAGCGGATCGTCGGCGAGATCGTCGACAGCGGCCTGGAACCGGGCGCGTCGCTGCTCTCCGAACGCGAGATGCTCGAGGAGTACGGGGTCGCGCGCGGCACGCTGCGCGAGGCCCTGCGGTTCCTCGAGATCCAGGGCGTGATCACGATCCGCACCGGTCCCGGGGGCGGACCAGTGGTCAACGCCCCGGCGTCGCGGCACCTGGCGAGCATCATCGCGATGATGCTGCAGCTCGACCACGCGCCGTTCCGTTCCGTGCTCGAGGCCCGCGCGACGCTGGAGCCGTGGATGGCCCGCCGTGCCGCTGAGCGTCGCAGCGAGGCGCAGCTGGAGTCGCTGCACGAGTCGGTCCGCCGGATCGAGGCGCACACCGACGACGTCGACGAGTTCCTCGACGAGAACGCGGCCTTCCACGCCGAGATCGCGACCGCGGCCGGCAACGAGGTCTTCTCGATGATCATCGGGTCGCTCAACTGGATCGTCGATGGCTCCGTGCTCGGGGTGACCTACTCCGAGACCCAGCGCTCGGCGATCGCCCGTGAGCACCGCCGGATCTACCAGGCGATCGCCGCCCGCGACGGCGACCGCGCGGCCGCCGCGATGGCGGTCCACATGCACGACTACGGC
>JBAZOW010000065.1:0-14045 GCA_041648495.1 Patulibacter sp.
CGTGCCGTCGGCTCCCGCCGCGCCGCGCGTCCCGCGGGCGCCGCGCGCGCCCCTCTCCCCCGGCTCGCCCTTGGCCGCGAACGAGATCTTCCGGAACCCCTCTGGGCACGTGGCGCTCGCGGTCGTCAGCCGCATCGTCTTGTAGACCGGCGTGACGCATGCGTAGTAGGTCGTCGACCCCGACGAACCGCGGGCCGAATTGTCCGCAGCCACCGCCATCGTCGTACCGCCCACGGCGACCATCGTTACCGCGCCGAGGATTCCGGCCTTCCGTATCCGTCCACTACTGCGCATGCGTACCCTCGCCTATCGGTTGTGGCGAGCTTCCGCCAGATGTCGATAGAAGGTACAGCGTCCGCTGGTAGAACCTGGGCATCTGTGTGACCGATCCCCGCCGATCGTGTGACCCCAGCCACCGCCGAGGGGCCCCCACAGGGCCACCATTGGGAGTGTGCTGGTCCCCCTCCACAACGACTCGTCAGTCCTGATCCGCCGGATCGCCCCCGCCGACGCCCCACTGCTCCGCCGTGCGCACCGGCTGATGTCCAGCGAGACGATCCGCAACCGGTACTTCATGCCGAAGCCGCAGCTCAGCCCGAGCGACCTGCGGTACCTCACCGACGTCGACTTCGTCGATCACGTCGCCGTGGTCGCGATCGACCCGCGGCGCCCCGAGGCGATCCTCGGCGTCGCCCGCTGGATCCGCGACCCCGCCCGGCCCGACCGTGCCGAGGCCGCCTTCGTCGTGGTCGACCGCGCGCAGGGCACCGGCGTCGGCAGCGCGCTCGCGATCGCCCTGACCGATCTGGCGATCGCCCGCGGCGTGACCACCCTCACCGGCTCGATGCTGTCGGACAACCGGCAGTCCGAGGGCATGTTCCGCCGGATGGGCGGCGAGCTCACCGTTCACCGCCAGGGCATCACCAACGAGGTGGTGACCACCCTGCCCCGCGCCGAGGACCGGCTGCGTCGGTTGGCCCACAACCGTCGCATGCGCCCCCGTCGCCGGAGCGATCACGGCGTGCGGCGCCCGGCCCACGTCGCGCCCCGCGCCGCCGCCTAGCCGCGCGCGTCAGGCGACGGCGCGCTCAGCCACAGCCGCAGGTCGGCGCCGTGCTCGCGCAGCCACCCCGACGGCGCCCGCCAGTCGGGTCGATGCTGCTCGAGCAGCCGCCAGAACGTCGGACGGTGGTGCGCGTGGACCAGGTGGCAGGCCTCGTGCCAGATCACGTAGTCCAAGCACGCCTCGGGGGCCAGCAGCAGGCGCCACGAGAGACTGATCGTGCCGCGTGTCGAGCAGCTCCCCCACCGCGTGCGGGTGTCGGTGATCCGCAGCCGGTCGTAGCTCACCCCCAGCGTGTCGACCGCCTCGTCCAAACGCCAGAGGGTCTCGTCGCGCGCCTGACGCCGGTACCACGCCACCAGCGCTCGGCGGCGCTGCTCGTCGTCGGCCGGGACCCGAAGGGCCTCTCCGACTCGCGTGACCGACGTCCGCCCGGGGTCCGGCTCCAGCCGTAGGGTCTCGCCGAGGAACGGCAGGCCCGCGTCGCTCAGACCGGAGATCCGCGTGCGGCGCGCCGTCAGCGCGGCCAACCGTGGTTGCACCCAGTGATCGAGTGCGCGTAGGGCCCGCTCCGCTTCGTCCGCGCGGACCCGCAGCGGCAGCGTGACGATCACGCCGCGGTCGGTGTCCACGCGCACCGACACCCGGCGCGCGCGCCGGGAGCGCACGACCGTGTGGGGCGGCAGCGGCGGCCCATCCGCCGCTGGTTGCGAGCGGGAGCTGCGTCGCCTCAGGAGTTGCCCTTCGGCGCCTCGGGATCGTCGACCGGCGCGCTCGCAGCGGTCCCCGCGACGCCCGGGTCGACGGCCGATGCGTCGGAGGCCGAGCTCGGGGCCTCGGGATCCTTCACCGGTGCGCCGGCGGCGGCGGAGCCGGCAACGCCCGGATCGCTCACCGGGGCGTCCTGGGCGGGGGCGGGCGGAGCGCCCGTGTCGGGGTCGCGCCGCGCGTCGCCGGAGAGCTGGCCCGCGGCGTCCTTGAGCTTGGCGCCGCCTTCGGCGATCTTGTCGCTGTGCTTGCCGCCGGTCGCCTTGTCGACCGCTTCGACGCTCTTGTCGATCGCCGAGGTGATCTTGTCGCCGTGCTGGCCCGCGAGCGACTTCGCCGCGTCCAGTGCCTTGCCGAGCTGCCCGAAGTTGACCATGGGCCTAGGTTGTCAGGCCGCGCTGGTCGGCGCCACCGTACGGGGCTTCTCGGTCGACTCCCAGGGGCGGTGGAGCCGCAGGGTCGAGAGGATCGCGCGGGTCGCGGGGCTGCGGTTCATCGTGATGAAGTGGATCCCCGGCGCGCCGGCGGCGAGCAGCTCGGCCGCCTGCTGGGTGGCGTAGCTGACGCCCAGGTCCTTGACCGCGTCGGGATCGTTCTCGCGCGCGTCGAGCTCGCGGCGGTAGGCCTCGGGGATCCGCGCGCCGATCTTGGTCAGGAAGCCGCGCGACTGGCCGATCGAGGTGATCGGCATCAGGCCGGGGATCACCGGCACGTCGACGCCGTCGTCGCGCAGTCGCTGGACGAACGAGAAGTAGTCCGCGTTGTCGTAGAAGATCTGGGTGATCAGGAACTTCGCGCCTGCGGCGACCTTGGCCTTGGCGGTCTCGACGTCGTCGTCGTCGTGACGGGCGTCGGGGTGCGGCTCCGGGTAGGCGGCGCCGCCGACGCAGAACGGGAACTCCTCGGCCAGCAGCGCGGTGAGCTCCGGCGACGACGCGAACCCGCCGGGGGTCGGCGAGAACTTCTCCTCGCCGCCGGGCGGGTCCCCGCGCAGCGCCAGCACGTTGTCGATCTCGGCCTCGCGCATCTGGCCGAGCACGGTGCGGATCTCGTCCTTGGTCGCGCCGACGCAGGTCAGGTGCGCCATCGCCTCCATCCCGTGCTCCAGCCGCAGGCTACGCACCACGTTGATCGTCCGATCGCGCGAGCTGCCGCCGGCCCCGTAGGTCACCGAGACGAACGACGGATCCATCTCGCGCAGGGTCTCGAGCGCGCCGTGCAGCGCCGCCTCGGCCTCGTCGGTCTTCGGGGGGAAGAACTCGAAGGAGAACGTCGGATCCGGGGACGTCTCGATGATCTCGTCGATACGCATCGCGACCAATGGTAGGCGGCGGGCCCGCGGCGCGCGCTCGCCAGTCAGCGCGGCTAGGTGAGCCGGAACGTGTCCGGGTCCTCCGTGACCTTCTCGACGCGGCCCGTGACCTCCATGTGCCGCAGGAAGCACATCGTCTCGGCCAGCAGCCACGAGCCGTTCTCGGGAGTCAGCTCGACGCCGAAGATCCGCGGGACCAGCTCGGCCGCACTGTGCGGCTCGCCGTCGAGCAGCCCGGACGCCGCCAGCGAGATCCGCTCCGCGACCAGCTCGCGGTTGGCCCGGATGTGCCCCTCGACGTCCGTGAAGGTCCGGCCGTGACCCGACAGCACCAGGCGCGCGTCGAGCTGCTCGATCCGGTCCAGCGAGTGCAGGAACTCGCCGACCGGGTCCGGCGTGTAGCCGAAGTCGAAGAACAGGGAGACCCGGCCCAGCAGGTGGTCGCCCGAGATCAGCATCCGCCGCTCGGCGTTGAACAGGCAGACGTGCGAGGGCGCGTGACCGGGCGTCTCCACGGTCACGAACGGCCCGAAGTCGGTGGCGATCTCGACCCCGTCGACCAGGTCGTGGTCGACCTTCAGCCCGCCGGCGATCCCGATGTCGTCGGTCCGCACCAGCTCCGACGCGGCCCGCACGGCGGACTCGGGGACCCCCGACTGCATCGCGATCTCGACGCGGCGCTCCCAGTAATCGTCCGGGCGCGACAGCCACTTCGTCAGGTGCTCGTGGGCGGGGTGGCACCAGACCTCGGCGCCCGACCGCAGCACGATCGGGGTGGTCTGCCCGCAGTGGTCGACGTGCGCGTGGGTCAGCACCACGTGACGGACCAGCTCGAGCCGCAGGTGGACCATGTCCAGCGCGCGCTCCAAGTGGGCCAGCGACCCCGGCTGGTGCATCCCGGTGTCGAACAGCACCACGCCGTCGCCCGCTGCAACCGCCCACGCGTTGCCGTGCGGGATGCCCGGCCAGGGCAGCGGCAGCCGCAGCCGCGAGACGCCGGGGATGACGCGCTCGCCCCGGCCCAGTTCCTTGGCGGCCCGACCCGACGAGCTCATCGTGCGGAGAACCTGCGGGCGCGCGGTGGAGCAACCATCCCGACGGAGACTATCCGCCCGGGACGACGATCCGGCGAGCGATCGTCCGTACTATTGGCGATCACCACGATGGCGAAGAAACGCAAGCCCAAGCAGGCCGCGGCGGCCCCCAAGCTGCCGACCGTCACGTACCCCCGCCCCGACGGGACGATGGCGCTCGACCTGCGCTGCTCGATGACGCCGAAGACCCGCCAGGTCTACGCCGAGACGGTCGGCGGCGAGATCGGCCAGGCGGCGATGACCCGCGAGGACGTCTGGCACCGCGCCGTCGAGTTCCTCTTCGAGCGCCTGGTCGTCGGTTGGACCGTCAACGACGTGCCGACGACGGGGCAGAAGGCCCTGATCGCCCGGTTCCGGGTGGCCAACGCCGACGAACGACAGTGGATCCGTTCCGTGATGCGCGAGCACCTGGAGGAGTGGTTCCCGGAGATGCAGGCCCCATGAGCGATTCGACCTCCCCCACCGACGCCGCCCCGGCGATCGATCCGGCGGCGTTCGCCGATCTGCTGGTCGGCTACTGCCTCGATCCCGCGCCGGGCGCCCAGGTGCTGGTCCGCTCGACCGACCTCGCGGCCCCGCTGCTGGTCGAGCTGCAGCGGGCGCTGCTCCAGCGCGAGGCGTGGCCGCTGCTGCGCGTCGAGCTGGACGGCCAGACCGAGGGCTTCTACGCCCACGCGAGCGACCGCCAGCTGGACACCGTCGCCGACGCCCACCGCGCCGAGGCCGAGCACGCCGACGCCTCGCTGTCGATCCAGGCCCCGCACGCGCTCGGCACGCTCGCGTCGATCGATCCCGAGCGGCTGACGCGGGTCGCCCACGCCCGCCATCCGCTGCGCGAGATCGCGCTCCGGCGCCGGTGGGCGACGACCCTCTGGCCGACCCCCGCGCTCGCCGAGCAGGCCGCCATGACGCTGCCCGAGCTGCAGGCGTTCGTGACCCGCGCGATGTTCCTCGACCGCCCCGATCCGGTGGCGGCGTGGACCGAGCTGCGAGAGTTCCAGGCCCGCCTGATCGAGCGGCTGCAGGACGTCCGCGAGCTGCGGATCCTCGCCGAGGGGACCGACCTGACGTTGCAGGTCGCCGGCCGCACCTGGGTCAACAGCGACGGCAAGCGCAACATGCCGTCGGGCGAGGTCTTCACCGGACCGATCGAGACCAGCGCGCAGGGCGCGATCCGCTACACGATCCCCTCGGCGCCGTCCGGGTTCGACGTCTCGGGCGTCGAGCTGACCTTCCGCGACGGCGAGGTCGTCGGCCACCGCGCCGACCAGGGTCAGGACGAGCTCGAGCGCGCGCTGGCGACCGACGACGGGGCCCGGTTCCTCGGCGAGGTCGGGATCGGCACCAACTTCGGGATCGACCGGGCGATCGGCGTGATCCTCTTCGACGAGAAGATCGGCGGCACCGTCCACACCGCGATCGGTCGTTCCTACCCCGAGACCGGCGGCACCAACGAGTCGGCGCTGCACTGGGACCTGATCTGCGACCTGCGCCAGGGCGGGCAACTGCTGGCCGACGGCGAGCTGCTCCAGCAGGACGGCCGTTTCGTCGGGATCTAGCGGCGGCCGGAGACCGGTGCTCAGGCGCCGGTGCGCGGCTCCTGCGGCTCGCCGCGGTCGTCGTGGTCAGCCTCGAGCTGCTTCAGGCGATCGCCCAGCTCGTCGACGACCAGGTTCTCGCGACTGACGCGGCGGCTGCGGTAGGCCGCGCGCCCGACCATGTGGGCGGCGACCGGGGCGGTCGTCATCTGGAACACGGCCACCAGGACCAAGGTGGTCACGTCGAGACCGGTCCGCAGCCGCAGGCCGACGCCGACCAGGATCAGCAGCAGGCCGAGCACCTGCGGCTTCGACGCGGCGTGCTGACGGCTGAGCACGTCGGGGAACCGCAGCACGCCGATCCCGGCCGCCAGCGAGAGCGACGCGCCGAGCAGCAGGCAGATCGCGGAGAGGACGTCGAAGACGGAGCTCACCGGCCGATCTCCTCGTCGCGGACCAGCGGCTCCGGCTCGTCGTCGGACTCGCTGTCCGCGCCGAACCGGGCGACCGTGACCGCCCCGACGAAGCCGAGCAGCGCCAGCACGGCGAGCACCGGCAGGGTCAAGCCGTGCTCGTTGTAGGCGGCCTCCAGGCCGATCCCGGCGATCAGGCACGACAGCAGCACGTCGAGCGCGACCACGCGGTCGAGCGACGACGGGCCGCGGGCGATCCGCACCAACGCCAGCAGTCCGGCCACCGACAGCATGCCGGCCGCGATCCACAGCACCACGGTCATCCGCGCACGTCCTGTTCCAGTCGCAGGCGATCGCCGGGCGAGCCGAACGCCCGGATCATCCGAGCCTCGACGGCGGCCGCACGGCTGCGCTCGCGCTCGACGTCCTCGGGGCCCTCGACGCCGATCACGTGCAGGTAGAGGATCGTCGACGCGCGGTCGACCTCGACCACCAGGCTGCCCGGGACCAGCGAGAGGACCTCGCCGACCAGGGTCAGCATCAGGTCCGACTTGGTGTGCAGGTCGACCCCGATCACCGCGCACGGCGGCTCCGGTCCGGGCCGGACGGCCATCCACGCCACGTGCACGCTGGCGACGACCACGTCGTAGACGAAGCGGGCGAAGAAGGCGATCACGAACAGCGGCCGGGGACGGCCGCGGATCTCCAGGGCGGGCATCGGGAAGAGCGACATCGCCAGCCCGGCGATCACGACCCCCGAGGCGATCAGCCCCGGCGTGACGCGGCCCCAGAGCAGCAGCCAGACGCCGACCAACCAGACCGCGGTCGCCGGCTGCAGGAAGCACTGGCCGGCGGTGCGCGCGTGGCGTCGAGCGCGGCGGATCCTCGTGATCGGCATCAGCGGAGTCCCTTCACGCGCTCGGCGTTCTCCGGGTTGACCGCGACCGCCGCGACGGCGTCGACGTAGCTGTCGCGATCGGCCAGCTCGATCGCCGCCCGGTCGCTGTAGGCCATCAGCGGTCCGGCGATCACCGTGAAGGTCAGCCCCAGCACCACCAGGGCCGAGGTCGCGCCGACCATCAGCTTGGGCATCGAGGCGCTGCGCGAGATCCGCCCGCCGCTGATCGTGGCGCCGCGCACCTCGTCGCCGTGGTGGTGCTCGGCCCCGTCGGCCTGCATCGCCACCCGCGGCGAGCGCCAGAACACACGGCTCCAGACCTTCGCCACCGCGTAGAGCGTGAGCAGGCTCGTCGCCACGCTGCCGAAGACCAGCAGCCAGGCCAGCGCGTCGCCGTCCTGCGCACCCGCCTGGACCAGCGCCAGCTTGCCGAGGAAGCCGGAGAACGGCGGAATCCCGGCCAGGTTCATCGCGGGGAGGAAGAACAGCACCGCGACCAGCGGCGCCGACCGCGCCAGGCCGCCGACGCGCTCGCTCGACGTGCTGCCGGCGACGCGCTCGATCATCCCCGTGGTCAGGAAGAGCGTCGTCTGGATCGTGATGTGGTGGATCGCGTAGAAGATCGCGCCCGCCAGGCCGAGCTGGGACCCGAGGGCGACGCCGAACACCATGTAGCCGATGTGGCTGACCAGGGTGAACGAGAGCATCCGCTTGATGTCCGTCTGGGCGACGGCGCCGAGGATCCCGATCACCATCGTCAGCAGCGCCAGCACCATCAGCACCGGCGCGACCCGGCCGTCCGGGAAGAGCAGGGTCTCGGTGCGGATCACCGCGTAGATCCCGACCTTGGTCAGCAGGCCGGCGAACACCGCGGTCACCGGCGCGGGCGCGGTCGGGTAGCTGTCCGGCAGCCAGGCGGACATCGGGAAGACCGCCGCCTTGATCCCGAACGCCAGCAGCAGCATCAGCTGCAGGACCAGCAGCACGTTGTCGTCGAGCCCGTCCAGCCGGACCGACATCTGCGCCAGGTTGAGCGTCCCCGTCGCCCCGTAGACCAACCCGATCGACGCCAGGAACAGCAGCGACGAGAGCAGGCTGACGATCACGTACGTCGTGCCCGAGCGGATCCGCGAGGCGGTGCCGCCGAGCGTGATCAGCACGTAGCTGGAGACCAGCAGGATCTCGAAGCCGACGTAGAGGTTGAAGAGGTCGCCCGCCAGGAAGGCGTTGGAGATCCCGGCGGCCAGCACCAGGTAGGTCGGGTGGAAGACCGCCAGCGGCAACCCGCGTTCGTCGTCCGCGGTGCCCTGCCCGATCGAGTAGATCAGCACGCAGAGGGTGACCGACGCCGAGATCGCCAGCATCAGCGCCGACAGGCGGTCCGCGACCAGCACGATACCCAGCGGCGGGTCCCACCCGCCCATCGAGGCGACCTGCGGACCGTTGCGGTCGGCGGCGAACAACAGGATCACCGCAATCACCAGGACCGCGCTCAGGGTGACGACGCTGATCCCGCGGTTGATCCGCGGCAGGCGGGTGCCGAGCGAGAACTTCATCCCCGCCGCGAACAGCGGCAGGATCACGGGCAGCGGGACCAGGACCTCGGCGGAGATCATCCCTGCTCCTCCGGGTCCTCGGGGTCGACCGCACCGCCGTCGGCGCCGATCGCGGCGTCGTCATCGAGCGAGGCGGTCTCGCGCACGGCGTCGAGCGCGTCGGCCTCGGCGTCGGCCTCGGCGTCGGCCCCGGTGTCCTCGGTCTCCGCCGCGATCCGGCGGCCGGCCACGAGCCGGTCCTCGACGTCGTCCTGGACCTCGTCGTTGCCCTGCAGCTGCCAGCTGCGGTAGGCGAGCGCGAGCAGGAACGCGGTCACGGCGAAGGTGATCACGATCGACGTCAGGATCATCACCTGGGGCAGCGGGTCGCTCATCGGTCCGTCGCCGTCCTGGCCGAGGACCGGAGCCCGGCCGGACTCGCCGGCCATCGTCAGGATCATCACGTTGAAGCCGTTGCCGAGCATCGCGGCGCCGAGCAGCACGCGGGTCAGGCTGCGCTCCAGCAGCAGCACCACGCCGCTGGCCACGAGCACGCCGACGATCAGCGCCAGGACGAGGCTGATGCTCATGAGCGCTCCTCCGGTCCGCCGGACGGGAGCGACGCGGCGGGCGAGGCGGGTGGGCCGAGTTGCACGGTCGGCCGCGGGGAGTGGGCCTCCTCGTCGATCTGGCGATCGATCTCGGAACCGAAGCTGCGGAGCACGTCGAGCACGACGCCGACGACGACGAAGTAGACCCCGATGTCGAACGCGGTCGAGCTGTAGAGCGTCAGCGGTCCGAGCAGCGGGATGTCGAGGTAGACCTTGCCGCCCTGCAGCACGGCATCGCCGATCAGCGCCCCGGCGATCCCGGTGCCGGTGGCGATCACCAGCCCGATCCCGATCAGCAGGCCGGCCGCGACCGGCGCGGCCTCGCCCAGCTCGTAGCGGCCGCCGGCCAGGTAGCGCACGATCAGCGCCAGGCCGGCGACGATCCCGGCCGCGAACCCGCCACCCGGCAGGTCGTGGCCGATGAACAGCAGGTAGATGCTGACCACCAGGATCGAGTGGAAGATCAGCCGGACGATGACCTCGAACATGATCGAGCGCCGCTCCGGCGCGAGCGTGTTCTCGGCGATCAGCCAGCTGCGGGCGCGCTTCGCGCTGCCCGCGCCGCCGGCCTCGGTCTTCGCCACCGTCAGCAGCGGCAGCAGGGGGGTCGTCGGCTCGTCCGGCTCGGCCGCCTCGACCTGCAGCGGCTGCCGGTAGGCGATCGCCGTCCGGGCCGTCTCGTCCATCCGCCAGACCAGCGCATCGCCTTCGACGTCCTGGAGCCGCGGCAGCGCGCGGGTGCGGCGCCGCAGGAACAGCAGGCTGGTGACGCCCGTCGCGGCGACGACCAGCACGGCCAGCTCGCCCATCGTGTCCCAGGCGCGCAGGTCGACCAGCGTGACGTTGACGATGTTGTCGCCGCCCGCGAGCGCCGAGGCCGCGGCCATCAGCTCCGACACCGGGATCGTCTCGCGGGCGCCGGCGGCGAGCACGGTCAGGACCGCCATCAGCGTGCCGACCGAGATCCCGAGCACGACGTGGAGCCGGCGGCGACCGCGCTGCGAGACCGTGCCGGTGAAGTGGCTCGGCAGGCGCCGCAGCACCAGCACGACGACGACCAGCGTGACCGTCTCGACGAGGAACTGGGTCAGCGCCAGGTCCGGGGCGCCCTGCAGCGCGAAGAGCACGGCGATCGCGTAGCCGATCACGCCGCTCAACAGCACGGCCTTGAGCCGGCGCCGGGCCTGCAGGGTCAGGAACGCCGCGATCACGATCAGCACCGCGATCAGGCCCGACGGCGGGCTGTCCCACAGGTAGACGTCGACGTTCCAGGGCGCGCCGACGATCACCGCGACGAGCGCGGAGGTCGCGAGCACGATCAGGATCGTCATCAGGTAGACCGGCAGCGAACCGGACTGCGTGGCCCGCGCCGCGCGGACCGACAGCCGCTCGGTGAACGAGACCGTCGCGACGTAGGCGTCGCGCGCCTCGTAGCCGTGGCGACGCGGCGCCTGCTCCTTCTCGGGCTTCGTGCCGGGGCGGAGCACCTTGCGAACCTGCAGCCACCAGATCGCCACGCCCCCGCCGAGCGCCACCGCCGACAGCAGCAGCGGCACGCCGAAGCCGTGCCAGGCCGCCAGGTGCAGCGGTTCGTCGAGCGCCGCGGGCACCGTGTTGGCGTAGACGGCGATCAGGTGGTCGAGATGCGAGAAGCCGAGCCCGAGCACCAGGCCGCCGATCGCCAGCAGGCCGGGGGCCGCCTCGAAGCTCGCGTCGGCGGTGCGGCAGCGGCGATCCGGGACGTCGGGCTTGGACGCGAACGCGCCCCAGACGAAGCGACCGGCGTAGGCCGCGGTCAGCGCCACGCCGACCAGGATCGCGACCAGGGTCAGGACGTCGACCGTGTCGCCGTGGAGCAGCGCCTCGAACGCGGTCTCCTTGGCGGCGAAGCCGGCGAACAGCGGCACGCCGGCCATCGACGCGGCGGCCAGCGCCCCGATCGCGGCCAGCCGCGGACGGGCCCTGCCGATCCCCGACAGCACCCGCAGGTCGCGGGTGCCGGTCGCCTTGTCGATGATCCCGACGACGAGGAACAGCGCCGACTTGTAGAGCGCGTGCGCCAGCAGCAGCCCGATGCCGGCCAGCGCGACGTCGCGACTGCCCTGGCCGACGAGCACGATCAGCAGGCCGAGCTGGCTGACGGTGCCGTAGGCGAGCAGCAGCTTCAGATCGAACTGCCGGAGCGCACGGAACGCCCCGATCAGCATGGTCAGGAGACCGAGCACCAGCACCGTCTCGCGCCACGGCGCGACGTCGGCGAACGCCGGGGCGAGCAGCGCGACGAGGAAGACGCCGGCCTTGACCATCGCCGCGGCGTGGAGGTACGCGCTGACCGGGGTCGGGGCGGCCATCGCGCCCGGCAGCCAGAAGTGGAACGGCACCAGCGCCGACTTGGTGATCGCGCCGAGCAGCAGCAGCGCGACGCCGATCGAGATGAGGACGCTCGACTCGGGAGGCTGGGCCAGGATCTCCGAGATCCGGTAGGTACCTGCGGCCTCGCCGACGATCACGGCGCCGACGAGCATCGCCAGGCCGCCGAAGGTCGTGACGATCAGCGCGTCCATCGCCGCTCGTCGGGCTCCGGCCCGGTCGCTCTGGTGGCCGACCAGCAGGAACGAGAGGACCGTCGTCAGCTCCCAGAAGACGTAGAGCAGCAGCAGGTCGTCGGAGAGGACCAGGCCGAGCATCGCGCCGGCGAAGGCCACGAGCACCGCGGCGAACCGCCCGAGCGCGTCCTCGTCGTCGCTGAAGTAGCGGGCGCAGTAGGCAAGGACGAGCGCGCCGACGCCGGCCGCGACGAACGTCATCAGCAGCGAGAGCGCGTCCAACCGGAACGCCAGCTCCATCCGCATCGTGGGCACCCACGAATGCACCTCGGTGACCGTCCCGCCACCGTTGACGGTGCCGGTGTGCCATACCGCCCACACCACGGCGCCGGCGGGCACCAACGCGAGCGGCAGGAAGGCCCGGCGGCCGAGCCGCTTGACGAGCTCTGGAGCGATCAGCGCCGCGACCGCATGCGCGATCAGGATGCCGATCACGTCGCGCTCCCGAAGGTCGGCCAGGGGCGCTCACGGCAAGTCGTGAGCCGTCGCTGGAATGCCCGCACCAAGCGGACAGTTTCGCAGATCCCGCAGGTGTTCAGCGTCCGCGTGAGCGCAGCCAGGCGCTCTCGGCGCGGCCCAGATCGCTCTGCGGCTCGTCTTCGGCGAGCCATTCGCGGACGATCCGGTGGTAGTTCACGGATGCATCCAACTGACTGCATACGGCGATCGCCATACCGGCCAGCCGCAGCGACATCATGTACTCCGCCGGAACGGTCGCCCGGCGCGTCTGCTTCCAGTGCGTCGAACGGGGATCGCTGATCTCGAAGATCATCTCGGCCACGTGCTCGGGACGCAGGCGCGACTCCTCGTCGACCATCGCGTACCAGACCAGCTGCTCGGCGATCGCCATCGCGTCGTCGGCGGTCAGGCCCGAGCTCGGCGGGATCCAGCGGATGTCGCGCATGTGCTGGAGCAGCGCCTCGGCGTCGCCCGCCAGGCAGAGCCGGATCGACTGCGCCTGGTTCTCGACCATCTCGCGGGGGATCTTGTGGAACAGGCCGAAGTCGATGAAGGCCACGCGGCCGTCCGCCATCAGGATCGAGTTGCCCGGGTGCGGATCGGCGGAGAACATCCCGTCGCGCCAGAGTCCGCCGTAGTAGAAGCGGAAGACGATCTCGGCCAGGCGGTTGCGCTCGTCCTGGTCCTTCTGCTGCCAGGCGTCGAAGCCCTCGCCCTCGACGAACTCGGTGACGATCACCCGCTTGCCGCAGAGCTCGGTGGCGACGCCCGGGATCACCACGAACGGGTGACCGCGGTACTGACGGGCCATCTGCCGCTGGTTGGACGCCTCGAGCTCGTAGTCCAGCTCCTCGGTCATCCGCTCGCGGATCTCGTCGCCGACCGCCTGGACGTCGATCCCCGGGGCGACCGACTTGGCCAGCCGCAGGATGATCCCGAGGTTCTGTAGGTCGGCCCGGACGGCCGCGTCGATCCCGGGGTACTGGACCTTGACCGCGGCGATGTCGGTCCCCCAGCCCGCCGGCTTCTCGTGCAGCCGGGCCTTGTAGACCTGGCCGATCGAGGCCGCGCCGATCGCCTCCTCGTCGAACTCCGCGAAGACGTCGCCGAGCTTTGCGCCGAGGTCGGTCTCGATCACCCGACGCATGTCGCGGAACGCGACCCGCGGGGCCATGTCACGCAGCTTGGAGAGCTTGGCCTGGAACTCCTCGCGGTGCTCCGGCGGGACCAGGCCGACGTCCATGAAGCTCAGCACCTGGCCGACCTTCATCGCCGCGCCCTTCATCGTCCCGAGCACGTCGACGATCTGCTCGGCGGTGCGGAACTGCTGCTTCGACATCCGGGCGTCGCGCTCTTCGTCGCTGCGCCCGTAGTTGGTCACCCGCGTCGCGCCCTCGCGCATCGCGACGCCGGCGGCGAGGCGCCCGATCGACGTCGCCCGGCGGACCCGACCGGTGGGCATGGTCGCCCCGTCGTCGCCGGTCACGTCGTCGTTGCCGTTGCGCCGGGTCGCCATGGAAACATCGTACTCCCGGTAGCGCGAACCGCTCGGTCCTCTAGGGCCGCTTGACCTTCGGGGTGGGCGGGACGTTCTCGATCGGTGCCCGGCGAGCCGAGGACTTCCGACTCACGGCCGCTTGACCTTGGAGCCGGGCACCAGGTCGTCGGAGCCGTCGGGCCAGCGGATCCAGCACTTGGTGCCGCCGTCGTAGTCACGAGCCTCGAGCACCAGCCGGACCTCGCTCTCG
>JBAZOW010000066.1:0-13739 GCA_041648495.1 Patulibacter sp.
CGGCGTCCGCTACGCCCGCGCGCTGGCCGCCCGCGCGCTGCTGCCGGCGTCCGGGGCAGCGGGCGGCGGTCCCGGGCCGGTCCACCTGAACCTGCCGCTGCGCGAGCCGCTGCTGCCCGACGGCGATCCGCCCGCCGCCGCCGCGGCCGCCCGCTCCGACGGCGCGGCGTGGGTCCGGCGCAGCGGACGCCTGGGTACGCCCGATCGCGACGCCGTCCGACGGCTCGGCGAGCTGCTGCTGTCCCACCCGGACGCGGTCGTCGTCGCCGGCCGCCGCGACGAGGACCCCGAGCTGGGCCCGGCGTTGGCCGCGCTCTGCGAGCTGCTCCAGCTGCCGGTGCTCGCCGACCCGCTGTCGGGTGCCCGCCGCGGCCCGGCGGCGATCGCCCGCTACGACGGACTCCTGTCCGCGTCAGCCGAGCGACTGCCCGTCCCGTCCCTGGTCCTGCGGGTCGGCGACCTGCCGACCAGCAAGCCCCTGCGCCGGTGGCTGGCCGCCCTGCCCGCGGCCGTTCCCCAGATCCACATCGCCGCGGACGGGGCCTGGCAGGACCCCGACGGCGTGCTCAGCGAGCTGATCGTGGCGGACCCGCGGGCGCTGCTCGAGGACGTCGCTCCGCGGATCGCCCACGCCCCGCGCGACCCGTCCTGGTTGGAGCGCTGGCGGACGCTCGACCAACGAGCGGCCGACGCCCATGCCGCGGTGCTCGACGAGGACCGCGACGTCCCCACCGAGCCGTGGCTGGCCCGCGAGCTGACCGCGCTGCTGCCGCCCGCTGCGACGCTGCTGGTCGCCGCGTCGATGCCGATCCGCGACGTCGAGGCGTTCATGGCCCCGCGCGACGCGGTCCGGGTGCTGGCCAACCGCGGCGCCAACGGGATCGACGGCACGATCGCGACCGCCTGGGGCCTGGCGCTCGACGCCGGAGGACGGCCGGGCGCGGTCCACGTCCTGCTCGGCGACGTCACGCTGCAGCATGATCTCGGAGCGCTGATCGCCGCCGGACGGTCGGGCGTCGGCATGACGGTCGTGCTGGTCGACAACGACGGCGGCGGGATCTTCCACTTCCTGCCCGTCGCCGAGGGCCGCAGCCCGGCGATCGAGCAGCACGTGATGACCCCGACGGGACTCGACGTACCCGCGATCGCCGCCGCCGCGAACGCCGAGCTGCACGCGGTCGAACGCCGCGACCAGCTCGTACCCGCGCTGCGCGCCGCGGCGAAGCACGAGGGCCTCAGCCTGATCCACGTGCGGACCGACCGGACCGAGAACCGCGAGCTGCACCGCCGGCTGCGCGAGGCGGTCCACGCCGCGCTCGACGCGGACTGAAGCGGCCACGTACCGGAGCCGATGCGGATGTCGCCCGTCCCTCGGGCCGAATCCGCATCAGCTTCCGCCCTGCGCCGCGTTCTCAGCGCGGCCAGGTGATCTTCGGGAACCGCTCGTGGACCCGCACGCACCACGCGGTCAGCCGCGGGTGCGAGGTCGCGTCGAACGCGCCGTAGGTGGCCAGGACGCGGTGAAACGCGTGCCCGTCCTCCGGCGGCAGCGGCTGGCGGCCGTACCGCAGGAACGGATACGCGGTCACATCGCAGATCCCGAGCTGGTCGTCGCCGAGGAACTCGCGATCGACCAGCCGCTCCTCGAAGCGGTCGAGCCAGATCCGCATCCGTGCGGCGTCGTCGTCGACCGCGCGGCGGTCGGCCTCGCTCAGTCGCTCGCGGTCCAGGTCGACCGGCTCCAGCAGCGCCGTCATCCGGTTGGGCGGGCCCTTCCAGACGTCGTTGAAGCGGCGGCAGAAGACGTCGGCGAGCGCGGCGGCGCCCGGATCGTCGGGCCACAGCGACGGCCGGGGCCAGCGCTGCTCGATCCACTCGAGGATCCGCGGCGAGTCGCCGACCACCGTGCCGTCGACCGGGTCCACCGCGACCGGCACCAGCTCCTGCCCACTAACCTCGCGGACCGGGGCGCGATCGTCGGGGTCGACGTCGATCCACTCCACGTCGAGGTCCTTGAACGCCGCCGCCATCGCGATCCGGTCGACGTTGGTCGAGAACGGGATCCGGTAGACGCGCAGGTCGGCCATCGCTGGATCGTACGGGGCGATCCGGCACCGCCGAGCTCGGGTGGGACGGCAGGCCGCGCCGGGCATCCACCACGAGCGTGACCGCGATCAGCCGTCCGTGCGACCGCCGGCCCGCCCGGCCGCGGCTGCGGACCCGACCAACCGCGGCCGGCCCGCCAGCAGGCCGGCCCCGACGACGGGCACCAGGGTCACGAGCATCATGATCATCGGCACCGTCCAACCGCCGGTCAGGTCGTGCAGCGCCCCGAGCAGGAGCGGCCCGGTCGCGGCCAGCAGGTAGCCGACCGCCTGCGCCATGCCCGACAGCTCGGCGGCGTGCGCCGAGTCGGGCGCCCGCACGACGATCAGGGTCAGCGCGAGGCTGATCCCCGCGCCCTGCGCCAGGCCCATCGACGCGGCCCAGGCCGCCGCCCCGGAGACCGGCGCGATCAGCATCCCGGCCCAGCCGACGACGTACAGCGCGACGATCACCACCACGAACCGGCCCTGGCCGCGGGCCCGGGCCGCCAGCACCGGCACGACCAACGAGCTGACCGCCCCCGTGAGGCCCATCAGCGCCAGCCACCAGCCGGCGGTCTGCTCGCTGACGCCGTGGTCGACGAGGATCGTCGGGAACCACGCGAACGAGCCGTAGAACTGCAACGAGGTGAACCCCATGAAGATCGTCACCGCCCATGCGACCGGATCGCGCCAGAGCGTGATCCGCACCGGGCCGGTCGGCGGCGCGGTCAGGTCGGGGTCGACCGGCGGAGTCGCGACCGTCCGGACCGCCACGGCCCAGAGCACGGCGGCGGCCAGCGCCAGCGGCGCCATCAGCAGCAGCGTCGAGCGCCAGCCGATCGACAGGCCGTCCTGCAGGGGGATCACGACCCCCGCCGCGACCGCCGCTCCCCCGCTCAGCGCCATCGCGTAGAGGCCGAGCACCGGGCCGGCGTGCCGGCCGAAGTCGCGCTTGACGATGCTCGGCAGCAGGACGTTGGCGACGGCGATCGCGGCCCCGACGATCGCCGTCCCGGTGAACAGCCCGATCGTGGACGGGGTCGAGCGGACGGCGATCCCCAGCGCGAGCAGGAGCATCGTCAGGCCGACGACCGGGTCCGCGCCGAAGCGCCGCGCCAGCCACGGGGTCAGCGGCGAGAGCAGGCCGAAGCAGAGCACCGGCAGGGTCGTCAGCACCCCGGCCGCGGTGCCCGACAACCCGGCGTCGTCGCGGATCTCGTGGAGCAGCGGCCCGACCCCCACGATCGCCGTTCGCTGGTTGAGCGCCACGACGACGATCGCCGCCACCAGCAGGCACGCCGCCCACCCCCGTGGCGTGCTCGCCGCCACCGCGGAGCGGCGGCTCACGCGGCGAGCAACGGCAGCAGCGCCTGGAGCTTGATCTCGGTCTCGGCCAGCTCGGCGGCGGGATCGCTGTCGGCGACCACGCCGACCCCCGCGTAGCAGTGCGCGACCTCGGGCTCGAGCAGCGCCGAGCGCAACGCGACGGAGAAATCGCCGTCGCCGGCGCTGTCGACCCAGCCGACCGGCCCCGCGTACCAGCCGCGGTCCATGCCCTCCAGCGCCGGGATCTTCGCGAGCGTCGCGGCCTCCGGAAAGCCGCCCACGGCGGGGGTCGGGTGCAGCCGCTCGACGAGCTCGAGCACGCCGACCGCCTCGGCCAGCTGCGCACGGATCGGAGTCGCCAGGTGCTGCACGCTGGCGGCCTGGACGATCTCGGGCTGCTCGCCGGCCGTGGTCCACAGCGCGACGCCGTCGAGCCGGTCGAGGATCCGCCGGACGACGATCGCGTGCTCCTCGCGGTTCTTCGGCGAGCGCAGCAGGTGCTCGCCCAGGTGCACGTCGACCGCGGGGTCGCTGCTGCGTCCGGTGGTCCCGGCCAGGGCCAGCGTCGCCACGCGGTGCCCGTGGCGGCGCAGCAGCAGCTCCGGCGTTGCCGCCACGAAGCTCTTGTCGCCGCGTCCGACCCCGACCACGCAGCAGCCGTCGTAGGCCTCGCGCATCACGCCGATCATCGCCGCGGGATCGGGCGTCGGCCGTCCGGTCACCTGGACCTCGCGGGCGAGCACGATCTTCTCCATCTCCCCCGCGCGGATCGCCTGCACGCTGCGCGCGACGGCGTCCTCGTAGTGCGCCGGCGACAGCACCGACGCGACCCGGCCCCGCTGAACCGGATCCGGGTCGAGCAGCGGCGGACGCGCGGGACGCAGCTGCGCGACCCGCCGCAGCGCGGCGTCGACGCGGGACTCGGGGTCGTCGTCCGGCCCGATCGCCACCGTCACGGTCGCCCGCACGCGGCCCGCAGTCGTCGCGAGCGAGAGCAGCGGAACGTGCAACGACGCGGAACGGAAGTCCTCCCAGACCGGCGAGCGCGCGCCGTCGTCGGCGAAGGCGAAGCCGCCGACCGCGACGACGCCCTCGGCCTCCTGGCCGGTGCCCAGGTCGGTGATCGCGTGCGCGGTCAGCTGCGACCAGCGGTCCGAGACCGTGCGGAACCGCCGCGGACCGCTCGCCTCGATCGCGACGACGGTGCCGAGCGTGGCCAGCGCCTGGCCGCGACGCTCACGCTGCTCGTAGACCGTCCACGGCTCGCGGGGCATCCGCCCGCAGGTGACGACCGCGGCGACGTCCAGGCCCTGCGGGCCGTCGACGGTGATCGCCGCGAGCACCTGACGGTGGTGCCCACGGGTCGCCCGCCGCCGCGCCTCGGTCGCGTACCGCACCAGCCGCCCGCGGTCGCCCGCGCCGATCGGCACGGCGATCGGGCCGCGGGCGTCACGGGCGGGAAGCGTGGCGGGGGTCATGGTGACGGGGGATCAACGATGTGGATCGCGTCCCGCCGACCCACGCCGCGGACGGCGGTCGTGGGTGGCGCGGACGCGGCCCGGATCAGGTCTCTTCGCGACCGCGGGCGATCGCCACGCTGCCGGTGCGGATCATCTCGACCAGCCCGTACGGACGGACCAGCCGCTCGAACGCCTCGATCTTCGAGCGGTCACCGGTGACCTCGACGATGATCGAGCGCTTGCCGACGTCGACGACCTTGCCGCGGAAGACCTCGGCCAGCTCGCGGATCTCGGAACGGGTCTGCGCGTCGACCGAGACCTTGAACAGTGCCAGCTCGCGCGCGACCGTCTCGGCCGGATCGAGGTCCTTGATCTTCAGGACGTTGATCAGCTTGTGCAGCTGCTTGGTCAGCTGGTCGATCGGCTGGGACGAGCCGTCGAGGGTCAGCGTGATCCGCGAGATCCGCTCGTCGTCGGTCGGACCGACCGAGAGCGTGTCGATGTTGAACCCGCGTCGGGTGAACAGTCCCGAGACGCGCGTCAGCACGCCCGGCTTGTTCTCGACCAGGATCGAGAGGACGTGCTGACGACCGGTGCGGATGTTGCCCGCGGCCTGCAGGTCGTCGAGGCTCAGCAGCTCGTTCGCATCGACCATCGCTCAGCCCACCATGTTCCGCGCGGCTTCGCCGGGCGCGATCATCGGATACACCTTCTCGTCCCGCGTCACCCGGACGTCGATGAACGCCGGGCCCTCGGCTTCGATCGCGGCGCGCAGGTCGTCCTCGAACGAGCCCGACTCGGTCAGCCGGATGCCACGGATCCCGTAGGCGTCGGCCAGCTTGACGAAGTCCGGGAACGCCTCCTCGCCGCCGAACGTCCCCATGTCGACGTGGCTGTAGCGCTCCTGCCAGAACAGCTCCTGCCACTGGCGGACCATGCCGAGGTAGCCGTTGTTGAGCACCACGACCTTGACCGGGATGTTCTCCTGGCGGATCGTCGCGAGCTCCTGGATGTTCATCTGGATCGAGCCGTCGCCGGAGACCACGACGGTGGTCCGCTCCGGGTCGCCGATCTGGGCGCCGATCGCGGCCGGCAGGCCGAAGCCCATCGTCCCGAGGCCACCGGAGTTGATCCAGCGACGCGGCTCGGGGTAGTGGTAGTACTGCGCCGCCCACATCTGGTGCTGACCGACGTCGGAGCAGATGATCGCGTCGCCACCGGTGATCCGGTAGAGCGTCTCGATCACCTGCTGGGGCTTGATCTCGCCGTTCTCGCCCGGCTCGTAGGTCAACGGGTGCCGCGCCTGCCAGGCGTGGATCCGCTGCCACCACTCGTCCATCCGCGAGGCGTCGGCGCCCAGCGCCCGGTACTCCTCGGTCAGCCGCGGCAGGATCTGCGCGGCGTCGCCGACGATCGGGATGTGCGCCGGGATGTTCTTCGAGATCTCGGCCGGATCGACGTCGATGTGGATGAACTTCGCGCGCGGCGCGAACTCCGAGAGCTTGCCGGTAACACGGTCGTCGAAGCGGGCACCGATCGCGCAGATCAGGTCGGCCTCGTCCATCGCGTAGTTCGCGGCGCGCGTGCCGTGCATTCCGAGCATGCCGAGGAACTGCGGGTCCGGCGCGGGGTACGCGCCCAGGCCCATCAGCGTCTGGGTGATCGGGAACCCGCCCTCGCGGACCAGCTCGCGCAGCGCGTCGGACGCGTTGGCCAGGACCACGCCGCCGCCGGCGTAGATCATCGGGCGGCGCGCGGCGGCCAGCGCCCGGGCGGCCTGCTTGATCTGCTTGGCGTTGCCGACCGTGCGCGGCTGGTAGCCGGGCAGGTGGACGTCGGTGACCGGCTCGTACGCGATGTCGACCTTCGAGAGGTCCATCGGCAGGTCGATCACGACCGGGCCGGGACGGCCGGTGCGGGCGATGTGGAACGCCTCGTGGATCGTCCGCGGCAGCTCGCGCGGGTCGGTGATCAGGAAGCTGTGCTTGACCGCCGGCATGGTGATGCCGATCGTGTCCGCCTCCTGGAACCCGTCGGTGCCGAGCAGCTCGGTGCGGACCTGGCCGGTGAAGAAGACCACCGGAACCGAATCCATCATCGCGTCCATGATCGGCGTGACGAGGTTGGTCGCGCCGGGTCCGGAGGTGCCGAACGCCACGCCGACCTTGCCGGTCGTCTTGGCGTAGCCCTGGGCGGCGTGCCCGGCTCCCGCCTCGTGACGGACGAGCACGTGATGGATGTCGGCGTCGACGAACGCGTCGTAGGTCGGCAGGTTGGCGCCCCCGGGGTAGCCGAATACGACGTCGACTCCCTCCGCCTTCAGGCACTCCATGATCGCGTCGACTGCACGCATACGCCCAACCTCCTTCCGACTCTTCCGAGCTTCACCTTGAGAACGAAAGATCACCCGCGTGGCGGGCGACCCAGAACGGGGAAGGTTATCAGTGGTATCCCACGTCGCCGGCCCGCATGGCGGGCGCGAGGACGCTCAGCCGCCGCGGGGTGCCGCGGCGTCGTGCGCCGAGGCGGTGCGGGCGGCGACCTCGTACGGCGAGGGCTCGGACGGGGTCCCGTCCTCCGGGGTCTCGTCGTCGCCGGACGATTCGCCATCGTCGGCCGGCGGACGCACGCCCGGCGGCAGGTAGACCTCGTCCGGGAACGGCAGATCGGTGCCGCAGCGCATGCACATCGTGTCGGTGATCGGCAGCAGCGTGCCGCAGGTGGTGCAGGCCCGCCGCAGCTCGTGCCGGTTGCCCGGGTAGACGATCGACGCGATGAAGCCGAACAGCGGCACGGCGCCGGAGATCATGAACCAGAGCAGGAACGAGCTGCCCTTGGCCCGACCCTGGAGGCCTCCCGCCACGCCGAAGAGGGCGCAGATCAGGAGGAAGAACGCGAACGATCCACCCACACGATTAGCCTAGCGGTAGCGAGCACGCCTCACGCGCCCGCCCGAACGCAACCCAGAGTGAGGGGATCACCCTGTTCCGCTGGAGCAGCCTGAGCACGACAGCCGCCACCCACCTGGGTGAGCAGATCCTGGCCGCCACGCCGGTGTCCCCCGTTCCGCGCCGGGCCCCCGGTTTCGGCGCCTGGGGTCACGAGCCGCTGGCCGGCGCGCAGGTGCGGTACCTGGTGGTGACCCCGACCCGGGTCGTCGTCTACGCGCTCGACCGTGACGTCCGCGGACCCCAGCTCTACCGGCTGACGCGGGTCGAGACCGAGCAGCCGCGCGACGCGATCCGCGGCGTCGAGCTGCAGCACCGCTGGTTCTCGCGCCTGATGACGGTCGCCTTCCGGGACGGCACCCGCTGGAACCTCGAGGTCTCGCTGACCAAGCGCGAGCTGTGGGGCCCGGTTCGCGACGAGCTGGGCCAGCTCGCCGCGCCCGCCGAGGCGACGGTCGTCTCCTCGGTCTGACGTCCCCCGCGGACGTTCGGCGCAGAGGACGCGCCGAACGACTTCCTCGTGGCTAGAGCCCGAGAATCTCGCGGGTGATCCGCGTGACCTCGCCGCCGTCGGCGCGGCCCTTGGTCTGCTTCATCACGTGGCCGACGATCGCGCCGATCGGCTTCATGTTGCCGCTCCTGAGCTTCTCCGCCACGTCGGGGTTGGCGTCGAGCGCCTCCTGGACGATCGGGCGCAGCTCGTCACCGCCGCCGACCGCGGCCAGGCCCTTGGCCTCGACGATCGCCGCGGGGTCGCCACCCTCGGCGACCAGCACGTCGAGCACCTGCTCGCCGGCCTTGCGGTTGATCGTCTTGGCGAGCACCAGGTCGACGACCCCGGCCAGCGCCGCCGGCTCGACCTTCGAGTCCGCCGGGTCCGCGATCTCGGCCGCGTCGAGCCGCCGGACCAGATCGTTGCCGATCCAGTTGGCGAGCTGCTGCAGACGCGTCTCGTCCTGCTGCTTCGCCTCGACGGCCGCGACGCGCTCGAAGTACGCCGCCAGCGGCGGACGGAAGGCCAGCAGGCGGGCCGACTCGGCGTGCAGGCCGAGCTCGTCGCGGTAGCGGGCCTCGCGCTGCAGCGGCAGCTCGACGGCGTCGCGGGCCGCGACGGCGGACGTCAGCAGCTCCTCGGGCACCGGCACCGGCGGCATGTCGGGCTCGGGGAAGTAGCGGTAGTCGTGCGAGCCCTCCTTGGACCGCAGCGACGTGATCGACCCGGTCCGCGGATCGAAGTGCAGCGTCTCCTGCTGGACCCGCTCACCGGACTCGACCAGCGCGATCTGGCGCGCGATCTCGGCGTTGATCCCCTGCTCGATGAACCGGAACGAGTTCATGTTCTTGAGCTCGGTCTTGGTGCCGAGCGTGGTGTCGCCGACCGGACGGATCGAGATGTTGGCGTCGCAGCGAAGCGACCCCTCCTCCATGTTCACGTCCGAGACGCCGAGCTGGCGCAGGGTCTCGCGCAGCAGCCGCAACCACGACGAGGCCTCCTCGGCGGAGTGGATCTCGGGGAGGGTGACGATCTCGGCCAGCGGCGTGCCGCCGCGGTTGTAGTCGACGACCGAGGCCGTCGAGCCGCCGATCCGGCCGCTCGCGCCGAGGTGCGTCAGCTTGGCCGCGTCCTCCTCGACGTGGACCCGCTCCAGGCCGACCGTGCCCAACCGACCACCCGCGACCAGCGGTTCGTCGAACTGACTGATCTGGTAGCCCTTGGGCAGGTCGGGATAGAAGTACGACTTGCGGTGGAAGACCAGCCGCTTGGCCAGCTCACCCTCGAACGCCAGGCCGATCATCAGGCCCAGGCGGATCGCCTCGGCGTTGACCACCGGCAGGATCCCGGGCATGCCCAGGCAGACCGGGCAGGTGTGCGTGTTCGGCGGGTCGCCGAAGACCAGCTCGCAGCCGCAGAACATCTTCGTCTTGGTGGCGAGCTGGACGTGGATCTCCAGCCCGATCACGGGCTCGTACGCCGCGGACATCAGCCCTGCTCCTTCCCGGCCGGGGCCGGACCATCGAAGGCGGCCGCCCCATCGAACCCGATCTGCTGCTCGAGCGCGTAGGCGGTCTCGAGGATCTGCGGCTCGCTGAACGCGGGACCGGCCAGCTGGAAGCCGACCGGCAGGCCCTCGGACAGGCCGCTCGGGATCGAGATCGCGGGCACGCCGGCCAGCGAGAACGGCAGCGTGGTGACGTCGGCCTGGTACATCGCCAGCGGGTCGTCGGTGCGCTCGCCCAGGCCCCAGGCCACGGTCGGGCTGGTCGGGGTCGCGATCAGGTCGACCTGCTCGTAGGCGGCCCGGAAGTCCTCGACGATCTTCGTCCGGACCTGCTGGGCGCGCCGGTAGTAGGCGTCGTAGAAGCCACTCGACAGCGCGTAGGTGCCGAGCATGATCCGCCGCTTGACCTCGGGACCGAAGCCGTCGTGGCGGGTCTTGGTGTAGAGCTCGACCAGGCCACCGTCCCCGATCTCGGCGCGGTTTCCGTAGCGAACGCCGTCGAAGCGGGCCAGGTTGGACGAGGCCTCGGCCGGGGCCAGCAGGTAGTACGCCGACAGCGCGTGGCGCGCGTGCGGCAGCTGGACCTCGACGATCTCCGCCCCCAGGCTCTCGGCGAGCTTGAGGGTCGCGTCGAACGACGCGCGGACGCCGGGCTCGATGCCCTCGCCGAGCAGGTCGATCGGGACGCCGATCTTCAGGCCGTCGAGCCGCTCGGTCGTCGGCAGGTCGAGCTCGCCCGCGCTGTCCCAGCCGATCGAGGTCGCGTCGGCGGGGTCGCGCGGACCGGTCATCGCGCGGAACAGCAGCGCGGCGTCGGTCACGTTGCGGGTGATCGGCCCGGCCTGGTCGAGCGACGAGGCGAAGGCGATCATCCCGAACCGCGAGACCGACCCGTACGTCGGCTTGAGTCCGACGACGCCGCAGAGCGCGGCGGGCTGGCGAACCGATCCCCCGGTGTCGGTGCCGATCGAGGCCGGGGCCAGGCCGGCGGCGACCGCGGCGGCCGAGCCGCCCGACGAGCCGCCGGGAACGCGCGTGCGGTCCCACGGGTTGAGCACCGGGCCGAAGGCGGAGTTCTCGTTCGACGAGCCCATCGCGAACTCGTCCTGGTTGGTCTTGCCGAGCACCGTGGCGCCGGCGTCCTGCAGCAGCCGGACCGCGGTCGCGGTGTAGGGCGGCAGGTAGCCGCGCAGCAGGTTCGACGCCGACGCGGTCGGTACCCCCGCGATGCAGAACAGGTCCTTGATCGCCAGCGGAACGCCCGCCAGCGGGGTGTCGGTGCCCGGACGCGGCGTCGCCTCGTTGCCGAGCGCCGCGGGCAGCGTCAGCTCGTCGGCCAGCCAGGTGAAGCTGTTGGTGTCGTCCGCGGCGGCGCGGTCGCGGTAGGCCTGGAACAGCTCGGCCTGGGTGATGTCCCCACGGCGGAGGGCCGCCGCCGCGTCGACGACGGTCAGATCGATCAGATTGGTCATCGGGGCCTCAGGCCTGCGGGCTCGGGACGCGGAAGCCGTCGTCGGACGCGTCGGGGGCTTGGTCGAGCGCCACCTCGCGGGCCAGCGACGTGTGCGGCACGTCGGCGCGCGGCCCGGTCGGCGCGGTCAGCACGTGCGAGGTCGGCACCACGCCGTCGAGGTCGAGCTCGGCGATCGTCTCGAGGTGGCCGAGCACCGCCGACAGCTCCTGCGCCATCGGCTCGATCTCGTCGTCGTGCAGGTCCAGGCGCGCCAGCGTGGCGACGTGGAGGACGGTGTCGCGGTCGATCATCGCGCCCGATGCTAGTTGACCGACTCGAAACGGCGCGGTCGGGCGCCCGGTGCCTACGGCTCGGGCGTCGGAGCGGGCGCGTCCGGCCCGGGGAGCGGCGCCACGTCCGGGACGGGACGCGGAGCCGGCGGATCGACGGCGCTCTCGGCGGCCCCGGTGCGATCGTCGGCGATCGCCACCCAGAGGCCGATCAGCAACACGACCAGCGACGCCAGGCCGATCCACGCCCCCGGTCCGGGACTGGTCGAGACCAGCAGGCGCACGTTCTCGGACGCCTCCTCCAGCTCGCCCGGCCGGGCGATCAGCACGCGGATCGCGGTCAGCAGCGTGACCAGCGCGGTGACGAAGCCCGCGACGATCAGGCTGACGACCGCGCCGTAGGTCGGGCGGCCCGGCCGCGCACGCAGCGCCATCACCAGCATCACCACGACCGCGATCACGGCCACGATCAGGAAATCGGCCCACGGGCGGCCCAGTGCGCCCCAGCCGGCGGCGGTCTCGACCGAGACCAGCATCCCGGAGCGGTCCACGACCTCGGAGCCGAGCGTGCCGTCCTGCGCCAGCGTCGCCGCTGGTCCCGAGCCGGTGAGCTCGACCTCGGCGTTGAACCACTCCAGGAACAGCGTGACGAGCAGCCCGACGAGGGCGCCGACGGCGATCCACTCGCCGCTGCGGAGGCGCTTCAGCATGGTGCCGCTACTCCCCCGCCTGCAGGCGGGCGGCCTGGACGGTGTTGGCCAGCAGCTGAGCGATCGTCATCGGACCGACGCCACCGGGCACCGGGGTGATGGCCGATGCGACCTCGGCGACGCCGTCGAAGTCGACGTCCCCGGCCAAGCCGCCGCCGTCGAGCCGGTTCATCCCGACGTCGATCACGACCGCACCGGACTTGACCCAGTCGGCCTGCACCATCCGGGCGCGGCCGACCGCGACGATCAGCACGTCGGCACGACGCGCGACGGCGGGCAGGTCCGCGGTCCGCGAGTGGGCGGTGGTGACCGTGGCGTTGCGGCTGAGCAGCAGCTGCGCCATCGGCTTGCCGAAGAGGTTGGAGCGGCCGATCACGACCGTCTCCTTGCCCTGCAGGTCGACGCCGTGGTCGTCGAGCAGACGGATCACGCCGGCCGGGGTGCACGAGCGCAGGCCCGGCAGGCCCAGCGCCAGGCGTCCCGCGGAGGCGATCGTCAGGCCATCGACGTCCTTGTCGGAGTCGATCAGGTTGGTCAGCTCGACGCCGTCGAGGTGACCGGGGACCGGCAGCTGGCAGAGGATCCCGCTGACGGCGGGATCGGCGTTGAGCTGCTCGATCAGCGTGACGACCTGCTCGCGCGTGGCGTCCGCGTCGAGCCGGTGGTCGAAGCCCTGGATCCCGACCTCGGCGCAGGCCCGCTGCTTGCCGCCGACGTAGACCGCGCTCGCGGGGTCCTCGCCGATCAGGATCGTCGCCAGACCCGGAGGCCGGCCGTACCGCTCGGAGAAGGCCGCGACGTCGGTGGCGACCTCCTGCCGCACCTCGGCGGATACGCGCTTACCGTCAATGATCGTCCCGGACATCGGTGATCAGGCTAGCCGCTGGACCGGACCGGCTGCTCGGACGCACGTCCGGCGCGGCGAGGAGGCTAGCGCTCGTCGTCGCCGGGCAGCCCGTCGAGCTGGTCGTGCAGCCACTCCAACATCACCGCGTTGATGCGCTGGCCGAGGTCGATCGACGGTTCCAGCGGATTCGGATCGTCGGTGCGGCCGGCCAGCGAGCCGAGCATCGCAGCGGTGCGCTCGGTGTACTCGATCTCGCGCTCGATCACCTCGCGCCGGTCGGCCGGATCGAGCAGCTGGAAGAGGAACCAGCGGACGCCCGACTCGTTGCGCTGGCCGCGGTCGACCTCGCTCTCGACGAGCCAGTCGCGCAGCTCGTTGCGGCCCGCCGGGGTGATGCCCCAGGTGCGACTGCGCCGGGCACCCTCGCTGAGCACCTCCACGAGGCCGTCGGTCTCGAGCTTCGCCAACGCCGGATAGACCTGGCTGTGGCTCGCTTGCCAGGCGTGCGAGAGCGAGAGATCGAACCGCTGCGTCAGCTCGTAGCCGGTCGACGGCTTGATCGCCAAGAGGCCGAGGACCGCGTGGCGGAGGGACATGACGGCAGTCTAGTCGGCATTG
>JBAZOW010000067.1:0-13739 GCA_041648495.1 Patulibacter sp.
ATCCCCGCCCCCAATTTTGAGAACCTACAAGTAGGAGTCCCTAAGTTGCGCGTGGGGACGGGGATCCGGCGGCCCCTACCGACCGTCGCTCGAACGACGACCGGTCGCCACTGAGCACCCCCAGGGTGCAGAACGATGACCGGTCGGCATTCGGAGACCGCTCAGTCGCGGGCCTCCAACGCGTCCTCGCCCGCCTGGGCGTGACGCAACAGCTGCCCGTCGCCCGCGATCTCGTACGCCCCCGTCCGCAGCAACGGCGGCGAGTAGGCGTGGACCGAGACCGCCGGGGCACCACCGGGGTGGTGGATCCGGTGGATCTCGGTCGGGGCGATCGGCACCGTGTCGCCCGCGGCGATCCGCCGGGCGCGCGGCGCGCCGAACGCCCGCATCCGCTCGTCGACGATCTCGCCCTCGGCGACCGCGACGCCGGCACCCGAGACATCGTGGTCGTGGAACCCCGTGTCGTGACCGGCGCTCCAGCAGATCAGCCAGACCGTGACATTTCCGTCCTGGTGCAGCAGCGTGTAGCTGCGCTGCTCGGCGTCGTGCGCGACGTGCTCGCCCCACAGCTCGGGCCGGGCCGCGACGTCCGCCGCCAGCCGCTGGAGCTGATCGGTGCTGAGCGTGCCCGGTCCGGGGAGCAGCCCCCGGACCGCGGGCGCCAGGACGCTCATGCCGCGTCCGCGACGAGCACCAGCGGAGCGTCGCGCTCGGTCGCGTCCGTACGCCGGGCGTCGGCGGCGCCGTCGAGCAGCCGCTCGGCGGCCACGGTGCAGAGCCGGGTGCGGTCGATCCCGGCCACCAGCGGGACGTGCTGGTCGGTCGCGGCGACCACCGGGCGGTCGCTGCCGAAGGCCAGTCGGTCGACCCCGACCGCCTGGGCGGCCTGGGCGATCGCGCGGGCCCCGAACGAGGACGTCTCGTAGACCAGGCGGTCGGAGCGCGCGGCGTCGACCGGACCGCCCCGGGCGGCGAGACGCTCGAGCATCAGCGGGCCGCCGCCGGCGAGCGCGGCGAATCCGACCCGCAGGTCGGGGAAGAGCGTCATGCCGCGGTCGAGCCAGGTCGCCCAGGCGCGCAGCAGCTGACCGGGATAGTCGGCGACGGCCGGCCACCAGGAAGCGACGTCGGAGCCCCCGGTCTGCCCGTCGGCGGGCGGAGCGGGATGCACGAACAGCGGCCGACCGGCCCGCTGCAGCGCCTCGAGGACCGGACCGAACCGCTCGATCGACGCGGCGTCGGCGATCGCCGAGGCCGGGACCGACAGGCCGACCGCTCCGCGGGCGAGCAGATCCTCGAGATCGGCGACCCGCGGATCCCGGGCCGCGACCGCGCCCCAGACCCCGAACGGCCTGCCGAGCGCGAAGCTCGCGTCGTGCCACGCCGCGAGCAGCTCGCGGGCGTCGTCGGCGGGCAACGAGTCGATGCCGATCGCCAGCGGCGGCACGAGCAGCGCCCGATCGATGCCGGCGGCGAACAGCCCACCGCGGCGCCAGTCGGCGTCGACCTCGGCCTCGCCGAGCTGACAGTCCGGCTCGTTGGGCAGGCGGAGCGTCCACGACGTCTCGCCCGTCCGTTCCGTGCGCGGCCCGTCGTGCCGCGCCTCGAGCGCGGTCAGGAAGTCGGCGGGCCAGGCGTGCTGATGCAGGTCGGTGGTGATCGGCACAGCTGAAATGTACCAAACCTGACCGGGTTTTAGGGATTCAATCCCCGGGGCCGCGGAAACCCAGCCAGGAACGTCGAAACGCGCGGATCGCGAAAGCGGCGGCGACGCCGGAACGGATGGATCAGGACGTCGGCGAGACCGCCGGGGCCCACGCCCCGAGCAGACGGCGGAGGGCCGCCCGGACCACCCGCGGGTCGGTCGGCTCGTGCGCCAGCCGGTCGAGCAGCAGGCCGTCGACCATCGCCGCCATCGCCCGGCCGTCGAGCTCCGGATCGTCGGACCCCAGCGCGAGCACGATCGGCTCGCAGAGCCGCCAGAAGACCAGGGCCGCGTCGGTCATCCGCGTCCGCAGGCGCGGGTCCCGGGCCGCCGCCAGCTCCAGCTCCAGGCGGGCGAGGTGCCGTGGGGGGTCGTCGTCCATCCATGCGGTCAGCCCGTCAGCGACCAGGTTGACGTCGAGCCCGTCCCCGCGCGGCGACCGGGCCAGGGCCATCGCGACCCCTTGGGCGATCTTCGCAACCTCACGCTCGCAGTCCGCGGCCAGCCGGTCGACCATCGCGAAGACCAGGTCGTCGCGCGACCCGAAGTGGTACGTGACCGACCCGTGCGGCACCTCGGCCTGCCGCTCGACCGCGCGGTGGGTGACCGCCTGGAGCCCGCCCGCGGCGACCAGCAGCAGCGCCTCCCGCAGCAGCCGCTCCCGTCGATCGACCTGCCCCTCGCGTCGCGCCACCCGTCAAGTATGACACCGGATTTGACGATCGGAGCAGTTTCTTCTACAAGTGTAGACGCCGTGTTTCTACGACCGTAGAAAAAGCACCGTCGATCGGAGTACTTCCGTGTCTCGCGCCGCCGCCCGACCCCCCGCATCCGCCACGCTGATCCTGCTCGTCGCCTGCGTCGCGCAGCTGATGCTGATCCTCGACGACACGATCGTGAACGTCGCCCTGCCGACGATCGGCGACGAGCTGGCGTTCTCGGAGCGCTCGCTGTCGTGGGTCGTCAACGCCTACCTGCTGACCTTCGGCGGCTTCCTGCTGATCGGCGGCCGCGTCGCCGACCGGATCGGCGCCCGGCGGATGTTCGCGATCAGCATGGCCGCGTTCGCCGGCGCATCCGCGCTCTGCGCCGCCGCGTGGTCCGCCGAATCGCTGGTGATCGGTCGTGGCCTCCAGGGCCTGGCCGGGGCGATGCTCTCCCCCGCCGCGCTGTCGATCATCCTGGCGACCTTCCGCGAAGGGCCCGGCCGGACCCGCGCGCTGTCCGTCTGGGCGAGCCTGATCGGGATCGGCGCCGCGACCGGACTGCTGCTCGGCGGCGCCCTGACCGAGCTGCTCGACTGGCGCTGGGTCTTCCTGATCAACCTGCCGATCGCCGGCGTGACGCTGCTGCTGGTCCCGCGGGTGGTCCCCGCCGACGACCAGCGCGACGCCCGCGCCCGCCCCAACCTGACCGGCGCCCTGCTCGGGACCGGCGCGCTGCTGCTGCTCGTCTACACGGTGGTCGAGACCCACACCCAGGGCTGGACGTCGACCCGCACGCTGCTCGGCTTCGCGGTGGTGGTCGCGATGACCGTCGCGTTCCTGGCCTCCGAGCGGCGCTCGGACGAGCCGCTCGTCCCGCTCAGCCTGCTGCGCCGCCGTCGCGCGATGACCGCCAACCTGCTGGTGCTGATCGGGGCCGCCGGGCTGCTGGCGATGTTCTTCTTCCAGACGCTGTTCATCCAGCGGGTGCTCGGCTGGTCGCCGCTGGAGACCGGCGCGGCGTTCCTGCCGTTCAGCGTGTCGATGGGGATCTCGGCCGGCCTGACCGGACGGTTCCTGGCGCGCACCGACGCGCGGATCCCGACCGCGCTGGGATTGGCGGGTGCCGCCGCCGGGCTGTACCTGATGAGCACGCTGACCCCGGACAGCTCCTACGTCGGCCACCTGGTTCCGGCGTTCGCGCTGACCGCGGCCGGCATCGGCATGGCGCTGGTGGTGCTGATGGCCGTCGCGACCGGCGACGCGGACGAACGCGACGGCGGCGTCGCGTCCGCCCTGCTGACCACGGGCCAGCAGATCGGCGGGGCGATCGGGATCGCCGCGATGGTCACGGTCGCCAGCAACCGGACGGCGTCGGCGGTGACCGAAGGACGCGGCCCCGACCTGGCGCTGACCGACGGATTCTCGGCGGCGTTCCAGACCCAGGCGGGCATGATGCTCGCCGGCGCGGTGATCGGGATCCTGCTGCTCGGTCCGGCGCGGAGGGCGCGGACCGCGGGTCAGATCCCGGCAGAGGAGCCGGTCCCGCCGGGCGGCGGGACGGAGACGGCGGAGGACGCGCCGTCCTCCCACTCGACCGACGCGCCGAGGGCGGCCGACTTGACGACCTTGAGCGAGAGCAACGCGCACTTGATCCGGGTCGCGGAGATATCGATCCCCAACAGCTCCAACACGAAGTCCTGATCGAGCTGGAGCAGCTCGTCGACCGACTTGCCGGCGAGCTCCTCCGAGACCATCGACGCGGCGGACTGGCTGATCGCGCAGCCGTGCCCCTCGAACCGGACCCCGGTGACGCGGCGGTCGTCGTCGATCTGCAGCAGCACCTTGAGCTGGTCGCCGCAGGAGGGGTTCTTGTCCTCGAACTGCATGTCGACCGACTCGAGCGGCGGCAGCGGCGGCGACCAGTTCCGCGGACGCTTGTAGTGATCGAGGATGTTCTCGCGGTAGAGCTCGTCCATGACTGCTTCCATCGTCGCAGGTGACGGTCCTCCCCCGATGCTGATGCGGATCCGGCCCATACGTCGGGCGAGATCCGCATCAGCTCGGGGCGGCCGGGGCGGATCGACCGAGCTGATGCGGATTCGGCCCCGCCCCTCGGCCGCTTTCCGCATCAGCTCCGGATGCGCGTGCGATCGGGGCACGGCGCGCCGGGACGGCGACTACCCTCCACGGACGTGCCGCTCGCCGCCGGACTGATCAACGACGCCCTCTCGGGAATCGCCCGGGCCCTCGAGGTCCCCGTCCACGTCGCCGCGCTGCTGCTGCTGCTGGTGCTCGGCGTCGAGCTGGGCCGCGCGGTGACCGAGATCTGGCGCCGTCACCGACCCGGGCGGACCCGCCTGCCCGAGCTGGCCCGGACGATCGTCCACGACCCGCGGCGGACCGCCGAACTGGCCCCCCAGGCCCCCACGCCGATCGCGACCAACGCGCTCGAGGCGATCGGCGCCGCCCTCGGCGCCCACCAGCGCGAGTGGGTCGAGCACGCGCTGACCGAGTACGAGATCGCCGTCGGGCGACGACTCGACCGGACCCGGCTGCTGGTCCGCTTCGGTCCCGCGCTCGGCCTGGCCGGCACGCTGATCCCGCTCGCGCCCGGACTCGGCGCGCTCGGTCGCGGGGACATCGCCGGTCTGGCCGCCGACCTGCAGGTCGCGTTCGCGGCGACGGTGATCGGCCTGCTGGTCGGCACAGTCGCCTTCGGCCTGACCCTGACCCGGACCCGGCTCTACGCCGAGGACCTCGCTGCGATCGAGCACGCCGTCTCGCTGCTGCCGCCCGGTGGACACCAGAACACGACCACCCCGACGACCGGTGCCCCTCCCGCCGGGGTCGGCACCGGATCATGAGCCGCGTCGGCCTGCACCGCCGCGGATCGGCCGCCGACGCCGGCGACCCGCTCGACGGCCTCGTCAACCTGTTCGACGTCGGGATCGTGCTCGCCGTCGCGTTCCTGGTCGCCGGGCTGAGCCTCGGGGCCAAGGCCGCGACCGATGCGGCCGAGCGCCAGCCGCAGGACGAGCGCACCGTCACCGTGCCGCAGGACGCCGCTCCCGTCGAGGGACGGGGAACCGCCGTCGGGACGGTCTACCGGCTGCCGGACGGTCGCCTGGTGCTCGGCGAGGACGGCTCCGGGCCGTCCCAGCCGTGAGGACCGTCACACGTCCGATGAGCTGCGTCCCCCGTTGGGAACTGGAGTTCGGCGCTCCTAAGGTTGCTACTCTCCGGCGCATGTCGCAGCCGGTCACCCTCACCGACCTTGACGTACCACCCGTGTCGTTCCCGTCGCCGCGGACGTCAGACGATCCGTCGGATCGTCCGCGCCGGTCCGTCCGGCGGGGGCGCGGGGTCGCCGCGCTGCTCGCCGTCGTCGCGGGGGTGACGCTGGCCGGCGGGGTCGCCGCTCCGCAGGCCGACGCGCGGACCTACAACCGCGTGGTCACGCTGACCCCGTTCCAGTCCAACGTGGTCGCCCGCCTGGGCGTGCGTCCGGTGGCCGTCGGCAGCGACGTCGGCAACGGGCTGCGGCTCCATCCCGGCCTCAACCGCGTGCCGCGGCTGGCGCTGTCGCACCCCGACGGCCCGAACCTGGAGCAGCTGCTGCGGCTGCGGCCCAACCTGCTGCTGTCGTCGCCCAACTGGCGCGTCGGCAACGCCAAGCTGCGCCGCCGCGGGCTCGCGGTCAGCGACGCCTGGGAGCCGACGCGCGTCCAGAACGTCTCCCCCGGCGTGCGCCGGATCGCCAAGCTGGTCGGCCGCTCGAGCCGCGCCAACGCGATCACCCGCCAGATCGACGCCGGGATCCGCAGCGCACGGGCCGGGATCAGGTCCAACCCGAAGGTCCTGCTCGTGCTCGGCGTCGGCCGCTCGACGATCGCCTTCCTGCCCAACAGCTGGGGCGGCGACATGATCCGCTACGCCGGCGGCCGGCTGGTGACGTCCGGCCTCAAGCCGTCGTACAACGCAGGCGTCCCGGGCAGCTTCGCGCCGCTCAGCGACGAGCGGGTGCTGACGATGAATCCGGACGTGATCATCGTCGTGCCGCACGGCCG
Source organism: Patulibacter sp. (assembly GCA_041648495.1). Classification (GTDB taxonomy): domain Bacteria; phylum Actinomycetota; class Thermoleophilia; order Solirubrobacterales; family Solirubrobacteraceae; genus Patulibacter. The sequence continues at coordinate 6,480 of JBAZOW010000067.1, forward strand.
CAAGGCCTCGCTGCCGAACACCGTCGCGTTCTTCCGCAAGAAGCCGGGCTGGAAGGCCACCAAGGCCGCGCGCAACAACCGGATCCACATCGCGGACGCCGACTCCCTGCTCCAGGCGTCGGACAACCCCGGTGCCGTGATCAGTCACGTTCGACGCAACTTCCTGCGCAACTAACGCCAGTGCCCGTACGCCAGTCCCTGGTGCTGGTGACAGCAGCGGTCACCCTCCTGGCGGCCACCCTGCTGTCGCTCGCCCTCGGCTCCACCACCATCGCCCTGGCGGACATCTTCGACGTCCTGCCGGTGATCGGCGAGAAGGACCTCGACAACCCGATCTACCAGATCGTCAACGACCTGCGGATCCCCCGCACGGTCTCCGCGATCGTGGTCGGTGCGGCGCTCTCGGTCGCGGGAGCGCTGCTGCAGGGCGCACTGGCCAACCCGCTCGCGTCCCCCGACATCATCGGCGTCACGGCGGGCGCCGGGTTCGGCGCGATGCTGCTGCTGCTCGCGATCCCCGACTCGGTGGCGCTGGTACCGATCAGCGCGCTGTTCTTCGGGCTGGTCGCCGCCGCGATGGTCTTCTCGGTCGCCTGGGCGGGACGAGGCGGCGGTGGGGTCGCCCGGCTGGTGCTGGCCGGCATCGCGGTCAGCGCGATCTTCACCGCGGGCACCACGATGCTGATGGCCGCCTACCCGGACCGCGTGTCGTCGGCGGTCTTCTTCATCGCCGGCTACCTGCCCTACGACGGCTGGTCCACGCTGTCGCAGGTCTGGCCCTACGCCGCCGTCGGTGGCGTGATGGCGATCCTGCTGATCCGCCCGCTCGATCGGCTGGCGCTCGGCGACGACGTCGCCCAGTCGCTCGGTGCCCGGCCGCGCGCGATCCGCCTGCAGGCCGCGGTCGCCGCCGCCCTGCTGGCCGCCGCGGCCGCCGCGATGGCGGGTCTGCTCGGGTTCCTCGGCCTGGTCGTCCCGCACGTGGTCCGGCTGGCCGGCGGCACGTCGAGCCACCGCTTCGTCGTACCGGCCTCGGCCGTGGCGGGCGCCGCGCTGCTGCTGCTCGCCGACACCTTCGCGCGGCGGATCGCGGCGCCGATGGACCTGCCGGTCGGCCCGTTCATGGTGGTGCTCGGCGTGCCCCTGTTCCTCTGGCTGCTCAGGAAGGCGATATGAGCGCCGCGACCAACGGTGAGCCGCTGCTCGACGTCTCCGGCCTGCGGGTCGAGATCGGGGGCGTCGAGATCCTCCACCACGCCGACATGACGCTGCACCGCGGCGAGCTGCTCGCCGTGGTCGGGCCGAACGGCGCCGGCAAGTCGACGATGGTCCGTGCGGCGTCCGGCCTGACCCGGCCGTCCGACGGCGTCATCCGCTGGAGCGGCACGCCGTTGCGCAAGCTCTCCTCGCGCCAGCTCGCCAAGCACCGCGCGTTCGTCCCGCAGCGCCCCGCCGTCCCGGTCGGGATCGCGGTCCACGAAGCCGTGATGATCGGCCGCTCGCCGCACATCGGCGCGTTCCGCCGGGCCGGCGCGAGCGACCGCGCCGCGGCCGACGTGGCGCTCGCGCGGGCCGACGCCGCGGACCTGCGCGACCGTCAGCTCTCGACGCTCTCCGGCGGCGAGCTGCAACGCGTCCAGCTGGCCGTCGGGCTCGCCCAGGACGCGCCGGTGCTGATCGCCGACGAGCCGACCTCCGCGCTCGACCTGGGAGCCACGGCGACGATGGCGCGGCGGCTGCGCGCGCTGGCCGACGACGGCCTGGCCGTGCTGCTGGTCGTCCACGACCTGGCGCTCGCCGCGGCCGTCGCCGACCGGGTGGTGGTGATGGCCGACGGGCGGACCGTCGCCGACGGTCCGCCGCGCGAGGTCCTCGACCAGCGACGTCTGGCCGAGATCTGGCACGTCGACGCCGAGCTGCACGCGGACGAATCCGGCCGAACCGCGCTGCGCGTGTCGTGGCTCGACGAGCCGCCGGCGAGCTTCCCGGAGGACGCCGCAAGCGGCGCCCCCGACCCCCCGACGCTTTAGGGTTTCCGAACATGTCACGGCTGTCTGTCTCGCGTCGCTCGCCGCGTTCCCTGCTCGTTCCCGCCGGACTCGCGCTGGTCGCGAGCATCGCGGCGGGAGGCGCCGCGAGCTCCGCGACCGCGGCCGACTTCGGCGCCGGCTCGATGACCCTGACCAACGGCTCGAAGGGCCTCAAGGGCCAGGGCGTGCGCTGGTCCGCATCGTCACCGGTGAAGCTGCTGAGCGGCCGCTCGCGGGCGGTCCTGCCGGTCGAGAGCGGCACGGTCACCGGCACCGCCACGCTGGGTCTCAAGGGCACCGTGCGGCTGACCAAGGGCCAGCGGCGGGTGACCCTGGCGAAGCTGCAGGTGCGACTGGGCAGGAGCTCGACCGTCACCGGCGAGGTCAACGGCGGCAAGCGCCGCACGATCGGTCGCCTGAGCGCCCCGTCCAGCCGGGTCAAGCTCGACCGCGAGACCGCGACCGCCAGCGTCGGCAACGCGCGCCTCACGCTGACCGCCGGCACCGCCCGCACGGTCCGCACCCAGCTGCGCCTGCGGCGCGTGCCGAGCGGCGCGGTCGCCACGGTCGCCGTAACCGGGCACGTCAAGGACGCACCCGCCCCGTCGTCGTGCACCGCCGCCTACTGCGCGACCGGGCTCGGCGCCGAGCCGCCGGTCCTGACCCGCCCGAGCGGCGCGGTCGACGTCCGCTCCGCCACGATCGCCTGGCGTCCGCTGGACAGCTGGGTCCGGTACATCAGCACCGGTGAGGGCACGTCCGTGAGCGGTGGCGCGACCAACGGCCCGCGCGAGGTCCTGCCCGGCAGCTCCAGTGCGTTCGTCTACAGCTTCGGGTTCCCGTTCTCGAAGGGCTGGTTCGACCCGTCGTCCGGCACCGCGGCCACCACGTTCCGCGGCAAGGTCGGGTTCCGCTTCAGGGCGCACACGATCGACATGTCCGCCGCCGAGCCCGAGGTCGAGATCAACGGCAGCCGGTCGCGCGTGATCTTCCGGATGGACGGCAAGGACGGCACGCAGCTCGGCGGCACCCGCGGCGTGCTGGTCGACCTCGACCTGACCAAGGCCGCGGCGAAGACGGTCAGCCCCGACGGCCGGACGCACACCTACACCGCGATTCCCGGCACGATCCCGGCCAAGGCCGGATCGTCGGTCTTCGCCGGCTTCTACTCGCCCGGCGAGGGCTTCGGCTCGGTCACGCTGAGCTTCACGACGGACTGAGCGACGCGGCCGCCGAGATCGGCGCCCGTCCGGCGCGGGTCAGCGCCTTCCGACGTGGCCAATGGGTAGCGTCGGGAGGCGATGCTCGCTCGACGCCCGTCGTTCTCCCTCCCGCTGCTCGTCGCGACGACGGTTCTCGGCCTCGGACTCGCCGGCTGCGGCGACGACGACTCCGGGCCCGCGGAGAGCGCAGGAGACGGGCAGTCCTCCCGCCAGGCGGCCGTCCAGCAGGTCGAGGCCGCGTGCACGGAGCTCGCCGGCCACACGGTCTGGCTCCCGGCCCACATGGCGGACGAGGACCTCTCGTCCGCCGACGCCGCCGCGGTCATCCGGCGCGCCGAGGAGACATTCCGCTCGACGTTGACCGCGATCGACCCGCCCGACGAGCTGCGCGGACCGATCGGGCGCCTGGCCGAGCCCGCGGACGCCTCGCGGTCGTCATCCGCCGAGGCCGACGCGGCCCTGGACCGCACGCTCGGGCTCTACCGCGAGATCGGCGCCGAGACCTGCGCGAAACAGGTCGAGGCGTCGAAGCTGGTGCTCGGCGGCAGCGGCGTCGAGCAGGCGTACGAGCAGGTCGGCGCGACGCTTCCCAAGCGCCCCACCGACTGGTGAGCCGCCCCGGCGGAGCCCGCGCCGGGCGTCGGCGTCCGCGGTCCGGTCGCTAGGCGAAGATCCGCTGCGCCTCGGCGAGCGCGTCGACCAGGGCGTCGATCTCGTCCCGCACCGTGTGGACCGCGTAGCTGGCCCGGGTCGTCGCGGGGATACCCAGCGCGCGGTGCAGCGGCTCGGCGCAGTGCTGCCCCGCTCGCACGCAGACCTCGCGGCGGGCGACGATTTCGGCGACGTCGTGCGGGTGCACCCCGTCGACGACGAACGCGGTCAGGGCGCCGCGCTCGTCCGCGGTCGGCGGTCCGACGACGCGGATCCCCTCGAGCGCCGAGAGCCGCTCCAGCGCGTAGCCGGTGATCGCGGTCTCGTGGGCGTGGACGGCGGCCATCCCGCCGATCGAGCGCAACCAGTCGCAGGCGGCGGCCAGGCCGACCGCTTCGATGATCGGCGGGGTGCCGGCCTCGAACCGCTGCGTCCCGGTCGCCCACGACGTCTCGTGGAAGTCCACGATGTTGACCATGTCGCCGCCGGTCAGGAACGGCGGCAACTGGTCGAGCAGCTCGCGACGCACGTGCAGCACGCCGATGCCCGTCGGTCCGTAGAGCTTGTGGCCGGTCCAGCCGTAGAAGTCGGCCCCGATCGCGGCGACGTCGACGGGGCGCTGCGGGACCGCCTGGGCGCCGTCGATCAGGACCAGCGCGTCGGCGGCGTGCGCGCGGCGGACGATCTCCTCGACCGGGTTGGCGGTCCCGGCGACGTTCGAGACGTGCGCCGCGGCGACGATCTTGACCCGGCCCGACCCGAGTAGCTCGTCGAGCTGATCCAGGTCGATCCGGCCGTGCTCGTCGAGCTCGAGGTAGCGCAGCGTCGCGCCCTTGCGCAGGCAGAGCTGCTGCCACGGCACCAGGTTGGCGTGGTGCTCGAGCTGGGTGATCACGACCTCGTCGCCGGCCCCGACGTGCTGCTCGCCCCAGCTGTGGACGACCAGGTTGATCGCCTCGGTGACGCTCTTGGTGATGATCGTCTCGGCGGGCGTCGAGCCGACGAACCCGGCGATCGTGGCCCGGGCCGCGTCGTAGGCGGCGTCGGCCTCGATCGCCAGCCGGTGCACGCCTCGGTGGACGTTGGCGTAGTGCAACCCGCCGAACTCGTGCATCGCGTCGAGCACGGCCCGCGGCTTCTGCGCGCTGGCGCCGCTGTCCAGGTAGACGATGCCCTCGGGGCGGTCCAGGTACGCGAACTGCGCCCGGACCGCATCGACATCGAGGGTCATCGCGGAGTCAGTGAGGGCCGCTTCGGAGGACACTCGCCAAATCCTACCTGGGAGGGCGGAAAACCCCCGCCGAGGGCCTTACGCGGCGGGGATGCCCGCGCGGATGCCCGCGTAGCCCTCAGCCTCGATCTCGGTGACGAGCTCGGGGCCGCCCTCCTTGACGATCCGGCCGTCGACCAGGATCGACACGCGGTCCGGCTTGATCAGGTGCAGGATCCGCTGGTAGTGCGTGATGATCAGGGCGCCGAGCGGGGACTCGTCCTTGATCGCGTTGACCGCCTGCGAGACGATGTTCAGCGCGTCGACGTCGAGGCCGGAGTCGGTCTCGTCGAGGATCGCGACGTCGGGGCGCTGGAGCGCGAGCTGGAGCATCTCCAGGCGCTTCTTCTCGCCGCCGGAGAAGCCGTCGTTGAGGTAGCGGGAGCCGAACTCCTTCGGCACGTTGGTCCGCTCCATCTCGGCCTGGACCAGCTTGCGGAAGTCCTTCAGCGAGATCTCGTCCTCGCCGCGCTCCTCGCGGTGGGCGTTGATCACCATCCGCAGGTACTTGACGATCGTCACGCCGGGGATCGCGACCGGGTACTGGAAGGCCATGAAGAGGCCCTTGCGCGCCCGCTCGTCGGGATCGAGCTCGGTGATCTCCTCGCCCTTCCAGATGATCTGACCCTCGGTCACCTCGAGCTGCGGGTTGCCCATGATCACGTTGGCGAGCGTGGACTTGCCGGAGCCGTTGGGGCCCATCAGCGCGTGGATCTCACCGCGGTTGACCGTCAGGTCGAGACCACGGAGGATCTCCTTCTCGCCGTTGGCGACGCGAACGTGGAGGTTCTTGATCTCGAGGTCAGCCATGTGAGTTCCGGGGTTCGGGGTCTACGTGAGGGATGAGGGGACGACCGCGGGGAGCGGTCGTCTAGACGACAACGGCGCCGGGGACGGCGTCGGGTGCCGACTGGAAGTCGACGAGCTCGGCGAGCGTCGTCTGCTGCAGGGCGCGGTGGACCCCGCCCTGCACGCGGGTCCAGAGCAACTTGGTGGCGCAGCCGCTACCGCTGTCGTCCAGGTGCGAGCAGAGGACGCGGTCACCGGCGGTGTCGTCGACGAAGCACGACATCGGGGCGACGGCGCCTTCGAGGGCGACGATCACGTCGTCCATCCGGATCTCTTCGGCCGGACGCGCCAGCTTGTAGCCGCCGTGCGCGCCGCGGGTGCTCTCGACCAAGCCGGCCCGCCGCAGCAACGCGACGATCCGCTCGAGGTACGCGAGCGGCAGGCGCTCGGTCTCGGCCACGGTCTTGAGCGATACGGGCTCGTTGCCCGGAAGCTCGCCCAGCCGCACCATGAGCCGGACGCCGTACTCGGCCTTGGTCGTGAAGATCACGGTCCTCAAACCCTACCACCGGGGTCGGGTTGCCGCGGACGCCCGACGACCGCCGCCCCTCCGTGGTCCGACTGCGTCCGGGCCGCTCCCGGCCGCGGCGAGACGTCCACTCGCCGCGCGGTCGGATATGCTCCACGCGTCATGATCGTGCTCGCAACGACCAGTGCCTTCACCTTCAGCTTCTGGCTGGTTGCCCTCTGGCTCGTGATCATTCCGGCCTTCGCGATGATCCCGATCATGTACGCGCTGGCGCAGACCGCCGGTGAGCGGGCCGAGAACCTGGCCTACGCTCGCGGCGAGGTGCCCGAGGACGCGGACGTCGTCGTCACGAAGCCCTAGGGCTTCACCCGCACCGGCCCCGCGGGCCGGAACCGCACCGAACGTTCCCGGGCCGCTTTCAAGCGGCCCGGTCTCGTTGTGGGACGGCTGTTCCGAGGCGCCAACTGCGCCTCGGAACGCGGGTCAGCCGACCAGCGCGTCGACGTCGACCGGCTCGCCGGCCTGGATCAGCGCCGTGGCGCGGTCGATGTCGCCCGCCCCGTTGAAGCTCGCGTAGCCGCGGACGTGACGGCCCTCGACCAGCCAGGCGGCGAACGCGTCGTCGTCGAGGCTGCCGTCGATGATCGTCCGGTCCCAGCGTCGCGCCGGACCGACGGACTCCAGCGACACCCAGTCGGCGAGGTCGCTGAAGAAGTACGGCACGACGTCGTACGGCTGGTCCTGCCCGAGCCACTGCCGCGCGACGTG
>JBAZOW010000068.1:0-13670 GCA_041648495.1 Patulibacter sp.
TGCCGGTCAACGGGGCGGTGCTGGCGTTCCCGCACCGCACCCCGGCCAGTCCGCTGGCCGCCGCGATGGATCCCGAGCAGGCCGCGATCGCCGCCGGGATCCTCGGGGCCGGACTGACGGTCCCGATCCACGGCGAGGGCTACGTGGTCGAGGGGATCTACCGCGGGGTGCCGGACCCGAGCGCCCGCTTTCTGGCGGCGGCCACCGAGCGCGGGATCACGGCACGCGTGCTCGCCTTGGACGAGACGATCGAGCTGTCGGGTCTCAGAGCCGCTTGACGAAGCCCAGCAGCGCGTCGTTGAACTCCGCGGAGTGGGTCAGGTTGAGCCCGTGCGGCCCGCCCTCGATCAGCGCCAACTCGCTGTTCGCGACGGCCTCGTGCGTGCGCTTGCCGCTGACCTCGAACGGGACGATCGCGTCGGCGTCGCCGTGGATCACCAGCGTCGGCACGTCGATCTTCCCCAGATCGTCGCGGAAGTCGGTCTTGCCGAAGGCGGTGATGCAGTCCAGCGTGCCCTTCGGCGACGCGAACGACGCGATCTGCACGGCGTACTGCCGCTGCGGCTCGCTGATCAGGTCGGTCCGGTCGCCGGCCGCGAAGAAGTTCGTCGTGAACTCCTCGAGGAAGCCGATCCGGTCGTGCTCGACGCCCTGCTGGAACTGCTCGATCGTCGCGTCGTCGAGGCCGCCGTCGGGGTTGTCGTCGCTCTTGTAGAGGTAGGGCGGGACGGCCGCGGCGAAGACCGCGCCGCTGACCCGGTCGGTGCCGTAGGTCCCGATGTAGCGGGCGACCTCGCCGCCGCCCATCGAGAATCCGACGAGCACCACGTCCCGCAGGTCGCGGTCGGTCAGCAGCGCGTCGAGGTCCTTGGCGAACGTGTCGTAGTCGTAGCCCTCCCACGGCTGCGACGACGAGCCGAAGCCGCGCCGGTCGTAGGTGATGACGCGGAAGCCCGCCTCGATCAGCGCCCACTCCTGGCCCTCCCAGGAACGGCCGCTCAACGGCCAGCCGTGGATCAGGACGACGGGGCGGCCAGAGCCGTGGTCGGTGTAGTGGAGCGTGACGTCGTCGGCGTGCGGCAGGGACAGGAACGGCATGGGGGACTCCTCGACGGGGGTTCTCTCGATCTGTACCCAGCTACGACGGTCGGGCTTCACCGGATGCGTCGCCCAGCGGCAGGACCAGCCGTCCGAGCACCAGCAGCGGGCGTGACGAGGCGGGCTCGAGCCAGCTCGAGAGCGTGAGCGAGACGACCCACTTGCCACCCTCGGTCGCCGGGCGATGCAGGCGCTGCCAGGTGGTCGCCGCTCCGCCCACCGCGGTGGCGATCGCCGCGTCCAGCGGTCGGTCGGGGTAGAGCGCCACCGGCAGGTAGCTGTCCAGGCCGGAGTCGGGGACCAGCTCGTGGCCGTAGGAGAGCGCGATGGTCACGGGCGGGCCGGTCACGCTGCCGAACAGGGTGCTCAGGGCCGCCGTCAGGGCGTCCTCCAGCGTGGCGCCGCTCAGCAGGACCTGGTCCGGCCACTCGAGCAGCGGCGTGGCGACCTCGGGTGCGGTGATCGAGGCGCTGCCGAGCACGAAGGCGCCGTTGGTCGGCACGCCGTCGAGCAGGTGGGCGTTACGCCGGGCGGCCAGCGAGACCCGACCGCTGCCGACCGACGCGACGTTGAGTCCCGGCCACTCGATCCGCAGGGTCGGCCACGCGGAGACCGCGACCGGTGCGGCCGGCGTGTAGGTCTGGGCGGTCGGACCGGCGGCGGTCCCGGTCAGCGCGATCATCATCCCGTCCGGACCACGCACGTGGACGGTCGGCCAGCCGTTGGGGCCGGGCGTCGTCGTCGTACCGTCGAGGGTCAGCGTCACCGCCGTCATGGCGGTGCCCGCGGCGTCGTAGTCGACGTCGATCCGGAAGTGGTGCGTGTCGCCCTCGGGTACGTCCTGCTGCGCGGTGACGGGAACGGCCGGGGCGTGGGTCGGCCAGTGTCCGTCCCACGCGGTCGCGACGTCGCCGACGATCGTGGCCACGGTGGTGGCTACGGCGTCGCGCACGCCCTGACGGGGGTCGCTCGGGTCCAGGTAGACCGTCATCAGCGAGCGCAGCGTGTCGCCGAGCGTCGCGTACCGGGCCAGCGACTCCGCGAGGTCGAGCGTCACGGTCCGCTGGAGCGTCGCCGCCCGCCGCACGTTGAACGAGACGGCCAGCAGCACGTCGTCCTGGCTGGCGTGCTCGTGGGAGTAACTGACGCCGAACGTCCACTGCGCGGCCTGCGCGAGCGTCGGGGCTCCCGCGACCGTGGCGGTCGCGGTCTGGTCGAGCAGCAGCGGGACCGGCGGGTGGGTCCGCAGCGGCACGGGGACGGTCGGAGCACCGAGCGCGCTGCCGGCGAGCGGATCGATCAGGTGCAGCCAGTCGGCGCTCTCGTAGCCGTCGTCCACGTCGGTGGTCGCGTCGATCGCGAACTCGACGCCGTCGTACGTGTACTGCAGCGGTCCGGTGTCGACGGACGCGTGGTGCGCCGGGTCGGGCATCGTCATCGCGAAGCCGACGTACGAGTGGGATGCGGCCAGGTCGGTTGCGGCGGTGGTCAGCGTCAGGTCGGTCGACGGATCGGTCGGGCGTTGCGCCGCGCCGATCAACCGGGCGGGCCGCAGCCCACGGGTCGGATCGGTGTAGGCCGCGTCGGAGGTCGCGTCGTACTGGATCACCGTCAGTACGTCGTAGGCGGCGGCCAGGCTGCTGCCGCAGGCCCGCGTCAGCTCGGCGACGGCGCTGTCGCGGCCGCCGTCGGCCCCCGGGTCCGCGGCGGCCGGGACCAGGACCGGTGCGAGACCGCGAGCCACGCTTCCGCAGAGCGCCCACTTCGCGTCCAGCAGCCGATCGAGCGCGGCGCGCGAGGCGGGGTTCGTCCGCATCCGGGCGGCGTAGGGCGCCGACAGGAACAGGTCGACGTCCGCGAGCAGCTGCCGCGCCCAGACCTCGACGTCGATGCCCTGGACGTCGATCCGGGTGACCACGTCCGTGATCCCGCCGTTCGCGTCGAGCTCGGGGACGCCGATGCCGGTGCGGCTCTGCAGCGCCGGGTAGAGCGGACGCAGCGCGAGGAATCGCGGACTGGCCGGGCCCCCCGTCCGGTAGGTCACCGTGGGCGCGACCGTGACCGTGCCGACGCCGTGGGCACTGACGTCCAGCGCCCACAGGTCTGCCGTCTCGCCGGCGACGCGAGCGGTACCGAGCACGAGTCGGGGGAGGGCGGCCTGGAAGTCCCTGACGAAGGCGGCGAAGGTCTCCGACGGGGTCGCGCTGCCCGACGGGGCGAGCGGGGCGGGAACCAGCGTGTCGGCGTAGCGGACCGTGTCGTCCTTGATCAGCACCACGTCCTCGAGGCGCTCCAGGTGCAGCACGACCGAGAGCGGGAAGACCGGTTGGGGGAACAGGACCGTGTCGTCGCCGATCGAGCCGGAGACGGAGACGGGCGCGGGCGGCAGCAGCGCGCGGGCGCCGGCGGCGAACAGCGCCACGTGGGCGTTCGCGTCGAGCAGCCCCGGCAGGTCGACCTCGACGCCCGCGGCGGCGAAGCGGTTGAGGACCCCGTTGAGCGTGTCGGCCGGCGTGGTCGGCTGCTGCTCCCCGGTCGGAGCGGAGAGCACGGCCGGATGGACCAGCAGGCCGGAGAGCGCGGCGTTGACCTGGGCGAAGGCAACCGCGTCGGCGCCGTAGGCGGCGGTCACGTCGGCCGGGGTCAGCGGAGCCGATCCACCGCTGCGCGCGGTCAGCGCCGGCACCGGCATCACGAGCAGGCTCGCGGCCGCGAGGATCGTCGCGTCGTCGGCGATCGCCCCGGCGACCAGCGCCAGGTCGACCGCGGGGGCCTGCAGCCGCAGCCGCGCGGTGACCGCGTCCAGGGTGTCGCCGTCGGCGGTCGTGGTGCGGGCCGGGACGCCGCCCGCGGTCACCGAGACCGGACGCTCGGGGACCAGGATCCCGGGCATCGCGGCGTTGTCGGCGGCGATCGCGGCCGGGGTGGTGGCGAACAGCCGGCCGAGCACGGTCAGCGTGTCGGCGGCGGCGATCGCGTACGGGACGCGGATCCCGTCGGGCAACGGGGCCGGCAGGACCGCCGTGCCGGGCAGCACGATCACCGGGTCGGCGGGCTGCGGGACGGCCAGCGTCAGGGCGCCGTTCTGGGCGAGCAGGCCGGCGGCGGTGGACCCGTGCCGTGCGGCGAACGCCCCGAGCGTCTCGGGCACCGCTCCCGGCACCGTCGGCGCCGGCGAGAACGCGCCGAGCGTGATCTGGGTCCCGGCCGCCCACAGGTCGACCTGGCCCACGGCCGCGGCGGCGACGGTCGCCAGATCGGGCCCCGCGATTGACGCCAGCGTGTCGAGCTTGCCCGTGACCGGGTCCTTCCGCACCACGAGGTGCGCCCGCTGCAACGTCGCGCCGACCGCGAACAGCTCGGTGCGGTCCGCCGCGGAGTCGGCCAGCTCGGACAGCGCGACGTCGACGGCGAGGTCGCGGAACGCCCCTTGGACGTCGTCGAAGCTCTTGATCGCGATGCCGTCGACCGTGACGGTCTGGTTACCCGCCCGGAAGACGAAGCCGACGGCGAGGACCGCCAGGTCGTGCGAGTCGATCGCGAGCTGCGCGGCCGTCGTGTGGTGGTCGCCCGCGACCGCGGCGAGCGTGTCCTGCGGGGCCCCGTCGCCGAGCGGCAACGGCGTGTCCTTCGTCTTCAGGACCGTCCCGAGCGTCAGCGGCAGAGCGGCGTTCTCGGCCTGCTGGAGCAGGTCGACGGGGGTCGGCTTCGGCCAGTCGGCGGGCACCCGGGCGAGCAGCGTGACGGCGGAATCGCCGAGGATCGTCGGGACGCGGGCGGTCACCGTGACGGGTTGCCCCGGCGCGGCAATCCGCTGGAACGGGGTGTTCGCGTTCGCGGCCCCGAGCGCTCCGAGGGGGACGCCGTAGCGCGCACCGATCTCGGCGAGCGTCGTCGGGCCGGTCAGCGCCGGCTGGCGCAGCGTCGCCGCCGCCGAGGCGGTCAGGTGCGAGGCCGCCGCGAACCGCCACAACGGCGCCGTGCCCTCGACGAGCTCGACGTCGCCGCCCGGGTGCAGGGAGGTCCGCAGGACGCCCGTCACCGTGGGCTGGACCAGCTGCAGGACCACCTCGGCGTAGCGGTCGGCCTGGCCCTGGGTCGCTGCCGCGACGACGTTCGGGGCGTCGAGCCGGCCGGCGACCACGTTCGACGGCTGGGCGTGGACGGTCACCGTCAGGGTCGCCGTGCCGTCGGCGGACGTCACGCCGTAGGACGTCGCGGCGGCCGGCCAGGTCGCGGGGCCGAGCAGCGGATCGGTGTAGCCCGTTTGGACGTCGACCGTCTCGGGCTCGGCCGGCGGCTGGGTGACGTTGCCGAGCACATCGGCGTAGCCGAAGCTGAAGGTCGCGGTGCCCAGCTTCGCGGCGGCCCCGAACCCGCGGTAGGGGTCCTGCTCGGGCCTCGGCAGGCCGGGGACGGCGGGCATCGGCGACGCCGCGCCCGCGTCGTGGTCGTTGGCGTAGCGGTAGAGCGGAAGCACCTGGTCGTAGCGCCAGAGCTGCGCGGGAGCGGGATCGGTCGTGAGCCTCGACGACGGCGGGACGGCGGTCGCGGCGCGGAGTCGGCGCCGGCGGACCCACGCCGGGGCGTGGTCGGCGGTCTGTCGCTGCGGCGGCGCCGGCGGCGCGGCCATCTCGGTCTGGTAGGTCGGGCCTTCGATCCCGACCACGAGCAGCGAGAACAGCTGGGCGAGCCGGGCGGTGGCCTGCGCGGCGACGTCGCCGGACGGCAGCGGCGCGCGGTCGACGGTCAGCGTGATTCCGGCCGACCCGGCGGGGACGAGCGCGGTCGTGACCAGCTCGTCGGGGTAGCGGTCCGGGTCCTGCTCGATCCCGTGGGCCTCGGCGTAGAGCGCGTGGGCGGAGGCGTCCAGGCCGGGCGCGACGAGCACGCAGGTGTCGGTGGCGTGCAGCGTCCGGCCGGTGGCGGCGGGGCGCTGCCCGTCGGGCCGGATCGCGAGCAGCCAGAGCCGCGCGGTCCCGTCGTCGTCGAACGCCCCGACGGGGAGGTCCTGGCCGTCCGAGGTCGCGAAGCCGAAGTGGAAGCCGCCCGCCGCCAGCGTCGCCTCCCACAGCAGCTTGACGAACGGGGCGCCGTCGCCGAGGCTCGCGCTGACCGTCGCCGGGGGCGCGGCCAGCCGCAGGTCGGTGGCCATGTCGGTGCGGATGAGGAACGTCGTGGACGGGTCGGCGGCGAAGACGGTGACCCCGGTCGGCTGGGCGGCCGAGCCCGGCGCGGGAGCTATCGCCAGCGAGAGCTGTGTGCGGGCCGCCGGGGTCTCGCCGACCATCGCCGCGGCCAGCTCGCGCAGCAGCTCGGCGTCGTCCGCGTCGGTGCCGACGAGGGCGTAGACGTGCTCGTGCCCGGCGACGCGGCGGATCGTCAGCGGAACCAGCGTGGCGAAGGTGGTGTCGGCCAACGGCGTGTGGTCGGCGACGTGCTCGCCGTGCGCCCCCGCGCGCAGCACGTCGTAGGGGGTCATCACGCCGGACCGGGCGTTGCCCCGCAACGCCGAGGGGAACGTCCACAGGGTCGCGAGTCCACCGGGCTGGGCGGCGACCGTGCCGGGGATCGCGAGGGTGCCGGCGACCTGCAGGTCGATCCGCTGCTCGAGGCCGTAGGTCCGGGGGACGCGGCCGGAGACCGGGATCGCCTCGGGTCCGCGGTCGGGCACCCGGGTCAGGGAGGTGGCGGGATAGAGCTCCGCCAGTTCGGGCGCGGTGTAGGAGAACGTCAGCGGTGCGGCGATCTTCGGACCGCCGGGCGTCGCCGCGAAGCTGATCCAGTCCAGCGAGGTGGGCGGGACGGTCACGTCGCTCGTCGTGACGTCGACGCCGATGGTCAGGCCGGGGCCGTCGAGCGGCGGCGCCGCGACCTGCTGCCCGGTCAGCTCGAGCGTGCCGGTCAGCGACCCGGTCGCCTGGACGTGTCCGTCCGCGTCGGCGACGGGCGCCGGCAGCCGCATGCCACCGAGCAACGTTCGCGACGCCTGCGTCGAGATCTCCGCGAGCGGCCGACCGCCGCAGACCGCGGCCACGAGCCCGTCGATCGTCTGCGCGAGCTGGTGCCGGACCGTCAGCACGGTGTCCTGGGCGAACAGTCCCGGCAAGGCGCCGACCTCGGGCCGGCGGGCCAGCTCGTCGACCGTCAGACCGGCGGTGCTCGCCATGTCGGCGAGGGTCGGGTGGCGGTCGCTGCCCAGCGCCAGGGTCCCCAGCGTGATCACCGCGAACGGGTCGAGCAGCGGCTGCGCCTGCACCAGCGGCAGCAGGGCGGTGACGCCGCCCGACAGCGCCAGGCGCGCCGCCAGATCCTGGAGCGCCTCGCCCGGCAGGATCGCGAGGGTGGCGCCGGGAATCGTCGCGCCTCCGCCGGCCACGACGGCGGCGCGGAAGGCGGTCCACCGGGGGCTGGCGTAGGCGGTCGGGGCCTGGGCCAGCGCGAGTGCCGTCCCGATCCGCAGCAGCGTGTCGCCGGTCTGGATCACGTAGTCCTGGGTCGCGGCCGCGCCGAAGCTCGGCGGGACGCGAAGCGTTCCGCCGACAGGCAGCGGATCGCCCGGACCGAGCCGCTTCAGCACGGCGTCGTTGGTCGGCGGCTCGGCGATCGTCTGCACGTACCACTCGGCCTGCGGGACGTCGGTCGGCGTGGCGTAGCGGACGTACATCGTCGCGGCGACGAGGTCGACGGCGAGCGTCCCGGTCAGCGGGTTGGCCGTCGCGTCGAGCGTGAGCGGGGCGGCGGCGCGCAGCAGGCGGGTGTCGCCGGCGAGCTGCCCGTCGGCGACGAGCTGCGCCGGGTCGGCGGGGGCGAGCCGCGACGCGATCGTCACCAGCGAGTCGCCCGCCCGGACCTGGATCCGGACGTTCGTCAGCGTCACCGTGGCGGCGGCCACGGCCAGGCCGGCGTTGTCGACCGCCAGCGTCGAGCCGGCGACGCCGACCGTGACCGCCAGGACCTGCCCCGCGGCGGCGCTCGCGAGATCCGCGACGATCGTGGGGTTCCAGAACTCGATCTCCGCGACGCCGGCGCCCAGCGCGTCGGCGACCGAGGCCACGCTGTCGCCCGGGACCACGGTGTGGTTGACGACCTCGGTCGGCAGCGACCGGGCGGTGGCGTCGAGGGTGACCACGCCGTCGGGGCCCGCCGTCATCTTGACCGGCGCGTTCTCCAGCGAGGCACGGGACTGCCGGACCGCTTCGCGGGCGATCATCAGGCACCAGTCCGCGAAGACGTGGGCCGCGTACGACTGGTAGTCGGCGGGGACGTCGGGCTGCGGGTCGCCGTCGACGACCGGCGCGACCGGCGCGAAGCGCGCCATGTAGGTGCTGACCCCGGCCGCGTAGTCGGGGCCGACGGGTCCGAAGGTGAACAGGTCGCGGGTCGTGCCGGGGTCGGTGGCGAGGGTCAGCCACGGGGGCGCGGGGAAGGCCATCGCCCCGCTGCTGGTCGGCTGCGCGTGGTCGCCGGAGATCGACAGCCGGACGTTGGTGCCGAGGAACCGGCCGATCCGGTCGCGGGTGAACTGCGTCCGCGCGACGTAGTCCTTCTGCAGCTCGTCGGCGACGAGCGCCAGCTCCCCGGCGGTGATCGCGCCGGCCGCACCCATGCTCGTCGGCAGACCCGACAGCGCCCACCGCAGCAGCGCCTCGACGAGGGTCGCCGCGGCGACCGGGGCGGACGGGTCGTAGGGCGGCGAGACCGCCGTCTCGGGGGTCAGCGCGGTCGGCGGAATGCCGTTGGCGATGAACAGCGGCAGGGCGACGCGCCACTCCGGCGTCGTCGGCGGGTGGCCCGGGGTGGCGGTCCAGCTGACGGTCGGGTGCTGGACGCTGAACGCCGGCAGGATCGAGGCGTCGATCCGCTTCGGCGTCGTGAACGCGACGAAGTCGTCCGCCCAGGTCCAGGTGACGTCGCCGTCGTCGTTCGCCGCCGCGGCGATCGACGCGACGGCGCGCCGGTGCTGCAACGCGACGGTCCGACGGGGATCGGTACGGGCCGCGAGCCGGGGCGGCTGGGCGGCGCTGATCGTCCACGGCGTCGGTTCGTCGGCGCCGACGGTGAAGCTGAGATCCAACGTGACCTCGAACGAGAACGAGATCGTCACGAAGAGGATCTCGATCTCGGCCTCGGCCTCGATGTGGACCTCGAGCGCGAACCGCGTCGCCCGGCCGGACTCGAAGACGGCGGTCGCCTGGGCGTAGGCCTCGAGCGTCACCGACGCCTTGACGACCACGAAGTCGGCGGTCGCGTAGACCTTGCCGTGGATCGCGACCAGCGCCTGGACGCGGTGGAAGAGCGACGTCGAATGACCGTCGGCCTGCGGGTGGAACCAGGCCAGCACGCCCTCGAAGATCGCCTCGAGCTCGACGTACGCGCCGCCCGACAGCGGCCCCGCGGAGACCTCCTTGCCGACCCCGACGGCCAGGCCGATGCCGAGCTCGAGCACGGGGGAGAACGTGCCGTTGGAGATCGCCGGGACGTTGCGCGAGGTCTCGCCGTTGAGCACCCCGAAGTAGATCCCGCCGCGTCCGATGAACGGGAAGACCTGGACGTCGAACGACTTCGTGAAGTCGCGGCCGTGGGGGAACCCCAGGTCGACCAGGAAGTTGCCGTTGGTGTAGATCTCGACGACGATCGTGCCGAGCCCGATCGAGACGTACCCCAGCTCGATCCGGCGGAACTTCTCCGGCACCCGCAGCTCGATCCGGAACATCCCGACGCCGGACGGCAGCCGCTTGTAGAGGATCTCGAAGCGCAGGCCGGCGAGCGGACCCGCCTTCTCGCCGTCGAGCGCGACGAACAGTCCGTACAGCCGCGGATCGTTGAAGACCAGCGCGAGCTGGACGGTCTCGAGGAACCGCAGGTCGGCGGCGATCAGCCACTCGCTGGAGCCGTCGAACTGCATCGCGCTCTTGGCCATCGGGTTGGTGCCCGGCGCCGGCGCGGGCATCGCCTCGGCGAGCCGCGAGATCGCGTCGGCGACCGTCTCGGGCTGCGGATCGGGCAGTCGCACGCGCTGCCCCAGCCCGAGGTACTTGACCTCGAGCAGCTTGGGGCCCTTGCCCGGGATCGCCGGCGGCGGATCCTTGACGACGTCCCAGGTCAGCGGGTTGTCGTCGCCGTAGTGCCGGTCGAGCAACTGGCCCTTGACGATCAGCTCGACGCCGCTGCCCTGGTCCATCACGTACCGCACCCCGACCGAGTCGAGGTGCATGAACGGGATGCCCTTGTCGACCGCGTAGTCGAGCTCGACCGAGCGCTCCTTCGGGTCGATCGTCAGCGAGAAGCTCGACAGCTCGATCCGCTTGAGCACGTCCCACGGTGGATCGAGCGTGAATCCGAGCGTCGGAGCGGCGAGCCGGACCAGCTCCTCGAGCACGTCGCCGAGGGTCGCGCCGCCGAGCCGCAGCACGACGATCTGATGGCGGGGCTCGGGATCCTTGCCGCGCCACGCCGTCGAGGCCTGGATCCACAGCTGGTCGAACTGGACCTTCAGCGCGTAGGTCGGCTCGGCGACGCCGAGGTCGCGGCGGGCGCTGACCCGCAGCCGGTTGACCGTGAAGTGGCCCTCGACCCAGCCGGTGGCGGGCGGGTCCTTCGTGGCCTGGGCGAGCTCGAGCTCCATCCCGGCGGCGAGCGCGACCGGGACGCCGAGGATCTCCGTCCGGAAGGCGACCGCGATCGCCCCGGCGAAGCTCCACGGTCCCAGCGTGCTGACGCGACCCTCGAGCCGGCTGACCGCGAGCAGGTCCAGCGTGTCGCCGGTGTCCAGGTGGATCAGCTTGAGCAGCGTGCCCAGCGTCAACGGCGTGCCGGGGACGAGGTGGCCCGAGAAGACCCAGCCGCCCTGGTCTCCGGGCGGCAGCTCGGCGCGGACCGCGAGCTGCGGCGATCCGGCCGGCCCGAGCCGGAGCACGCCGCCGAGGCCGCCGGAGAGCGCGGTCGCGGTCGCGCTGACCTGGAACGAGACCTCGGTCACCGACAGGCTCGCGAAGCCGGGGACGGGGACGTCGATCGAGATCGCGCCGCTGGCGTCGAACGTCCGCCCGAACGGGTCGGCGACGAGGTTGAGCTCGGTGATCGTCGGGTCGGACTTCGCCGGGTCCGGCAGCGGGCCCGAGCGGTGCAGCAGCTGGCGGAACGCGGCGCCGAGGTTGATCGGCGTGTCCTCGCGGAGCGCGCCGATCACGACGAAGCCGGGCAGCAGCGCGTCCAGGTCGACGATCCCGTCCTTCTGCGTGCCGCCGTTCTTGAACACGAGGCTGCCGAAGACGCTGCCGGTGAGCCCGTGGAACGGCTTGTCGTCGATCTCGGTCTGGACGAGCACCCAGCGCGTCCCGACGTTCGTCACCTCGAGCACCGGGATCGGCGGCTTCCAGACCTTGTCGGAGCGGATCGTCGCGGCGATCGACTCGAATCCGGTCGGCTTGCCGGCGCCGTCGTTGGTCACCCAGATCTGGACGTCGTCCAGGCGGAACGTCTCGAACCCGCCGAGCTTCGGCGGGGTCACGAGGTCGCCGGCGTCGATGCCGAACAGGCTCGCCAGCTGGCCCAGTCCCCCGAGCAACGACGGGCCCTGGCCGCCGAAGCGCACGCTCAGCGGCCAGACCTGGTCGGACCCGAGCAGCGTGCCGGAGACGGTCGCGGCGATTGGGTCGGTGCTCCCGACCTCGGCGGTGCCGAGCAGGCCGATCTCGCTGTAGCTGAACGACGGCACCCCGCCGCGGGTCGGGACGGTCGCGGCGATCAGCGAGAACCCGGGACGCCGGAGTTGCACCGGCGGCGCGCCGAGGGTCCCCTGAGGGCTCGTCGCGGTCAGCGCCAGCAGCGGATGGTCGGCGTCGGTCGCCGGCAGCGACGCGGTCCCGTCGAGCTGGAGCGGCCACGGCCCGACCCAGTCCGCGTAGTCGTCCAGCTCGCCGCTGGCCTGGAGCGCGCCGGACATCCGCAGCGCGACCGACGGGACGCTGGTCGCGGTGAACGTCGGCGTGCCGACGCGGAGCCCGGCGAGCGCCGAATCGCCCCAGATCCGCTCGGGGCTGCCGGGTGCGACGCGCGCGGTCTGCGGCAGCTTCGAGAACGTGTCGGAGAACTTCCAGTCGGTACGCGGAATGGTCAGCGCGAGCGTGAAGACGACGACGTTCGGGTCGGGCTCGGTGAGCGTCAGGCGGACCGTGACCGGCGTCGCGGGAGAGCCGGTTCCGGCGAGCACGACCTGCGCCTGCCCGGTCAGCACGCCCTGATCGCGCGTGCGGGTGAGTCCGGCGCCGGTCACGGGCAACGACGCCGGGGCCCCGAAGAGGACGAGGGTGGCGACGAGGTCCGCCAGCGATGGGTGACCCTGCGGAGCGGTGGCGAGGTCGATCGTGCCGGCCGATCCGAGGATCAGCTGCAGGTCGGCGTACGCCTGGTCGAGCGTCGGCATCTCAACGGCTCACAGGACGGGCCGGATCCGCGACGGACGCGATCGAACGGGCGGAGCCGTCGGCATCGGGACCCGCGCGGGGGCCGGAGGGGGCGGGGTCGCCGCGGCGACGACGGCGGGGTCGGCGCCGTCCAGGAACACGAACCGCTGCCGCGGCAGCGGACCGTGGCGTGCCTCGAGCGCGGCGAAGACCGGCGGGCTCGTGACCTCGTCGACGCGCTGGATCACCGGGGCGCCCTTGGCCGGGATCGTGAACGCCCAGCCGGTCGCCCACGGGATCGTCAGGTCGGTCGCGTAGGTGCTCGCCGCGGGGCCCTTCTCCGGATCGGCGGCGTACGGGAACGCGTACGGGACGCCCGTGGCGTCGACGGGCCGGCGCAGGTACTCGGTCGTGTAGAACGCCTTCGTCGTACGGGCCGAGTGGTAGCCGTCGCGGGTCGGCCAGTCCTCGACCATTCCCTCCTCGTCATCCTCCTCGTCCTCGGCCGCCGGGATCACGCACGACGCCGCTTCGAACCACGCCGTGTAGAAGTGCTGTCCGCTGGCTCCGAGCACGGGGTCCGGCCAGGCCGTGTCTGCGGCGTACGCGCAGAAGTCGTTGATCAGCTTGGCGGCGGGCAGCCGGTTGAACTTCTCCCCGGAGCTGGCGCTGGCCGACTTCGGGGAGAACGCCTTGACGAACTCGTTGACGTTGGTCTGGGCCAGGTCGTCGTCGCCCTCGCGGCCGCGGGCCTCGACGAGCGCGTAGCTGGTGCGCGGGCTGCCGTGGTGGGGCAGCGTGATGTGCAGCACCGAGGTGATCGGGATCTTGAAGTGCGCGAAGTACTTCCGGCACATCGCCATCGTCAGCGCGGTCGCGTCACCGGTGAGGACGATCAGCTGGCGCGGGTCGCCGAAGGCGATGGCGAGCACGAGCGACGGCGTGTTGCGGACCGAGTTGTCGGTCTTGGTCGCCTCGTGCTCCTCGACTTCGGGAACCTCCGACGGCGCCGTGTTGCCGGTGATCAGGAAGACCTCGACGCCCTCCGGGGAGCGGTACAACGGCTTGTCGACGGAGAACGCCGGCCGGGTCAGCTCGTGCAGGTTCGTCGTCGCGGTGGTCGGCTTGTAGCCCGCCAGCTTGGTGAGCGTGTTGACCCCGTAC
>JBAZOW010000069.1:0-13668 GCA_041648495.1 Patulibacter sp.
CGCGGGGTGGCGCGCCACCCGGGAAGGGCGGCCCGGGCCGCGGCGACCGCGGCGTCGACGTCGGCCGGACTGCCCGCGGGGACGTGCCCGATCGTCTGCTCGGTGACGGGGTTCGTGACCTCGATCGTGCCGGTGCCGAGGCTGGAAGCCCAGCGACCGTCGATGAAGTGGCTGTCGTGCTCGATCATGCGGGGGTCTCCTGCTGCAGGGGGGCGGCGGCGACGGCGGGGAGGCCGGAGAGTCGCGCCGAGATCTGGTCGGCCGTGCGCTTGAGCGCGATGGCCTTGCCCGACTGGGGGTCGCTCGGGACCGCTTCGGCCGTGCCGACGACCGCGACGGTGGCCACGACGTCGCCCGGGTCGGCCGTGATCGGCACCGCGATCGTGCGGATGCCCTCGGTGACGAGCGAGTTCTCCGCGACGCCGTGCTCGCGGAAGAGGGCGATGCTGGCCTCCATCGTGTCCCGGGCCGGTCGGGTCAGCTGGCCGAGCAGCTGGTCGACCAGCACCCGGTCGGGCAGGGATGCGAAGAAGATCTGCGACTGCGCGGCGTAGAGCGGCAGCTGGGTGCCCTCACGGACGATCACCTGGACCTGCCGGCGGGGGTCCTCCTGGACCTTGGCGACGACCGCGCCGCGGCCGCTCCAGAGGCTCATGACGATCGTCTCGCCGACCTCCTCGGCCAGCGCGGCCATGTAGGGGGCCGCTTCCTCGATCACCCGGGTGCGGCGTAGCGAGACGGCCCCGAGGTGCCGGCTCAGCGGTCCGAGGCGGAAGCCGCCGTCGTGCCGCTCGACGAGCCGGGCGTTGACCATCGACGTCAGGTACCGGTGCGCCGTCGAGCGTTCCAGGTCGAGCGTCGTGGCGACGTCGGCGGGGCGGATCATGTCCTGCTCGGTGAGCAGGTCGAGGATCCGTGCGCAGCGGTGGACGGCCTGGATGTCCCCGGCGGACGGTCCGACCGCCTCGACGTTCGTGGATGTGCTGGATGGTGACGTCATCGAATCTCTCCCTAGCGTCCGCTTTGCGCAACACCGTGTGCGACATGCGAACGAAGGCCAGACTAGGGCGTCGATGCTGTGACGTCAAGCACATCGTCTAAATCCCCGGTATCGGGGGAGAGAACGGCGCTGGCAACTCCGCAAGCCCGTGCTTCTCGAGGAACCGGTGCGCTTGACACTCCAGAGGACGGCGATTACGTTTCCGCATGCCGCACAGTCGATTGCGCATAGCGCAACGATGTGGGCTCATCACCCGGAAGACCGTGAACCCCGAGGAACCCATGACGAGCACCCGCTCCACCCCTGCGCCCCACGACGGGGCTGCCGACATCGCGCTCGTCGGAGGCAACGTCCTCACGCTCGAGGATCCCACGTCTCGTGCGCGTACGGTCGCAATCACCGGGGACCGGATCGTCGGCGTCGGCGACGACCGGGACGTGACGGCGCTGATCGGACCGCGGACGCGGGTCGTCGACCTCGAGGGACGCACCGTCCTGCCCGGGTTGATCGACCAGCATCTCCACCTCGACCACATGGCGACCGCCTGCTCGGGACGGATCCTCGACCTGAGCGAGCGGGTGGCGACCCTCGCCGAGCTGGCCGAGCGCGTGGCCACGCACGCCGCCCAGCGCCCCGACGACCCGTGGATTCGCGGGGGCAACTGGAGCGAGGGCTCGATCGGCGAGATCGCTTCCGGCGGACGCCAGGCCAGCCGGACGGAGCTCGACGCCGCGCTGCCCGACCGACCGGTGCTGCTCCAGCACTTCTCGATCCACGCGGCCCTGGTCAACGCCGCCGCGCTGCGCGAGGCGGGCATCGATGCGACGACCCCCGATCCGGTCGGCGGCCGGATCGAGCGCGACCCCGTGAGCGGCGAACCGACCGGACTGCTGATCGAGTCGGCCGTGCATCTCGTCGAGCAGCGGATCCCCGGCCCCGGACAGGCCGAGCGGGTCGCCGAGCTGCGCCACGCGATGGTCGCGCTCAACCGGCTCGGCGTCACCAGCGTGACCGACCCGATGGTCACCCCGCAGGGCCTCCGCGACTACGCGGCGCTGCGCCGCGGCGGCGCCCCCACCGTCCGTGTCCACGCGTTGCTGCACTGGGGCGAAGCGGTCGGCTCCAGCTCCAGCGCCACGATCGAGCGCGCCCTCGCGACCAACGGGACCACGACCGGATTCGGCGACGACTGGCTCGCCGTGCTCGGCGGCAAGCTGTTCGCGGACGGCGTTCCCAGCCAGCGGACCGCGTGGCTCGGGACCGCCTACGCCGACGCCGACACGCGCGGCGGACTGGTCCTCGCGGGAGCCGACGACGACGAGCGCGTCGCCGAGCTGCACCGCTGCATCGCGATGCTCCACCGGCATCGACTGGCGGTCCAGGTCCACGCGATCGGCGACGCCGCGGCCGACGCCGTGCTCGAGGGCTTCGCCCGCGCCCAACGCGACGACCCGTGGCCGGACGCCCGCCACGTGCTGATCCACGGCGTGCTCCTGCGGGACGAGGCGATCGAGCGGCTGGCCGCGCTCGACGTCAGTGTCGCCACCAACGCGCTGATCCGCTACCACGCGTCGCCGGCCATGCGGCCGCCGCTCGGGGACGACCGCTGGGCGGCGGGCGTGGCGGTGCGCCGGATGCTCGACGCCGGCGTGCGCGTCTCGGACGGCTCCGACGCCCCGGTCGTGGAGAGCGACTGGCGCCTCGCGCTGCAGGCGCTCGTAACCCGCGAGACCGTGGAGTCCGACGGTGCCGCCGTCGGACCGGGCGAGGCGATCACCGCCTTCGAGGCCCTTCGCGCCTGGACCACCGAGCCCGCCTACCAGCAGCACGCCGACGCCGACAAGGGCACGATCGCCGTCGGCAAGCTCGCCGACCTCGCGATCGTCGACCGCGACCCGTTGACCGTGCCGGCGGCGGAGCTCCACGCGCTGGAGCCGCTCGCGACGATCGTCGGCGGCCGGGTCGTCTACGACCGCGATGGCCTGCTCGCCTGAGTAGTCCGTAGGCTTCGGTCTCCAGGTTCCTACCGGAGGCGATCCCCCATGCACGTCACCATCACCGGCGCGACCGGCACGATCGGCTCGCGGCTGGTGTCGCGGCTGCTCGAGCGCGGCGACGAGGTCACCGTGCTGTCCCGCGACGTGCACCGGGCCGGCCAGGCGCTGCCCGGGGCGCAGGCCGTGGTCTGGGATCCGCAGCGCGATCCCGCGCCGGCCAGCGCGCTGGCCGGCCGCGACGCGGTCGTCAACCTGGCCGGCGCGCCGGTCTTCCAGCGCTGGACGATGGACGCCAAGCGCGAGATCACCCGCTCGCGGATCACCACCACCGACCACCTGGTCGCCGGGATCGGCATCGTTCGGGCGGCCGACCGCCCGGCGGTGCTGGTCAGCGGGTCGGCGTCGGGCTTCTACGGCGACGCCGGGAACCGCGTGCTCGACGAGGGCGCCGCGCCGGCCCACGACTTCCTCGGCGGCGTCGCGAGCGGCTGGGAGCAGGCCGCCCGCGAGGCCGGCGAGCTGGGCCTGCGGGTGATCACGATCCGCACCGGGCTGGTGCTGGCCGCCGACGGCGGCGCCCTCCCCCAGCTCGCCCGTCCGATCCGCTTCGGAGCCGCCTCGTGGCTCGGCAACGGCCGCCAGTACGTGCCGTGGATCCACGTCGACGACCACGTCGGGATCCTGCTCGCCGCGATCGACCACGCGAGCTTCCGCGGTCCGATCAACGCCAGCGCGCCCGAGCCGGCGACCAACCGCGAGCTGACCAAGGCGGTCGGCAAGGTGCTCCGCCGGCCGGTGCTGTTCGGCGCCCCCGCGCCGCTGATCCGGATGGCGCTCGGCGAGCGCGCCGCGCTGGTGCTCGACAGCTGCCGGATGATCCCCGGACGGGCCGACGACCTCGGCTACCGGTTCGTCCACCCGCAGCTCGACGAGGCGCTGCGGGACCTGCTGGGCTGAGCGCCCGGCGGACTAGGGCGCGTCGAGCGCCCGGACCGCGCGCCAGCCGTACGGCTCGGCGCGCGCCAGGCTGACGGCCACGGGCGTGATCGTGCCGTCGTCGTTCTGGGTCGCGGCGGTCGGCGGACCCGGAACGGGCGCCTCGACCAAGGCCTTCGAGACCGCATCGCGGCGGTTGCCGCCGGGTCCCGCGTCCGCGACCGCCCGCAGCATCAGCTTGATGCTGCGCCAGCCGGCCATCACGCCGACCGGAGCGGGCGTGCCGTAGATCTCGCGGTGCTTCGCGTCGATCGCGCGGGTCTCGTCGTTCGCGCTCGCGGGGGCCTCGTCGACCACCGCCTCGGCGGTCAGCCCCGCGTCGCGGACCAGCGCTGCCGTACGCGGGGACGCCGCTCCGCGCGAGAGCACCAGCGTGACGTCCTCCAGCTCGTCCTGCAACGGCTCGAGCAACTCGTAGGGGTCGCCCCCGGACGGCTGGCCGGCAACGACCACGCAGTCGCTGTCGGCCCGCAGCGCGCGGGCCAGGTCGGTCCGCAGCGTGGCACTGCGGAAGGACGCCCCCCGGAGGGTGGTCGTCGGATCGAGCTCGCTGGCGACCAGGGCCGAGCCGACGCCGGCGTCGGGCACGCTGACCAGCGTGGTCCGGCGGCAGTCCGCGGCGCGGGTCCGAGCGACGATCGCGGTCGCGATCGCACCGTCGGGCGCGCCCAGCTGGACGGCCATCCGCTGGGCACGCGGCGACAGGTCGGCGGCCGAGGCGGCGATCTGGTCGCCCGAGGCCGAGACGTAGCCGAGGCCCGTCTGGTTGCCGAGCAGCTGGAGCTGGCGGCTGGCGGTCGGATCGAGCCCGCCGATCACGCCGATCGCCCCCACGTCGCGCAGTGCGTTGCCGGCCTCCCGGGAGGCGCCCTGGATGCCGACGGTCTGGAGATCGTCGTCGGTCACGTCACGCAGCGACAGGCGGACGCTGAAGTCCCCGGCGCCGCCCTTGGAGTCGGCCAGGCCGAGCACGGTGCCCCGGGTGATCGCCTGGCCGGCGTCGCCCCACGGACCGCCGAGCGGCACGCCGACGTAGACGGCGACCTTCGTGTCGTAGGCCTGCTCGCCGGTCGGGTCACCACCGCAGGCCGCGAGGCCGACCGTGGCGGCGGTGACGGCAAGGCCCCAGGCGGCGCGGCGCACCGCGCGCGGCATCAGGCCTCGGACGCTTCAGACCGCTTGCGCGCGTCCGCCAGGTACTGGAAGACGCGGTTGGTCATCACCGCGACCAGGATGATCCCCGAGGCGATCAGCGTGGCGTCGGTGGCCTTCCACCCGAGGGCCCAGAGGACCAGCCAAGTCAGAACCGCAAACGTGATCGCGTAGATAAGGCCCATACGACGACGAAAAATACCTGACCAGGCGGGCGGACGCCCCGCTGCGGGCACGGGGCCTCCGCCGCCGCGCACCGAACGGGGTGCCTCAGCCGCGACCCAGGCCGCTCGCGAGGTCCGCCATCACGGCCGCCACGGCCGCCACCGGGTCGTCCTCGCCCGCCGCGCGGACCAGGCGGCTGCCGACGATCACGCCGTCGGCCCCGGCCGCAGCGGCCGCGGCCGCCTGCTGTCCGTTGCCGATCCCGAAGCCGAGTCCGACCGGGACGTCGCTGCCGGCCTTGGCCTTGCCGACGACCACGCCGAACTGGTCGGTCAGGCTCTCGCGCTCGCCGGTCGTGCCGGTCACCGAGACCGCGTAGAGGAACCCGCGCGCCTCGCGCTGGACCTCGGCGACCCGCTCGGGGTCGGTGGTCGGCGCGACCAGCGGGACGAACGCCACGCCGGCGGCGTCGCAGGCGGCGATCGCAGGGTCCGCTTCCTCGCCGATCGGCAGATCGGGCACGATCAGGCCGCTGATCCCGCAGTCGCGCAGGCGGCCGATGAACGTCTCGAAGCCCGGGCGGCGGACGATGTTCGCGTAGGTCATCAGCACGACCGGGACGTCGGCGGCCAGCTGCTCGCCGAGCCGCAGGATGTCGTCGACCTTGATCCCGGCCCGTAGCGCGGCGGTGCCGGCCGCGTGGATCACGGGGCCGTCGGCCAGCGGATCGCTGTACGGGATCCCCAGCTCGATCAGGTCAGCACCACCGTCGACGTAGGCCCGGCCGACCTCGCGCGAGCGCGCCAGGTCGGGGAACCCGCCCATCATGTACGGCATCAGCGCCGCCGTGCCGGTGGCGTTCGTGAAGGCCGCGGCGATCCGAGCCTCCCCCGCGCCGCCGCGCAGCTCGCCGCCGGTCTGCTCCTGCGTGCTCATCGGACCTCCGCCGCGTCGTGCTCGGACTCGTCGTCCGCCGGGGTGTCGCCGATCGGTTCCTCGACCGACTGCTCGCCGTCGACGGCCAGGGCCTGGTCGCCCTCGAGCTCCTTCAGCTTGGCCAGCGCCTCCGCCAGGTCCTTGTCGCCGCGTCCGGAGAGGCAGATCAGGTCGATCTCGACTCCCGGTGCGGGCTCGTGCAGCGCGAAGTGCAGCGCGTGGCTCGACTCGAGCGCGGGGATGATCCCCTCCAGCCGGGCCATCGTGCGGAAGGCGCGGACCGCGTCGTCGTCCTCGACGGCGGTGTAGCGCGCACGGCCGCTGTCGCGCAGCCAGGCGTGCTCGGGGCCGACGCCCGGGTAGTCCAATCCGGCCGAGACCGAGTGGGCCTCGAGGATCTGGCCGTCCTCGTCCTGCATGACGGGGCCGAGCGAGCCGTGGAGGACGCCCGGCTCGCCGCCGGTGGTCAGGACCGCGCCGTGCTTGCCCGTGTCGAGGCCGTAACCGCCGGCCTCGACGCCGACCAGCTCGACGTCCTGGTCGTCGAGGAAGGCGGTGAAGATGCCGATCGCGTTCGAGCCGCCGCCGACGCAGGCGACGACCCGGTCGGGCAGCCGTCCGGCCACGGCGAGGATCTGCCGTCGCGCCTCGTCGCCGATCACCCGCTGCAGGTCGCGGACCAGCGCCGGGTAGGGCGCCGGGCCCGCCGCGGTGCCGATCACGTAGTGCGTGTCGGCCACGGTTGCGACCCAGTCGCGGATCGCCTGCGAGGTCGCCTCCTTGAGCGTCCGCGCCCCGGACTCGACCGGCTGGACCGTGGCGCCGAGCAGGCGCATCCGCTGGACGTTCGGGCCCTGGCGGCGCATGTCCTCGACGCCCATGTAGACGACGCAGTCGAGCTTCAGCAGCGCGGCGGCGGTCGCGGTCGCGACGCCGTGCTGGCCGGCGCCGGTCTCGGCGATCACGCGGCGCTTGCCCATCCGCTGGGCGACCAGGCACTGGCCGAGCGCGTTGTTGATCTTGTGCGCGCCGGTGTGGGTCAGGTCCTCGCGCTTGAGGTAGACCTCGCGACCGGTCCGCTCGCTGATCCCCCGCGCCAGGTAGAGCGGGGTCTCGCGGCCGACGTAGGTGGCGAGCAGGTGGCCCAGCTCGGCCTGGAACCCCGCGTCGTCGCGCAGCCGGACCCAGGTCTGCTCGAGCTCGTCGAGCGCGGGCTTCAGCGTCTCGGGGACGTACTGGCCGCCGTACGGGCCGTAGCGGTGCGGCAGACCGGCTTCGGGACTCGGGGGATGCGTGGTCATCGGCTCGGCTCGGCGGGGGTCGGCGGAACGGGATCGACGGACGGCGCGGTGGTCTCCGCGGCGGCGTCGGCCGGCTCGGTGGCGGGGGTCGACTCGGCGGCGGCAGGCGACGCGACGGTCTCCGCGGCCTCGGTCGACGCGGTCTCCTCCTCCGGCGCGTCCCACGCGTGGTGGACGGCCTCGAGGAACGCGACGACCTTCGCCGGGTCCTTGATCCCCGGGGCGGACTCGGTGCCGCTGGCGACGTCGACCGCGAAGGGGCGGACCTCGACGATCGCCTCGGCGACGTTCTCCGGCGTCAGGCCGCCGGACAGGATCAGCTTCGGCTGACGCTCGCCGGTGGCCGCGCGGCGCACGCTCGCCAGCGCGTGGTCGAACGACTCGCCCGAGCCGCCGGGGACGCCCGGGACGAAGGTGTCGAGCAGGTGGTAATCGGTGTGGAACGGCCGCAGCGCGATCACGTCGGCGCCGGTTCGCACGCGGGCGGCCTTGATCACCTCGCAGCCGGTGCGGCGCGCGACCTCGGCGCAGTAGGACGGGCCCTCGTCGCCGTGCAGCTGGACGATCGTCAGCTGGCAGGCGTCGGCGGTGCGGACGACCTCGTCGAGCGTGGCGTTGACGAAGACGCCGGCGACCTCGACCTGGCGCTTGAACGTCGCCCCGATCGCCTGGGCCTGCTCGAACCGGCAGCGACGCTTGCTGCCGCGCCAGAAGATCAGTCCGATCGCCCACGCGCCGTGCTCGACGGCCAGCTCGGCGTCCTCGATCCGCGTGATCCCGCAGATCTTGGCGCGGGTCCGCTGGCGCTGCTTGATCGGCTCCGGCGCCGCGTCCTCGACCGTGTCGGCCGCGGGCACCCGCACCGGGCGGGGGCGCGACGGCGACGGCGCGGTCGGGATCTCGGTCGCCGGATCCGGCGCCTGATCGGCGGCTGCGCCGGGGGTCTCCTGATGTTCGTCCACGTACCCATCGTACGTGGCCCCCGGTCCCGGGGAGCGTAGGCCCCTCGACGCGCCGACCGCCGGGGCGACCGCACCGCCGCGGGGCCGCCCCCGGCCACCCGCTCCCGACCCCGACGGGCGGCGAGCGCGCCGGGGCTATGCTGCTGCGGTGTCGTGGATCTCCCGCCTGCCGGACGGTCGCGGTGACCGCGGCGTCGCGATCGGGACGGGCCTCGCGATCGCCGTCGGCGGAGTCGTCGTCGCGTCGCTCGCCGTGGCCGCACTGGACCCCGTCACGCCGGTGGTGGCGCTCGGCGTGGTCTACGTCCTCCCCGTGCTGCTGACCTCCGTCGTCGCGGGACTCACGCTGGGCATCGTCACCGCCGTGCTGTCGACGGTCGCGTTCAACTGGTTCTTCCTGGCGCCGCAGGGCACGCTGGCGATCTCCGACGGGGCGCACTGGATCGCGATCGCCGTGCTGCTGGTCGTGGCGATCGTCGGGGCCCGGATCACCGAGCAGGCGCACAAGGGGACCGACCGCGCCGAGGCGG
Organism: Patulibacter sp.; assembly: GCA_041648495.1. Classification (GTDB taxonomy): domain Bacteria; phylum Actinomycetota; class Thermoleophilia; order Solirubrobacterales; family Solirubrobacteraceae; genus Patulibacter. The sequence continues at coordinate 9,040 of JBAZOW010000069.1, forward strand.
CCCGGCGCGACGCGAGCCTGATGGCCGAGCTGGCCTCGGTGCTGCTGGGGGCCGCGCCCGGCACCGACGTCGCGGCCGAGGCGTCGCGGCGTCTCGGCGCGCACTTCGGGGTCGAGGCGCGCGTCACCCGCGGGTCGATGACGCCGGGCAGCGGGAGCCCGCTGCCGCTGGAGGGCCCGCAGGGCCGGGTCGGTTGGCTGACGCTCGGGTCCGGGCTTCCGCCGCGGGCCCTGCAGGCGGTCCGCGAGCGGATCGCTCCGGCGCTCGGCGCGCTGCTGGCGGCGGCCGAGGAGCGCGAACGACACGCCCGCGGCGAGATCGAGACCGCGGCGATCCGCCGCAGCGACGAGCTCAAGACGACGCTGCTGCGCAGCGTCAGCCACGACCTGCGCACGCCGCTGACCCAGATGTCGGCGTCCGCGTCGGCGCTGGCGGCCCCGTCGCTCGACGAGGCCGACCGGCAGGCCCTGGCGGCCGGCATCGTCGACGGCAGCGAGCGGCTCGCGGCGATGGTCGAGAAGCTGCTCGACCTGGCGCGGATCGAGGGCGGGTCGGCCGCTCCGCAGGCCTCCGTGATCGCCCTCGACGACGTGGTGCGCGACGCGATCGACGAGGCCGGGGCGCGCGTCGGCCTGGAGGTGCAGTCCCCCGTCCCCGAGGTCCGGGCCGATCCGGTGCAGCTGACCCGGGCGCTGGTCAACGTGATCGAGAACGCTCGGGTCCACGGTCGCGGACCGGGTCCCGACGGCGACCTGATCCTCGTGCGGGTCGCCCGGCGCGACGGGCGGGGCGTGGTCCGGGTCGTCGACCGCGGGGCGGGAGTCCCCGACCACGCCCGCGAGCGGGTCTTCGCGCCGTTCGAGCGGGGCGAGGCCCGCACCGGCAACGGGGCCGGACTGGGCCTGGCGATCGCCCGCGGGTTCGTCGAGGCCAACCACGGACGGGTGCGGATCGAGAGCTACCCCGGTCAGGGCACCGCGGTCGTGGTCGAGCTGCCGCTCGTCGATCCGGATCCGTCCGTGACCGACGGTCCCGAGACGCCCGAGACCCCGAGCCCCGAGGCCGGAGCGTGACCGCCGAGCACCGCACCGTGCTGGTCGTCGACGACGAGCCGCAGATCGTGCGGGCGCTGCGCGTCCTGCTGCGCGAGCCCGGGTTCGCCGTGCTCCCCGCCGGCTCGGTCCGCGAGGCGCTCGACCTGGCGGCGCTGCACCGGCCGGACGCCGCGATCGTCGACCTGATGCTGCCGGACGGCTCCGGCGTCGACGTCTGCCGCGGGCTGCGGGAGTGGACGTCGATCCCGATCGTGGTGCTGTCGGCGGTCTCCGAGGAGGATCAGAAGGTCGCGGCGCTGGAGGCCGGAGCCGACGACTACGTGACCAAGCCGTTCGGCCCGCGCGAGCTGGTCGCCCGGCTCGAGGCCGCGCTGCGCCGCGCGACCCCGGTGGCCGAGCAGCCGGTCGTGCGGATCGGCGATCTCGAGGTCGACCCGGTCGCCCACCGCGTGTCGGTCTCCGGACGCGAGGTCCACCTGACCCGTACCGAGCAGGGGCTGTTGCGGGCGTTCGTCCGGGACCGCGGCAAGCTGCTGACCCACCGCGCGCTGCTGCGCGAGGTCTGGGGCCAGGCGTACGTCGAGGACGTCGGAACGTTGCGGACCCACATCGCCAACCTGCGGCGCAAGATCGACCCGCCGACCAGCGACGGTCCGCGGCTGATCCGCACCGAGACCGGCGTCGGCTACCGCTTCCTCGGTTGACCGGGGCGCGCGCCCCGGCGGCACGCGGGACCGATCGCGGCCCTCCGTCCCGTCCGACCGCGCCGTCGCGCCGCCGTTCGCGGCGTCTTGACGCGATCTTGATACCGCCGTCGCGGATCTCCACGTTCGCTTGACGCCCGGGGGCGCACCCTGGGTTCATGGACGTTCTCGCCGTCGGCCTCGCGGCCCTCTTCTTCGCCGCGATGCTGCTGCTCATCGAGGGAATCGAGCGCGCATGAGCGCCTCGGCCCTGCTCAGTCTCGCCGCGGTCCTGGCCGTCGGCGCGTACCTGCTGATCGCGCTGCTGCGCGCGGAGCGTCTCTAGTGCTCACCGCATGGCTCCAAGTCGCCCTGCTGGTGGCGGTCGTGGTCGCGATCGTGCCGCTGCTCGGCGGATACATGGCGCGGGTCTTCGCCGGCGAGCGGGTCCTGCTGTCCCCCGTGCTCGCGCCGGTCGAGCGCCTGACGCTGCGGGTGCTGCGCGTGCGGCGCTCCGACGACGGGTCCGGCGAGGCCGTCCCACAGGACTGGAAGCGCTACGCCCGCAGCGTGATCGTCTTCTCGTTCGCCTCGTGGCTGGCGCTCTACGCCCTGCTGCGGCTGCAGAGCGTGCTCCCGGGCAACCCGCTGGAGCTCGGTGCGGCGCCGTGGGACGTGACCTTCAACACCACCTCGTCGTTCGTCGCCAACACCAACTGGCAGTACTACGCCGGCGAGACGACGCTCTCGTACGTCGCCCAGATGACCGGTCTGGCGGTCCAGAACTTCCTCTCGGCCGCCGTCGGGCTGGCGGTCGCGATCGCCGTGATCCGCGGGATCGCCGGCCGCTCCGTCGGCACCCTGGGCAACTTCTGGGTCGACCTCACGCGGGCGCTGCTCTACGTGCTGCTGCCGATCGCGACGATCGGCGCGCTGCTGCTCGTCGGCCAGGGCGTGATCCAGACGCTCGGCGGTCCGATCACGGTCGAGACGCTCGTCGGCGGCAGCCAGACGCTGGCGCGCGGCCCGGTCGCCTCGCAGGAGGCGATCAAGCTGCTCGGGACCAACGGCGGCGGGTTCTTCAACGTCAACTCGGCGATGCCGTTCGAGAACCCGACCGGCTTCTCGAACCTGCTCCAGATGCTGCTGGTGCTGATGATTCCGGCATCGCTGACGGCGACCTACGGGCGGATGGTCGGCAACCGCCGACAGGGCTGGGCACTGCTCGGCGCGATGACCGTGATGTTCCTCGCGCTGGTGGTGGTCGGCACGCTCGCGGAGCAGGCCGGGTCCCCCGCGCAGCACGCCGCCGGAATCTCGACCGCCGCGATCGACGGATCGACCGGCGGCAACCTGGTCGGCAAGGAGCAGCGCTTCGGTCCCGCCGGGAGCGCGCTCTTCGGCACCGTCACCACCGCCACGTCGACCGGAGCGGTCAACGCCTCGATGGAGTCGATGACCGGGATCGGCGGCCTCGTTCCGATGGTCGCGATGGGCACCGGCGAGGTGATCTTCGGCGGGGTCGGCTCCGGGCTCTACGGGATGCTCGTCTTCGTGCTGCTGGCGGTCTTCGTCGGCGGGCTGATGGTCGGCCGGACGCCGGAGCTGCACGGCAAGAAGATCGAGGCCCGCGAGATCAAGCTCGCGATGCTCGGTGCGCTCTACATGCCGATCACGGTGCTGGTCACGACCGCGCTGGCCGTCGGGACCGACCACGGACGGGTCTCGAACGCCGCCTCCGGCCCGCAGGGCTTCTCGGAGAGCTTCTACGCGTACCTCTCGCAGGGCAACAACAACGGCTCCGCGTTCGCCGGCTACACCGGCTTCGTCCAGCCGAACGGGACCAACGAGGGGGCGTTCGGGATCACCTTCGCGGACCTGCTCGGCGGGCTCTCGATGCTGTTCGTCCGGTTCTTCCCGATCGTGATCATGCTCGCGCTCGCCGGCTCGCTCGCCCGCAAGCGGGTGGCTCCGGCCGGACCGGGCACGCTGCGCACCGACAGCCCGACCTTCGTCGTCCTGCTGATCGGCGTGATCGTGCTCGTCGGCGCCCTGACGTTCTTCCCGGCCTTCCTGCTCGGCCCCGTCGTCCAGGCCGCCAGCGGCCGGCTCTTCTGATGCCCGCCCCGTCCCCCGAAAGGCCCTGAGCGCATGCGCAAGGACACCGTCACCGCCCTGCTCGCCGTGGTCGTCTTCACCGCGGTCCTGGGGATCCTCTATCCGCTCGCGATCACCGGCGTCAGCCGGCTGACGATGGGCGACCGGGCCGCGGGCTCGCTGGTCGAGCACGACGGCCGCACGGTCGGGTCGCGGCTGATCGGCCAGGACTTCCGCCGGCCCGCGGTCGACGCCGCGGGCGACCCGATCGAGGACGCCGCGGGCGAGCCCGTGCTGGTCGCCGACCCCCGGTACTTCCAGTCGCGACCGTCGGTCACCGGCTACGCCGCCGACGCGACCGCCTTCAGCAACCGCGGTCCCAACGGCGTCGACACGCGGGACGCGATCGTCGCCGAGCTGGCGGCGTACCTGAAGCTCGAGCGGCCGTTCTCCCCCGGGCTGACCGCCCGCGACGTCCCCGTCGACGCGGTCACCGACTCCGCGTCCGGCGTCGACCCGCAGATCTCGGTCGCCAACGCCCGGATCCAGTCCCGGCGCGTCGCCGCGAGCCGCCGCCTGCCCGAGGCCCGCGTGCGCGAGCTGGTCGACACGCACACCGCCGTACGCGCGCTCGGCGTGCTCGGCGAGCCCGCGGTCGACGTGCTCGCGCTCAACCTCGCGCTCGACCGCGAACCGGCCCCGCGCGCCGCCGCTCCGTCCGCGGACCGCACCACCACCGACCCCGAGGCCCTCCGATGATCGAGCGCGCCCACCGCTCCCTGCTGGATCCGACG
>JBAZOW010000070.1:0-13440 GCA_041648495.1 Patulibacter sp.
TTCCCGTTCGGCGTGCTGCTGCCGGTGATCGGCATCCTCACGGCGACCAGCGAGTGGTCGCAGCGCACGGCGCTGACCACCTACGCGCTGGTGCCCAAGCGCGGGCGGATCGGCGTGGCCAAGCTGCTCGCCGCGATGCTGCTGGCGCTGGTCGCGTTGGTCGTCTGCCTGGTGATGGGCGCGGTCGGCAACGTCGTCGCGATGACCGCCGGCGGAGCCGAGGGCTCGTGGTCGATCTCGGCCTCGGACCTGTTCCAGGCGCTCGTGGCGAACGAGCTGAACCTGCTGATGGGCGTCGGCTTCGGGCTGCTGCTGATGAGCCCGGCGCTGGCGATCGTCGCGTTCTTCGCGCTGCCGACCGTGTTCAGCGTCGTCGGCGAGCTGGTCTCGAGCTTCGACAAGGTCTGGGCCTGGATCGACACCAGCGTGACGATGCAGCCGCTGATGGAGGGCAGCGCCAGCGGTGACGACTGGGGCAAGGTCGTCGTCAGCGCATTGGTCTGGATCGCGATCCCGATCACGCTCGGGATGATCCGGACGAACCGGCGCGAGGCCAAGTAGCCACGGGCGAGGGGATCTCGGTCGCGTAGGATGGACTGATGTCCGCGAGTGCGACCGAGGTCCGAACCGTCAGCGAGCAGTGCCGCCAGGCACGGGTCGCGGGCCGGCGACTGGCCGCGCTCGACACCGTGACCAAGGACGCGGCGCTGAACGCGATCGCCGACGCGATCGACGCCCGCACCGAGGAGATCCTGGCCGCCAACGCCGCGGACGTCGTGGCGGGCCGCGAGGCCGGACTCGAGCCGGCGCTGCTCGACCGGCTGACGCTCGACGCGGCGGGGCTCGCGGGGATCGCCCAGGCGGTCCGCGACATCGTCGCGCTGCGCGACCCGGTCGGCGAGGTGATCGACGGCTACCGCCTGCCCAACGGGCTCGACGTCGCGCGCCAGCGGATCCCGCTCGGCGTGATCGCCGTGGTCTACGAGGCCCGGCCGAACGTCACGATCGACGCGGCGGCACTGGCGCTGAAGAGCGGCAACGCGATCGTCCTGCGCGGCTCGTCGAGCGCGATGCGGTCCAACGTGGTGCTGGCCACGATCGCCGCCGAGGCGGCCGAGTCCGCCGGCGCGCCGCAGCACGCGATCCAGCTGATCTCGGGTGGGGGACGCGAGGAGCTGACCGAGCTCGCGACCCAGGACCGCTACGTCGACCTGATCATCCCGCGCGGGGGCGAGGGGCTGAAGCGCGCGCTGAAGGCCGTCGCGACCGTGCCGATGATCTTCGCCGCGTCCGGCAACTGCCACGTCTACGTCGACCGCTCGGCGGACCTCGACCAGGCGGTCGAGATCATCGAGAACGCCAAGGTCCAGCGGCCGAGCGCGTGCAACGCCGCCGAGACGCTGCTGGTCCACCGCGACGTCGCCGCCGAGCTGCTGCCCCGCGTCGCCGACCGGCTCGGGCCGCTCGAGGTCGAGCTGCGCCCCGACGCCGAGGCGGAGCCCCTGGTCTCCGGCCGCTCGGCGGTCGTCACCCCGGCCGTCGCCGAGGACTGGGACGAGGAGTACCTGGCGCTGATCCTGGCGATCAAGATCGTCGACGGGGTCAACGAGGCGGTCGGCCACATCGAGGAGCACGGCTCGGGCCACAGCGAGGCGATCGTGGCCCGCGACGACCGCGCGATCCGCACGTTCGAGCGGGGGATCGGCTCGGCCTGCGTCTACGTCAACGCGTCGACCCGGTTCACCGACGGCGGCGAGTACGGGATGGGCGCCGAGATCGGCAACTCGACCCAGAAGCTCCACGCCCGTGGCCCGATCGGCCTGCGTGAGCTGACCAGCTACCGCTACCTGGTCCGCGGCGACGGGCACGTCCGCGGCTAGCCCCGCGGAGACGGGGCGGCGGGTGCGGATCGGGATCTTCGGCGGGACGTTCAACCCGCCGCACCTGGCGCACCTGATCCTGGCCGAGTGCGCCCGCGACGAGCTGGAGCTCGACCGGGTGCTGCTGGTGCTGGCCCCGCGCCCGCCGCACAAGCAGGTCGACGGCGACCCCGGTCCCGACGAGCGGCTGGCGCTCTGCCGCGCCGCCGTCGCGTCGGAGGCCGGACGGATCGAGGTCTCCGACGTCGAGCTGCGCCGCGAAGGACCGTCGTACACCGCGGACACGCTCGCGGGGCTGCGCGCGGAGCACCCGGACGACGAGTTCGTGCTGCTGCTCGGCGGCGACTCGGCGGCCGGCCTGGCGTCGTGGCACCGGCCCGCGGACATCCTGCGCTACGCCGAGATCGGGGTGGCGGAGCGCGGCGACGACAGTCACGCTCGAGCCGCCGAGACCCTGCGGGGACTGGGCGCTGCGGACCGCTTCCGTCCGTTCGCGATGCCCCGGGTCGACATCTCCTCGACCCTGATCCGGGACCGCATCCGCGCCGGCCGAACGATCCATCGCCTGGTGCCGGACGCAGTCGAAGCGCGCGTACAGGCCCAAGGGCTTTACCGTGGGGGGACGCACGCATGAGCAAACGCACCTACATCTCCCAACATTCTCCGGTCGACGGCGACGAGCCCGTCCTCCCGCCCGACCCCACGCTGGAGGGCATGGTCCAGCGGATCGCGGCCCTCGCGGGGGATCGCAAGGCGGAAGACGTCGTGGCCTTCGACCTCCGCGGGGCGTCGGCGTTCTCCGACGCGTTCGTGATCTGCAGTGGTCGCACCGATCGCCAGGTCAAGGCGATCCACGACAGCATCTACGAGGGCATGAAGCACGACGGTGAGCGTCTGCTGCCCAAGCGCACCGAAGGCGTCCAGGAAGCGCGCTGGATCCTGATGGACTACGGCGACGTCGTCGTCCACATCTTCGTGCCCGAGACGCGCGAGTTCTACCGTCTCGAGTCGCTCTGGGGCGACCGCCCGCGCTACGACGTCGAAGAAGCCGTCCGCGGTGCTGCGGCCAACGCAGCGCCGACGGGGTTCGCGACCGAAGCAGAGTAGCGGCGGCCCGATGAGGATCGAGCGCTGCTTCGGGTTCCTGGACCTCTGTGGGTTCACGTCCTACACCGAGGCCAACGGCGACGAGGAAGCGGTCTCGGTCCTGGCGATGATGCGCTCGGTGGTCCGCCGGGCCGCGGAGCGCCGCGGGGTCGCGGTCAACAAGTGGCTGGGCGACGGCGTGATGCTGTCGAGCCTCTACAAGGGCAGCGTCGCCGCGGCGACGCTGGAGATCCGCCACCACCTCGGCGGCGCGAGCCCGCTGCAGGTCCGGGCGGGGATCGCCCGCGGCGACGTGATCACCTTCGAGGGCGACGACTACGTCGGGGCGGCGATCAACGTCGCGTCCCGACTCTGCGATCTGGCGGAACCCGGCCAGGTACTGATGGCCGGCCACCCCGACGCGACGGTCCCCGAGTGGGCGACCACGTCGCTGGTCGGGCCGATGGCGGTCCAGGGCCTGACCCTGCCGGTCGAGGTCCACACGATGGACCTGCGCCACGAGCCGGGCAGCCGGATGGTCGTCGACCCGCTCTGCGGTCTGCCGATCGACCTCTCGGTCGCCGTCTCGCCGGCGGGGGAGACCGGCGAGGAGCTGCGCTGCTTCTGCTCGACCGACTGCGCCGAGCAGTGGGGCCGCGCGCGCGAGCGGCGGATCCACCGCGCGGTCTAGGACCTCTAGACCGGGGTCGCCTCGGCAAGCACCGGCTCAGCCTGCTCCACGGCCGGCGTGAGCACGTGCTCGGCCGGGTCGAAGGTCCGCAGCTCGCGGCGGTAGAGGAACGTGAAGTCCGGCCACAGCGTGGTGTTGCGGCCACGGTCGTCCAGGTACCAGGAGGCGCAGCCGCCGTCGTTCCAGACGGTCCCCTGCAGGCGCTTCTGGATCGCCTCGTTCTCGGCGTCGACCACGTCCTGGCGCGGCTCGAGCGCACCGATCCGCTGGTGGTGCGCGGTCCGCAGGGTCTGCAGCAGGTAGTGGACCTGGGACTCGATCATGTAGATGATCGAGTTGTGGCCGAGGCCGGTGTTCGGGCCGACCATCATGAACAGGTTGGGGAAGCCCGGGACCGTGGTGCCCTTGTGGGCCTCCATCCCCGGCGCCCACTTCTCGGCGAGCAGCAGGCCGTCGTTGCCCCGGACCCGATCGGCGATCGGCTGGTCGGTGACGTGGAACCCGGTGCCGTAGATGATCGCGTCGACCTCGTGCTCGACGCCGTCCTGGTCGACGACCGCGTTGGCGCGGATCTCGCGGATGCCGCTGGTGATCACGTCGGCGTTCGGCTGGTCGAGCGACTTGAGGTACGAGTTCGAGAGCAGCGTGCGCTTGCAGCCGACGTCGTAGGTCGGGGTCAGCTTCTCGCGCAGGACCGGATCCTGGACCTGGCGCTCGAGGTGCTGGAGGCCGATCCGGTGGGGGAGTCGCCGCATCGCGCGGACGTAGCGGAACGGCAGCAGGAACAGCTCGTTGCGGACGTAGATCGAGAGCCGCGCCGCGCGGGTGGCGAACGGCACGTGGCGGAAGGCGAACCGCTCGGCCGTGCTGATCGGCCGGTCGGGCCGCGGCAGGACCCAGGCGGGCGTGCGCTGGAACAGCGTCAGCTTGGCGACGTCCGGCTGGATCGCCGGGACGAACTGGATCGCCGAGGCGCCGGTGCCGATCACGGCGACCCGCTTGCCCTTCAGGTCGTAGTCGTGGTCCCAACGGGCGGAGTGGAAGGCCGTGCCCTCGAAGCTGTCCATCCCCGGGATCTCCGGGTAGCGCGGCTCGCAGAGCGGGCCGGTGCCGCTGACCAGGAACTGCGCGCGGACCGTGCCCCGCGCGGTCTCGACCGTCCAGCGCTGCGCGGCGGCGTCCCAGGTCGCCCCGAGCACCTCGGCGTCTGTCCGCAGGTAGTCGCGCAGGCCGTAGCGCTCGGCGACGTCGAGCTGGTACCGCCAGATCTCCGGCTGGCTGGCGAACGATCGCGACCAGTCCGGGTTGGGCGCGAACGAGAACGAGTACATGTGCGACGGCACGTCGCAGGCGCAGCCCGGGTAGGTGTTGTCGCGCCAGGTGCCGCCGAGATCGCTCGCGGTCTCGAGCATCACGAAGTCGCGCTCCCCGTCGTCGAGCAGGCCGATCGCCACGCCCATCCCCGAGAAGCCGCTGCCGACGATCGCGACGCGGACCTCCGACGGGATCGGCAGGGTCGACGTGGCCGGCGGGGTCGCAGTCGCAGCGCTCATGCCGCGCAGACTACCGGGAGTAGCGCGGTTACTCAAGAGTAGGTTACGTCACAGTAGGGAGCGTGGAGTACAATCACCGGCGTGTCGGCCGAGCTCAACGTCGCGATGCCGGATCGAATCCGCGGTGGTACCCGTCAGCGGGTCTATACGGCGTTGCGTGACGCCTTGGTCGCGGGGGAGCTCGCGCCGGGTCGCCGACTGTCGGAGAACGAGCTGGCCGAGTGGCTCGGCGTCAGTCGCACACCGGTCCGCGAGGCGCTCGTGCGGCTCCGTGACGACCGCCTGGTCGAGATCGTTCCGCAGTTCGGCACCTTCGTCTCGAAGATCTCGATCGCCTCGGTGACCGACGCCCAGTTCGTCCGCGAGGCGCTGGAGTGCGCGGCGATCCGGCTGGCGGCCGAGCAGGTCGTCGAGCAGGACCTCGTCGACCTCGGCGAGATCATCGTCGAGCAGGACCGCGCGCACGCCGCCGGCGACTTCGCCGCGTTCTACGCCTCGGACGACCGCTTCCACGCCGCGCTCTGCGCGCTCTCGGGTCGCAGCATCGCCTGGTCGGTGGTCCAGCGGGCGGACGGGCACCTCAACCGGGTGCGGCGCCTGAGCCTGCAGGTCCCCGAGTACATGGGCGAGATGATCGCCGAGCACCGGGAAGTCGTCGCGGCGCTGGGCAAGCACGATCCGGACGAGGCGGAGGCGGTGCTGCGGCACCACTTGCGGATGGTCCTGTCGGGACTCGAGCCGATCCGCGAGCAGCACCCCGGCTACTTCGGCGAAGAGTAGGCCGCGGTCCGCGGTCCGTGGCGGCCGCTGACGCATCGAATCTCGCCATCGGGTGGGCGGGTTCCGTGTCCAGGGCCGCCGGCGTGACTCTCGGGTGGGCGGGAACGGTTTCCTGACCTTCTCGGTCATCGATCCCCACGACTCCGCGCCCGACGGAGTGGGTAGAGGCACACCATGCGGTGGGCTTCGGCGACCGGACGATCGGGGGTTATCGACACTCGGTGGCGGGAAAATCCCCACGCGGGCTGCTTGTATACTAGTATGCAGGTGTCGCGGCGCACCTCCGTGCCCGCGTCGGAACGCTGATTTCCCTCTCCGTCACGCGAGCACTATGCCCGACCACGATGTAGACCCCGCCGAGACCCAGGAATGGATCGAGGCCCTCGAAGCGGTTCTCGACCACGACGGGCGCGAGCGCGCCGAAGCGCTGCTCGAGCGCCTCGTGACCCGGGCCCGGTCGCGCGGCGTCGCGGCGTCGCTGCACTCGACCACGCCGTACCACAACACGATCCGCACGGCCGACGGCGCGAAGCTGCCGACCGACCAGGCGATCGAGCGGCGGGTCCGCTCGCTGGTGCGCTGGAACGCGCTGGCCACGGTGCTCCAGGCGAACAAGGAATCGTCGGAGCTCGGCGGCCACATCGCCTCGTTCCAGTCGGCGGCGACGCTCTACGAGGTCGGGTTCAACCACTTCTGGCGCGCCCCGAGCGAGGACCACGGCGGCGACCTGGTCTACATCCAGGGCCACTCGTCGCCCGGGATCTACTCCCGCGCCTACCTCGAGGGGCGGATCAGCGAGGAGGAGCTGCGCAACTTCCGCCAGGAGACCGGCAGCAACGGCTCGTCCGCACGCGGGCTGCCGTCCTACCCGCATCCGTGGCTGATGCCGGACTTCTGGCAGTTCCCGACGGTCTCGATGGGCCTCGGCCCGCTGATGGGGATCTACCAGGCGCGGTTCATGAAGTACCTGCAGGGCCGCGGCATGGCCGACGCCAACAAGGACCGCGACGTCTGGGTCTTCTGTGGCGACGGCGAGATGGACGAGCCCGAGTCGATGGGCGCGATCGGGATGGCCGGGCGCGAGAAGCTCGACAACCTGAATTTCGTCATCAACTGCAACCTGCAGCGACTCGACGGCCCGGTCCGCGGCAACGGCAAGATCATCCAGGAGCTCGAGTCGAGCTTCCGCGGGGCCGGCTGGAACGTGATCAAGGTGGTCTGGGGCTCCAAGTGGGACGAGCTGATCGCCCAGGACACCGAGGGTCACCTGGCCCGGCTGATGGACGAGACGGTCGACGGCGACTACCAGACGCTCAAGTCCCGCGACGGGGCCTACGTCCGCGAGCACTTCTTCGGCAAGTACCCGGAGACCGCCGCGATGGTCGCCGACTGGACCGACGACGAGGTCTGGGCGCTCAACCGGGGTGGGCACGACCCCGCCAAGGTCTTCGCCGCCTACGCCGCGGCCCGCGAGCACAAGGGCCAGCCCACGGTCATCCTCGCCAAGACGATCAAGGGCTACGGGATGGGCGCCTCGGGTGAGGGCCAGAACATCACCCACCAGCAGAAGAAGATGACCGAGGAGGTCATGCTGGCCTTCCGCGATCGCTTCGGCCTGGACCTGACCGACGACCAGGTCCGCGACGCGGCCTTCGTGCGGCCGGCCGAGGACAGCGAGGAGATGCAGTTCCTCCACGGTCAGCGCAAGAAGCTCGGCGGCTACCTGCCCGCCCGCCGCGAGAAGTCGGCGTCGCTCGAGGTTCCGGGGCTCGACGCCTTCAAGGCCGTCACCGACGGCTCGGGCGACCGCGAGATCTCGACGACGATGGTCTTCGTCCGGTTGCTCGCGGCCCTGATCCGCGACAAGAACCTCAAGAAGCACGTCGTGCCGATCGTCCCCGACGAGTCCCGCACCTTCGGCATGGAGGGGATGTTCCGGCAGCTGGGGATCTTCTCCCAGGTCGGGCAGCTGTACCAGCCGGAGGACAGCGAGCAGCTGATGTTCTACCGCGAGGATCGCCAGGGGCAGATCCTCCAGGAGGGCATCAACGAGCCGGGCGCGTTCTCGTCCTGGATCGCCGCGGCGACGTCGTACAGCAACCACGACGTCCCGATGATCCCGTTCTACATCTACTACTCGATGTTCGGGTTCCAGCGGGTCGGCGACCTGGCCTGGGCGGCCGGCGACAGCCGCGCCCGCGGGTTCCTGATCGGCGGCACCGCCGGGCGCACGACGCTCAACGGCGAGGGCCTGCAGCACGAGGACGGCCACAGCCTGATCCAGGCGGCGCTGATCCCCAACTGCGTCAGCTACGACCCGACCTACGGCTACGAGCTCGCCGTGATCGTGCAGGACGGCCTGCGGCGGATGGTCGCCGAGCAGGAGGACGTCTTCTACTACCTGACGGTGATGAACGAGAACTACGCGCAGCCCGCGCTGCCGGAGGGCTCGGAGGAGGGCATCCTGCGCGGCATGCACCGGATCCAGCAGGCGGACGATGCGCAGGTCCGACTTCTGGGGTCGGGCACGATCCTGCGTGAGGTCCTGGCCGGCGCCGAGCTGCTCGAGCAGGACTTCGGGATCGCGTCCGACGTCTGGAGCGTCACCAGCTTCACCGAGCTGCGCCGCGACGGGATGGCCGTCGAGCGGCACAACCGGCTGCACCCGCTGGACGATCCGCGCACCGCCTACATCAGCGAGCAGCTGCCGGGCGACGTACCGGTGGTCGCCGCGACCGACTACATCCGCGAGCTGCCTGAGGGCGTGCGTCAGTGGATCGACGCGCCGTACACGGTGCTCGGCACCGACGGCTTCGGCCGCAGCGACTACCGCAAGGCGCTGCGCAGCTTCTTCGAGGTCGACCGCCACCACGTGGTGATCGCGGCTCTGACCGAGCTCGCCGACCGCGGCGAGATCGAGCGGAAGGTGGTCGCCGAGGCGATCGAGAAGTACGAGATCACGACCGAGAAGGGGGCCCCGTGGGCACGCTGACCGCGGTCGAGGTTCCCGACATCGGGGACTTCGACGACGTACCGGTGACCGAGATCCTGGTGGCGGTGGGGGATACCGTCGCGCTCGAGGATCCGCTGGTCGCGCTGGAGTCCGAGAAGGCGACCATGGAGGTGCCGTCCCCGGTCGCCGGCGTGGTCAAGGAGATCCACGTCGCCGTCGGCGACGAGGTCTCCGAGGGCGCCAAGCTGCTGAGCATCGAGGCCGAGGGCGACGACTCCTCGGGCGAGGGCTCCGACGCTGCGGACGACGGCGAGCGGACCGCGAAGCCGGACACCGCCGACGCCGACGTCGAGGGCAAGGGCGAGAGCCCGGCGTCCGAGGCCGCGGGATCGACGAAGGCCCCGGCCGGCGCCGCGGTCGATGCGGAGGAGGACGCCGCCGCCGGCGAGTCCGCGGCGAAGGCCCCCTCGAACGCCGACGGCGGGTCGCCGTCGGGTCCCGCGAAGGCCACGGCCCAGGATGGCCCCGTCTACGCCAGCCCGTCGGTCCGCCGGCTGGCCCGCGAGCTCGACGTCGACCTGTCCGCCGTCACCGGCACCGGCCGCAAGGGCCGAATCGTTCCGGAGGACGTGCAGAAGGCCAAGGACGCTCCGGCGGCCAAGCAACCGAAGCAGGCCGGCGGCGACGCGGTCGGCGACGGCGGCCTCGGCCTCGCTCCCTGGCCGAAGGTCAAGTTCGAGAAGTTCGGCGAGATCGAACGGGTCCCGCTGACCAAGATCCAGAAGATCTCCGGCGCCAACCTGGCCCGCAACTGGGTCCGGATCCCGCACGTCACCCACAACGACGACGCGGACATCACCGAGCTGGAGGCGTTCCGCAAGCAGCTCAACGGCGAGCAGAAGGACGTCAAGGTGACGATGGTCGCCCTGCTCCTGAAGGCGGTCTCCGGCACGCTCAAGCAGTTCCCGACGCTGAACTCGGCGCTCGACGGGGACGAGCTGGTGCTGCGCAAGTACCACCACCTCGGCTTCGCGGCCGACACGCCCAACGGCCTCGTCGTCCCGGTGATCCGCGACGTCGACAAGAAGGGCATCCTCGAGATCGCCGGCGAGCTGACCGAGCTGTCCGGCAAGGCCCGCGACGGCAAGCTCGGCCCGGCGCAGATGAGCGGCGGCACGTTCTCGATCTCCAGCCTCGGCGGGATCGGCGGGACCTCGTTCACGCCGATCGTCAACGCCCCCGAGGTCGCGATCCTCGGCGTCACCCGCTCGGCGATGAAGCCGGTCTGGGACGGCAAGGAGTTCGTCCCGCGGCTGATCCTGCCGCTCTCGCTGTCCTACGACCATCGCGTCGTCGACGGTGCGCTCGCCGCCCGCTTCACCGCGCACCTGGCCACGGTGCTCGCCGACTTCCGGAGGATCCTGCTGTGAGCACGTTCGAGGTCAAGGTCCCGGACATCGGCGACTTCGACGACGTCCCCGTCACCGAGATCCTGGTCGCCGTGGGCGACGAGGTCGTGGCCGAGGATCCGCTCGTCGCGCTGGAGTCCGAGAAGGCGACGATGGAGGTCCCGAGCCCGCAGGCCGGAACCGTCAAGTCGATCGCGGTGTCGGTCGGCGACGCGGTCTCCGAGGGCGCGCTGCTGTTGACCCTGGAGGGCGTGGAGTCCGAAGGGGAGTCCGGCGACGGCGGTTCGGGTTCCGACGAGGCGAACGCCGCGGAGGACTCCGACGGCTCCGAGAGCTCGGGCGCCGCGAAGGGCACGTCGAAGGACGACGCCGAGGGCGACGACGCCCAGCCGTCGAACGGCGAAGGTGCGCAGGGCGCCGACGGCTCGTCCGGCACGTCCGACGGTGCGAAGGGCGACGATGCCGCCGCGAAGTCCGACGGTGACCGAGCCGCGGGCGACGCCCCGAAGCGTTCGGTCGCTTCGGATGAGGTGAAGTCGAAGGGCGACGTCCACGCCGACGTCGTCGTGCTCGGCTCCGGTCCGGGCGGCTACTCCGCCGCCTTCCGCGCTGCGGATCTGGGCCTCAGCGTCGTGCTCGTCGAGCGCGACGCGGTGCTCGGCGGGGTCTGCCTGAACGTCGGCTGCATCCCCTCCAAGGCGCTGCTGCACGCGGCCAAGGTGATCACCGAGGCCGAGGCGGTCTCGGCGCACGGGATCGCGTTCGCGAAGCCCGAGATCGACCTGGACGCGCTGCGCGGCTGGAAGGACGAGGTCGTCGGCAAGCTCTCCGGCGGCGTCGCCGGGATGGCGAAGCAGCGCCAGGTCACCGTCGTGACCGGCAGCGGCACGTTCGTCGGTCCGCACGAGCTGCGGGTCGAGGGCGACGAGAAGACGCTGGTGACCTTCGACAACGCGATCGTCGCCACCGGCTCGGCGCCGGTCGTGCTGCCGGGCGTCCCGCAGGACCACGACGACGTGATCGACTCGACCGGCGCGCTCGAGCTGAAGGACGTTCCCGGCAAGCTGCTGGTGATCGGCGGCGGGATCATCGGCCTCGAGATGGCCACGGTCTACGACGCGCTCGGGTCCGAGGTCACGGTCGTCGAGTTCGCCGACCAGCTGATCCCGGGGGCCGACAAGGACCTGGTCAAGCCGCTGGCCAAGCGGATCGAGGGGCGGTACGCCGCGATCCACCTGCAGACCAAGGTCGAGAAGGTCGAGCCGACCGACGAGGGCCTGCAGGCCACGTTCGGGCCGGGTGTCTCGGAGCCCAAGGGCGGGGGGTCGTCGGGGGAGGCGGGTGGGATTCCGTCTCCCGCCGTCTTCGACCGCGTGCTGGTCGCCGTCGGGCGCACGCCCAACGGCAAGGACCTGGGCCTCGAGGACCTCGGCGTCGAGGTCGACGAGCGCGGCTTCGTGCCGGTCGACGCGCAGCAGCGCACGGCTGTCTCGCACGTCTTCGCGATCGGCGACGTGGTCGGTCAGCCGATGCTGGCCCACAAGGCGACCCACGAGGCGCACGTCGCCGCCGAGGTGATCGCCGGGCACGACGTCACGTTCGACGTGATGGGGATCCCGTCGGTGGCCTACACCGATCCCGAGATCGCCTGGGTCGGCCTGACCGAGACGAAGGCCAAGGCCGATGACGTGGCCTACGAGACCGCGGTCTTCCCGTGGGTCGCCTCGGGACGCGCGCTGGCCAGCGACGCGTCGAACGGCTCGACCAAGCTGCTGATCGACCCGGAGTCGCGCCGCGTGCTCGGCGCGGGGATCGTCGGCCTGAACGCCGGCGAGCTGATCGCCGAGCCCGGCCTGGCGCTGGAGCTGGGCGCCAACGCCGAGGACGTCGCGCTGACGGTCCACGCGCACCCGACGCTGTCGGAGTCGATCGGGCTGGCGGCCGAGATCGCCGAGGGCACGATCACCGACCTGCCGCAGAAGAAGAAGCGCAAGAAGTAGGCGGAACGGTCGTCACCATGCCCTCGCCGGTACGGTGGGGGCATGGCGAAGCAGCGGCGGATCCAGGGCCTCGAAGACCTCGGCGGCCTGGTCTTCTCCAGCGAGTCCGGCGACCACCGCAAGGACCGCGAGCGGGAAGCCGCCGCGGCGGGTGCCGGCGAGAGCCGCTCCGCCGGCGGCCGGGTCAAGGTCCGCCGCGAGACGGCGGGCCGCCGCGGCAAGACCGCCACGACGGTCTCCGACGTCCCGGGCTCGGACGACGAGCTGCGCGCGCTCGCCGGCCGGCTGAAGAAGCGCTGCGGCGTCGGCGGCTCGGCCAAGAACGGCGTGATCGAGATCCAGGGCGACCACCGCGACCTGGTCGTCGAGCTGCTGCGCGCCGAGGGCTTCGACGTGGTGCTGGCCGGCGGCTGACCGAAAGTCGTGTGACGGCGGGGTGGTGCGGGTAATCACCCGGCATGACGCGAACCGCAGCGCACGACCGACGGGCGAGGGGCTAGACCGTGGCGCGGCTGCGGCGGGCGGACCGCTTCGGTCCCGGGATCTCCCGGATCGGGGCCGGGAAGGGCTTCTACTACCGCGAGCCCGACGGCACGAAGCTGACCGACGAGGACACGCTGCAGCGGATCCGCGACCTGGCGCTGCCGCCGGCCTGGAAGCAGGTCTGGATCTGTCCGGACCCGCTCGGGCACCTGCAGGCCACGGGCATCGATGCCGCCGGCCGCACGCAGTACCGGTACCACGACCAGTGGCGCCGTCGCCGCGACCGCCAGAAGTTCGAGCGGATGCTCGAGTTCGCCGAGGCGCTGCCGAACCTGCGCTCCGAGATCGACGCGCAGCTGCGCGAGGACGAGGAGCTCACGCGGGATCGGGTGCTCGCCGCGGCGGTCCGGCTGATCGACCTCGGCTGCTTCCGCGTCGGATCCGACAGCTACGCCAGCGAGAACGGCACCTACGGGATGGCCACGCTCGAACGCGAGCACGTGCGGATCGAGGCCGACGAGCGGATGGTCTTCGACTACGTCGCCAAGGGCGGGCAGCAACGGACCCAGATCGTGGTCGACGACGCGGTGATGGCGGTCGTCAAG
>JBAZOW010000071.1:0-13432 GCA_041648495.1 Patulibacter sp.
GCCGATCCGGACCCGGTCCCGACCACCACCCCGCCGCCCGAGATGCGAAGCGCATACGTGCGCGCCGCTGACCTAGAGCGAAACTGTGCGCCCGTCTTCGAATCCGTCCTGGGCGAGGATGCCGTCGAGCGTCTCGGTGCTGACCGGGACGTCGGTGGTGATCACCATGACGGCCGAGCCGCCGCGCTCACCCTCGTGGTCCTGGTGGTAGCCGACCGCGGCCTGCTCGATGTTCACGCCGGCGTCGCCGAGCAGTCCGCCGATCCGTCCGACCATGCCGGGCTGGTCGACGTAGCGCAGGATCAGCAGGTTGCCCTCGAGCTGGAGGTTGAACTTCTGGCCCCAGGCCTCCAGCAGGTGCGGGCGGTCCTGGCGACCGAGCGTCGTGCCGACCACGCGGTGGCGGTCCGACCCGGAGACGACCGTGACGCGGACCAGGTCGGTGAAGTCCCGGGCCTGCGTGTTCGTCGTCTCGGAGATCTCGATCCCCCGCTCCTGGGCGATCCCGGGCGCGTTGACGTCGTTGACGATCTCCTCGGTGCGACCCTCCAGCGCGCCGCGCAGCACGGCCAGCGAGAGCGGCCGCACGTCGCGGTCGGCGATCCGGCCGAGCACCTCGACCTCGATCCGGTCGATCGAGTTGCCGGCGAGCTCGACGGCGATCCGGCCGAGCCGGTTGGCCAGCGGCACGAACGGGGTCAGGATCTCCAGGTCCTCGCGACCGACGGCCGGCGCGTTGACGGCGGTGGTCACCGTGCCCCCGGTCAGCGCGGCGACGATCTGCTCCGCGGCCTGGAACCCGGCGCGGTCGTTGGCCTCGGCCGTCGACGCCCCCAGGTGCGGGGTCAGAATCACGTTGTCGTAGCCCTGCAGGATGTGCTCGGTCACCGGCTCGCTCTCGAACACGTCGAGGGCGGCGCCGCCGACCTGACCGCTGTCGAGCGCGGCCTTCAGCGCGGCCTCGTCGACGAGGCCGCCGCGAGCGACGTTGAGGATCCGCACGCCGGGCTTGACCTTGCCGAACGCCTCCGCGCCGAGCCAGCCGGTGGTCTCCGGCGTCTTCGGCAGGTGGATCGTGATGAAGTCCGCCTTGGCGTAGATCGCGTCGGAGTCGTCGGCCTTCTCGACGCCGAGCTCCTTGTAGCGGTCGGCCCCGACGTAGGGGTCGTAGGCGATGACGTCCATCGCCAGGCCCTGGGCGCGCTCGGCGACGAGCTGACCGATCCGGCCGAAGCCGATGATCCCGAGCGTCTTGCCGTACAGCTCGACGCCGGAGAGCTTCGAGCGCTCCCACCTACCGGCGTGCATCCCGGCGTTGGCGCGCGGGATGTTGCGGGCCAGCGACATCATCAGCGCGACGGTGTGCTCGGCCGCGGTGACGACGTTGGACTGCGGCGCGTTGGCGACGATGATCCCGCGCTTGGTCGCCGCGGCGATGTCGACGTTGTCGACGCCGACGCCGGCCCGGCCGATCACCTTGAGGTTGGTGGCCTGGTCGATCAGCTCCGGCGTGAACGTCGTCGCCGAGCGGATCAGGACGCCGTCGTACTCGGGCAGCTTCTGGAGGAACGTCTGCTCGTCCCAGTCGATGCCGAGATCGACCTCGAAGCCCGCCTCGCGCAGCGCTTCGACGCCGGACGGACCGACCTTCTCCTTGACGAGGACCTTGGGTGTCGGTTCGTTGCTCATTGTTCTCAGGTTCTCAGTCTCGGATCAGGCGGCGGGAAGCCGCTCGACGACGTAATCGATGGCGGCGGTCAGACGTTCGACGTCTCCCGGGTCGACCGCCGGGAAGGTGGCGACGCGCAGCTGGTTGCGGCCGAGCTTGCGGTACGGCTCGGTGTCGACGATGCCGTTCGCGCGCAGCGTCTTGGCGACGGCCGAGGCGTCGACGGCGTCGTCGAAGTCGATCGTCGCGACGACCGCGGAGCGGTGCGCGGGGTCGGCGACGTACGGGGTGGCGTACGCGGAGGCCTCGGCCCACGAGTAGAGGTGGCCGGACGACTGGGCGCTGCGACCGGCCGCCCAATCGAGGCCGCCGTTCTCGTTGAACCAGTCGATCTGCTCGGCCATCGTCAGCAGGGTCAGCACCGCGGGGGTGTTGTACGTCTGCTGCTTGCGCGAGTTGTCGAGGACCGTCTTGAGGTCGAAGAACGCGGGGACCCAGCGGTCCGACGCGGCGATCTTCTCGATCCGCTCGATCGCGGCCGGGCTGAACAGGCCGAACCAGATCCCGCCGTCGGAGGCGAAGCACTTCTGCGGCGCGAAGTAGTAGACGTCGGTCTGGCTGACGTCGACGGGCAGGCCGCCCGCGCCGGAGGTCGCGTCGATCATCACCAGCGCGTCACCGGCGGCCTCGGGCCGCACGACGGGGACGGCGACGCCGGTCGAGGTCTCGTTGTGCGCCCAGCCGAGCACGTCGAACTGCTGGCCCTGCAGGCCCTCGGCGATCTGGGCGGCGCTCGGCGCCGTACCCGGAGCGGACTCGATCACGTGCGGGTTCTCGAGGAACGGCGCGTCCTTCGATGCCTTGGCGAACTTCGAGGAGAACTCGCCGTAGACCAGGTTGGCGGCGCGCTGGTCGATCAGACCGAAGGTCGCGGCGTCCCAGAAGGCGGTCGTGCCGCCGTTGGACAGCAGCACCTCGTAGCCCTCGGGCAGCGAGAACAGCTGCGCGAGTCCCTCGCGGACCCGCTTGACGGTGTCCTTGACCGGGGACTGCCGGTGCGAGGTGCCGATGATCGGCGCGCCCGCCGCGGTGATCGCGTCGGTCAGGGCCGAGATCTGCTCGGGACGGACCTTCGACGGGCCGCAGCCGAAGCGGCCGTCGGCGGGACGGAGGTCGTCGGGAAGGGCGATAGCGCCCTCGGGGTCGGTCGTGCTGGGTCCGGTCATGCTGCTCCTCGTGGTTGAAGCGGAACGTCGGTGCCCAGGCGCGCGGCGGTGTTCACCCGCCGCTCCCCGATGGTCGATTCCATCCGGTAGACGCCAGTCGCGGCGGTGCGAGCGAGTCTACCGGAGGACGACGTCGGTTCTGTGTGACGCGACGGCAGATTCACCGCAGCGCAACACCCGTCCGCTCGAGCGCGACCTTATCGGTCTCCGGCGGCTCCGCGCCGTCCCGGGGACGTCCCGCGCGGTCGCCCGCAGACGATCCACCCGATCGGCGAGGATGGTCCCGTGAGCTCCGACCCGATCGCCGACCTCCGTACTCGCCTGGCCGAGCTGGCCGACCTGCACCACGCCGGGTCGATCATCGGCTGGGATCAGCAGACGTACATGCCCGCGCGGGGCGCGGCGGCGCGCGGGAGCGCTGCGGGGACGATCGACCGGCTGGCCCACGAGCGCACCGCCGACCCCGCGTTGGGCACGGCGATCGATGCCGCCGAGGCTGCGGGCGAGGATCCGGGACTGATCCGGGCCGTCCGCGACGACCACGAGCGCGCGGCCCGCGTGCCGTCGTCGCTGGTTACGGCGATGACGGAAGCGGCGAACGCCGCCCAGTCGATCTGGGCCGCGGCTCGCGCCGGCGACGACTTCGCCCCCTACGCCCCGGTGCTGCGGGAGCACGTCGCCAACTGCCGCGCCTACGCGGCCTGCTTCCCCGAGGTCGAGCACCCCTACGACGCACTGCTCCAGCGGTTCGAGCCGGGCGCGACGACGGCCGGCGTCCGTGCGGCGTTCGCGACCCTGCAGGAGGGCCTCGTCCCGCTGATCGCGGCGATCGCCGAGCGTCCCGATCCGGGCGACCTGATCGGCCCCTTCCCCGTCGCGGACCAGCGGACGCTGGCGCTCGAGATGGCACGGGCGGTCGGCTACGACGACTCCGCCTGGCGCCTCGACGAGGCGGTCCACCCGTTCATGACGTCGGGCGGGCGCGAGGACATCCGGATCACCACGCTCGAGGACGAGTCGACGCTGGCGATCGGGATCTTCGGCGTGCTCCACGAGACCGGCCACGGGCTCTACGAGCACCAGATCGACCCGCGCTGGGACCGCACGACGGTCGGCACGGGGACCTCGCTCGGCGTCCACGAGTCGCAGAGCCGGCTGTGGGAGAACATGGTCGGCCGCTCCCCCGCGTTCTGGTCGCACTGGTATCCGCGGGCCCAGCAGCTGTTCCCGACGCAGCTCGGCGCGCTGCCGCTGGAACGGTTCCTGGCGTCGATCAACGCGGTCCGTCCGTCGCTGATCCGGGTCGACGCCGACGAGGCGACCTACTGCCTGCACATCGTGCTGCGGTTCGAGCTGGAGGTCGCGCTGATCGAGGGCACGCTCGAGGTCGACGACGTGCCGGCGGCGTGGGACGCGCGGATGCACGAGCTGCTCGGGGTCGATGTGCCCGGCCCGGCGAAGGGCGTACTGCAGGACCCGCACTGGGCGTGGGGCGAGCTGGGGTACTTCCCGACCTACGCGCTGGGCACGATCATCGCCGGCCAGCTGTGGGAGGCCGCGCACCAGCAGCTGCCCGACCTGGAGTCCTCGATCGCCTCAGGCGACCTGGCCCCGCTGCGCGACTGGCTCGGCGAGCACGTCCACGCCCCCGGCCGCACCCGTACCGGCGACGAGATCCTGCGCGCCGTCACCGGCGGCGGCCTCGACTCCGGCCCGCTGCTGCGCTACCTGCGGGAGAAGTACGGGGCGTTGTACGGGGTTTGACCCCAAAGAACGACGAAGGCCCCGCTTAGCGGGGCCTTCAGATGCGTCAGCGAGACGCATCGGTTCCGTTTGAGGTGCTCGTAGGCCGAGCAGGTCGGTGCGCGCGGAGCGAGAGCTGTACGAACGTACTGCCGAGCCCCGGACCCGGAACCGCCCGCCTCCCCCGAGATGCGACGTGCCTACGTGCGCCTCAGACGAACCGATCAGCCTTGGGCGAATCCGCCGTCGTCGATCCAGTCCATCTTGGAGCGGAGCTCCTTGCCGGTCTTCTCGATCGGCAGCGCAGCCTGCTCGGCGCGGAGGCGGTCGAAGTTCTCGTTGCCGGCGCGGTGCTCGGCGATGAACTCGCGGGCGAAGTCGCCGTCCTGGATCTCCTTCAGGATCTTCTGCATCTCCTTCTTCGTGTCCGCGTTGACGACGCGCGGACCACGGGTCAGGTCGCCGTACTCGGCGGTGTTGGAGATCGAGTACCGCATGCCGGCGAGACCCTTCTCGTACATCAGGTCGACGATCAGCTTGAGCTCGTGGAGGACCTCGAAGTAGGCCATCTCCTCGGAATAGCCGGCCTCGGTCAGGACCTCGAAGCCGGTCTGGACGAGCGCCGACGCGCCGCCGCAGAGGACGGCCTGCTCGCCGAACAGGTCGGTCTCGGTCTCGTCCTTGAACGTCGTCTCGATGACGCCGCCGCGGGTGCAGCCGATGCCCTTGGCGTAGGCCAGGGCCAGCTCGCGAGCGTTGCCGGTCGCGTTCTGCTGGACGGCGATCAGGCCGGGAACGCCCGAGCCCTCGAGGTACTGACGGCGGACCAGGTGGCCCGGGCCCTTGGGGGCGGCGAGCGCGACGTCGACGTCCTCCGGCGGGGTGACCTCGCCGTAGAGGACCGAGAAGCCGTGGCCGAAGAGGACCAGGTTGCCGGACTGGATGCCCTGGGCGACGTGGTTCTCCCAGACGTCGCGGTGCAGCTCGTCGGGCGTCAGGATCATGACGATGTCGCCCTTCTGGGCGGCGTCCTCGATCGAGAGCACTTCGAGGCCGGCGTCCTGGGCCTTCTTCACCGACGAGGAACCCTCGCGGAGGCCGACTACGACGTTGACCCCGGAGTCCTTGAGGTTCTGCGCGTGGGCGTGGCCCTGGGATCCGAACCCGATGATGGCGACGGTCTTGCCGTCGAGCAGCGTCAGGTCTGCGTCGTCGTCGTAAAACATAGGTGGCGGATTCTAGGCGCGGCGCCCCTGCTCTGCTTTGCGGGCGCGGCTCCGAACGCGGTGGGGAGCGGGTCTCGTGTGCGTTCTGTCCGCGCCAGCGATCCGGATCGCACCCGGTGGCGGGCGATCGTGCCGATCAGGCGTCGGCGGCGACGACCAACGCTACCCCCGGTAGGGCGACCGCGCCCTCCGGGCCGTTCGGGTCGGGGTACGCGGCCAGCGCCTCGTCGAACGCCCGCTCGACGGCGGCGCGCCGGTCGGCCGGTGCTTCTTCGAGCGCGACGCGGGCGCGCCCCGAGACCCCGACGAACCGCTCGCGCGCCGTGGCGATGTCCGGGGACCGGAAGCTGATCTCGACCTCCACGAGCTCGGGGAGCACGAATCCGGTGCCGGCGACCAGCTCGATCAGCGCGTCGCCGTCGGTCAGGGCGAACGGTCCCGGCGTCCCGGCCGGCACGGGCCACTCGGCGAGTCCGTGCTCGGCGAGGATCTTCATGCCGACCTCGAACCAGGGGTTGCGGGCCTCGGCGGCCCAGACGGCGAAGGCGATGCGACCCCCGGGACGGATCACGCGACGGGCGTCGCGCAGCGCGGCCTCGGGATCGGGGACCAGCATGTAGCCGAAGCGGACGAGGACCGCGTCGACCGACGCGGCCTCCATGTCGAGCCACTCGAGCTCCATCGGAGTGACCTCGACGTTGCCCGCGCCGCGCTCCTCGACGCGCCGCTTGGCCGCCTCGACCATCGCCTGGGCACCGTCGCTGATGATCACGCGGCCGCCGGGGTGGACCAGCTCGGCGGCCAGCAGCCCGGTCTCGCCGAGGCCGGCGGCGGCTTCGAGCACGACGTGGCCCGGTTGCGGGGAGACCGCCTCGATCATCGCGTGCGAAACCGGTCCCATGCTCTGCTCGATCCACTCGCGGTGGGCGTCCCAGCCGGCGGCGGTCTTCTCCCACCCGGCCCGCGAGGCGGCCCGCTGGTCGTCGGGGGTCGGTGCGTCGGCGGCGGAGCTCACTGGTGCATCGTCCCACGCTCCACCGTCAGTGCAGCTCGCGGCGCAGCAGCTTGCCGGACGGGGTGCGGGGCAGCGCGTCGACGATCTCGACCTCGCGGGGTCGTTGGTGCGCGGCGAGCCACGGCCGGATCGCCTCACGCAGCGCTTCGACGTCGAAGCCGGCGGGGTCGTCGACGATCAGCCGGGCGCAGACCCGCTCGCCCCATTCGGGGTCGGGGCGTCCGAAGACCGCCGACTCGCGGACCCCGTCGATCCGGTCCAGCACGCGCTCGACCTCGAGCGGCAGGACGTTCTCGCCCCCGCTGATGATCGTGTCCGCGGTGCGACCGACCACCGTGAGGTGCCCGCGCTCGTCGAGCCGACCGAGGTCACCGGTCCGCAGCCACCCGTCGGGACCAACGGCGACCGATGCGACGGTCGGGCCGCGAACGAGGATCTCGCCGACGACGTCCGGGTCGGTGGTCGGGTGGGCAACGCCGGGGCGGTGGTCCTTCGAACCGTCCCCGTCCTCCCCGAGGGCATCGGCCGGATCGCCGTGTCCCCCACCCCCTCGCGGGTCGTCGATCCGCACCGTGGTGCAGAAGAGCGGCGGTCCGAGGGTCGCGATCTGGCTGGTCGCCTCGGTCATGCCGTAGGTCGGGGCGACCGGGACGTCGGCCGCGGCGGCGTCCTCGAGCAGCCCGGCCGGGATCGCGGCGCCGCCGAGCAGGACCCAGCGCAGGTCGTGGTCAGGGCCGCGCAACCCCGCATCGAGCAGTCGACGGAAGGTCGTCGGCACCAGCGAGACCATGGTCGGGCGCCGGGCGGGAGCGTCGGGCGTGCGTCCGGCCGACGCGGCGCCATCCGTCCCCGTCAACGTGGCGAGCACCCGCTCGGTGTCCCAGCCCTCGTGGACCACCGCGGTCGTCCCCGCGATCACGCTGCGCAGCAAGACGCTCAGTCCGCCGACGTGGTGCAACGGCATCGCGCAGAGCCAGCGCTCGTCCGGCGGGCAGCCGAGGGTCGCCGCCGAACCGATCGCGCTCCACAGCCAGTTGCCGTAGGTCAGCGGGATCGGCTTCGCGGCCCCGCTGGTGCCGCTGGTGTGGACGACGACCGCGGGCGCGTCGAGGTCGTGCGTGTCGAGCAGCGGCGTCTCACGGCGGCCGCTCCCCGACTCGGCCCCGTCGGCAAACGCCGGTTTGCCCGCGTCGGCCGGGCGAATCGCGAGACCTTCGGCGTTCGCCCTGGCGAGACCGCCGTCACCCGGTCCCCCGGCGTCGTCCGCGACCCCGACCGTCAGCACCGCCCCCGCCGACCGCCGCGCACGCTCCTCGGCGGGCAGCTGCGGGTCGAGCGGGACGGCGACGGCTCCCAGTCGGAGCACGGCGTGCAGCGCCAAGACGAACCCACGACCGGGCGGCAGCAGCAGCGCGACCCGCTCGCCCTTCCGTGCCCCCGCCATCGCCAGCTCGCCAGCAAGCAGGTCGACCGCCGTCCGCAGCTGGGCGTAGGTCAGCGCGTAGCCCGGTCCCGACAGCGCCTCGTGGTCGGGACGGCGGTCAGCCGCACGCAGGAGCCAGGACGCGACGAGCACGACGCGGAGGCTAGATGACCGTTGCGGGTAGTGTCCCGCAGCGGCCGTTCCGTTCTGCATCCCGAGGAGACAGCGTGCCCGAGACGACGTGGAGCACCCCCGCGGGTGCCGATCACTACACCGACATCCGCTACGAGCTCTCCGTCGCCAGCGAGACGTCCCCGGCCGGGATCGCCAAGATCACGATCAACCGGCCCGAGGTCCGCAACGCGTTCCGGCCACAGACGTTGATCGAGGTCTCCGACGCGCTCAACCGCGCCCGCGAGGACACCGAGGTCGGCGTGATCATCTTCACCGGCGAGGGTCCGCTGGCCTTCTGCTCCGGCGGCGACCAGCACGTCCGCGGCGACAGCGGCTACCTGACCGACCCCGACAACCCGGACCGTCAGCCGTCCGGCGCGTCGGTCGGGCGGTTCCACGTGACCGACCTGCAGGTCCAGATGCGGCGGCTGCCCAAGCCGATCGTCGCGATGGTCGCGGGCTACGCGATCGGCGGCGGCCACGTGCTGCACCTCTGCTGCGACCTGACGATCGCGGCCGACAACGCGCGCTTCGGCCAGACCGGCCCGAAGGTCGGCTCGTTCGACGGCGGCTTCGGCGCGAGCGTGCTGTCCGACCTGGTCGGCCCGAAGAAGGCCAAGGAGATCTGGTTCCTCTGCCGTCAGTACTCGGCGCAGGAAGCGCTCGACATGGGCCTGATCAACACGGTCGTGCCGCTCGAGCAGCTCGAGGACGAGACGGTCAAGTGGTGCGGCGAGATGCTGCAGAACTCGCCGTTCTCGTTGCGCCTGCTGAAGGCCAGCTTCCACGCGGCCGAGGACGGCTACGCGGGGCTCCAGCAGCTGGCTCACGACACCAACCTGCTCTTCTACGGCAACGAGGAAGCCCAGGAGGGCCGCGATGCCTACAAGCAGAAGCGCGCCCCGGACTTCTCGCGCTTCCCGAAGCGCGCGTAGACCGCCTCCCACCACC
Source organism: Patulibacter sp. (assembly GCA_041648495.1). Taxonomy (GTDB): domain Bacteria; phylum Actinomycetota; class Thermoleophilia; order Solirubrobacterales; family Solirubrobacteraceae; genus Patulibacter. The sequence continues at coordinate 9,428 of JBAZOW010000071.1, forward strand.
ACTCCACCGCGGACGATGAGCACCCACGCCGACTTCACCTCCGGGAACTCCCCGGCCCCGCGCCCGAGCGCCGTCCGGATCTGGATCCTGGCCGCCCGCCCGCAGACGCTGCCGGTCGGCCTGGCCCCGGTGCTCGTCGGCACGGCGCTGGCGATCAACCAGAGCCAGTTCTGGGTCGGCGGGTTCCTCGCGGCGCTGATCGGCGCCCTGTTCATCCAGGTCGGCGCGAACCTCTCCAACGACTACTCGGACGCGCGCCGCGGCGCCGACACGGAGGACCGCCTCGGTCCCGTGCGCGTGACCGCGGGCGACCTGATCCCCCCGCGTCAGGTGCTGGTGGCGACCTGGGTCAGTTTCGCGCTGGCGGGACTCTGCGGGATCTACCTGATCATCACGGTCGGCTGGGTGATCCTGGCGATCGGGGCCGCGTCGATCGTGGCGGGGCTGCTCTACACCGGGGGACCGCGGCCCTACGGCTACGAGGGCCTGGGCGAGATCTTCGTCTTCCTCTTCTTCGGCCTCGTCGCCGTCACCGGCACCCACTACGTGCTGGCCGAGCGGTTCGACACCACCGCGCTCGCGCTGGCGATCCCGGTCGGCCTGATGGCCGCGGCGGTGCTGGTGGTCAACAACGTCCGCGACATCGACACCGACCGCCGGGCCGGCAAGCGCACGCTGGCCGTCCGGCTGGGTCGCTCGCGGACCCGCGCGATGTACGCGGGGATGCTGGTGCTCGCCTACGCCCTGACGGTCGTCTTCGGCTTCGCGATCGACGAGCTCTCGCCGTGGGTCGCCCTGGTGCTGCTGAGCGCCCCGCTGGCGGTGATCCTGGCGCGCACCGTCGCCACGCATGTCGACGGGCCGACGCTCAACCGCGCGCTCGCCGGAACGGGCCGCCTGGAGCTGCTCTTCTGCGTGCTGCTCTCCGCGGGCGTGCTGCTGTCGTAGCCCCGCACACCGCCGGTCCGCGACCCCGCGGACCGGCGGTCATATAGCAGGAAGTCCAGCCGACCGTCGTCATGGAGGCGGCGTACGCTCCGGCTCGTGGAGCTGCGCATCCAGGAGGTCGCTCTTCGGCTGACTCAGCCGATGCGGGCCGCATGGGGAGAGGTTTCCGAGCGGCGGATGCTGCTCGTGGAGCTCGAGGACCATGACGGCGTCGTCGGTCGTGGCGAAGCCGCACCACTGGAGCCCTACGACGGCGTGCCATTGGACCGCTGCCGCGACGCATTGAACGCCTGCGCCCGCGCGATCCGCGAGCTGGGTCCGCATGCGACCGGAGCCGAGGCCCTCGAGCGCTGCCAGCAGGCGACCACCGTCCCCCACGCGCTGGCCGCGATCGACATGGCGCTGTGGGATCGCGCGTCGCAGCGCGAGGGTCGTCCGATCGCCGCGATGCTGGCCGGCGAGGCCTCCCGCACCGTCCCGGTCAACGCCACGATCGGCGTGTACGACCTGGAGACGACCGTCGAGGTCGCCAACGCCGCCGCCGACGCCGGCTTCGAGACCGTCAAGCTGAAGGTCGGCCTGCCCGACGACGAGGCCCGCCTGGCCGCCGTGCGGGAAGCGGTCGGACCCGACGTCGCAATCCGGCTGGACGCCAACGGCGCCTGGACCGACGGCGACGCCGTGCGGGCGATCGAGCGGCTCTCGCCGTTCGGCATCGAGCTGGTCGAGGAGCCGGTCCACGGGATCGACGGACTGCGCGCCGTGCGCGACAGCGTCTTCGTGCGCGTGGCGATGGACGAGACCGCCGACCGCCCGGGCGCGATCGCGTCCGGGGCCGCCGACGCGATCGTGCTGAAGGTCGGCCGCAGCGGCGGGATCGGCGGCATCCTCGCCCACGCCGCGCTGGCCCGCACGACCCGCGCCGACGTGCTGCTCGCTTCGACCTGGGACGGACCGCTCGGCGTGGCCGCCGCGGTCCACGCCGCCGCCGCGCTGCGGCTGCGCGACGCCTCCGGGTTGGCGACGCTGCCGCAGTTCGATCCCGAGGCGCTCGACGCCGTCGAGATCGCCGGTGAGACGCTCGGCGCGCTGGCGGCCCGGCTGATGGCCCGCGACGGCATGATCGTCGTTCCGCAGACTCACGGCCTGGTCTAGCCGCCGAGGCCACCGCTTCGGCCCGCGGCCGGTGCGACGGGGCGCCGTCGATCGACCGGCCGCGTCGCCGCCCCGCGCCGCCGCCAATCGCGCGAACGTCGTAGGGTCGAGCACGCATGAGCGACCGATCCGACATCCCCCTGCTTGGCCTCCACGTGTCCCCCGCCGGGGGCCTCCCGAAGGCGGTCGAGCGCGGCGTCGAGCGGGGCTGCGAGTCGATCCAGATCTTCACGCAGTCGCCGCGCCGCTGGGCCCCGACCAACCACAGCGACGAGTCGATCGCGCAGTTCCGCGAGGACCTCGCGGCATCGCCGATCCAGACCGTCGTGATCCACGCGCTCTACCTGTCGAACGCGGCGACCCCGGACCCGGAGCTGCGCGAGAAGTCGCTGACCGCGATCACCCACTCGCTGCGGGTCGGCGACCAGATCGGGGCGGCCGGCGTGGTCCTGCACCCCGGATCGGCCAAGGACGGCGACGTCGGCGAGGCGATCGCCCGGTGCGGGGACGTCTTCCGCGAGGCGCTCGCCGAGTCGGAGAACTGCCCGCTGCTGCTCGAGGACACGGCCGGCGCCGGAGGCACGCTTGGACGTTCGTTCGAGGAGCTGCACGCGCTGCTCGACGCCACCGGCGGCGACGACCGGATCGGCTTCTGCCTCGACTCGTGCCACCTGCTCGCGTCGGGCTACGACGTGACCTCGATCGAGGCGCTCGACGGGGTGCTCGCCCAGGCCGACGCCTCGTTCGGCCTCGACCGCCTGAAGTGCGTCCACGTCAACGATTCCGTGATGCCGCTGGGGTCCAACCGCGACCGTCACGCCCCGCTCGGCGAGGGCGAGATCGGCGAGGCCGGGATCGCCGCGGTGCTCAGCGAGCCGCGCTTCGGCGGCCTTCCGGTGATCTTCGAGGGCCCCGGCACCGAGGGCAAGGAACCGATGGCCGCGGACATGCAGATCGCCCTTCGCCTGCGCAACGAGGGACGAAATCTGCGTGGTCTCGGCGCAATTGGGTAAGTTTTACTCAATACCTGGTCCGCCATACCTCGTCTTGAGGTTGGTACGCCAGGATTGCTGAAGATCGATTCCCTTCCCCCAGGAGTCAGTTCAGTGCCGAGGATCCCCCAAAGCAGTCGCAAAAGAGGTTCGCTACGGCGTCCGGTGGCCAAGGTCAAGGCCGCCGCGAAGCCGATCGCCGTCGCCGGAGTGGTCGCCCTGTCGGCCTCCGCCGTCGGCCCGACGGTCGCGCAGGCGGCCGACGTGCAGCTGATCCAGCAGCGACTCGTCCAAGAGGGATTCCTGGCCGCGGATCACGCCAGCGGGGCGCTCGATACCCGCACCGGAGCAGCCGTCGCGCGCTGGCAAGCAGCGCGCGGTCTGGAAGCTCACGGTGTGGCCGACGCCACGACCGTCGACGTGCTCCTGGGGAATGTCACCGTTTCACCATCCCCCGAGTGAAGGATCCCCCATGCCTCACGAATCAGTACAGCGGAAGCAGCGCGGCAGCCACCGCGGCCGCCGCTTCGCGCAGCAGACCATGTCCAGCGTCAGCAACAACGACCTCGCCCGCCGACTGCGGCGCAAGGTCGACGAGGCGCGAGCCGATGACGCGGTAACGACGATCGCGTCCGCCCACGACGACGCGCAGCGGGACCGCAAGCGTCGCAAGTCGGTCCCCCACCGCGGGTACCGCGCCCGGACCCAGACCGCGTAGCGCGGCCGCCAGACCGTCGGCGTCGCCGGTCGCCAGCTCCGCTCTCTGGGCGGCGCGGGCGGCCGGCGGGTCGCCGTCCCACAGCGGGAGCGTGACCCAGCGGTCCGCGAACCGCTCTATCCCGTCCGACTCCAGCTCCCGTGCGAGCCGCTCGTCGACGTCTCGACGGGTCGCCCGCTCGGCCGGATCGTC
>JBAZOW010000072.1:0-13275 GCA_041648495.1 Patulibacter sp.
TCTCGAACTCCGAGACCAACGGCTGGAGCGACCCGCTGACGATCGTGATGCTCGTGGTCTCGGCCGTCCTGATCGCGGCGTTCGTAGTGATCCAGCGGCGGGTCGCGCACCCGCTGTTGCCGATGCGGGTAGTCCTGGACCGTAACCGCGGCGGCTCGTACCTGGCGTTCGGCATCGTCAGCATCGGCATGTTCGGGGTCTTCCTGTTCCTGACCTACTACATGCAGCGCACGCTCGACTTCTCGCCGGTGCAGACCGGCCTGGCGTTCCTGGCGATGAACTTCGCGATCATGGCGTCGATCGGCGTCTGCAGCCAGCTGCTGCTCCCGCGCTTCGGTCCGCGTCCGTTGATCTCCGGCGGGATGGCGCTGGCGGCGGTCGCGATGATCATCTTCGCCCAGCTCGAGACCACGTCCGGCTACGTCACGGGCGTCCTGCCCGGGCTGCTGGTAATGGGCATCGGCATGGGCGGCGTCTTCTCCGCGGCGATGGCGTCGGCCACGCTCGGCGTCGATCCGCACGACGCGGGCGTCGCCTCGGCGATGGTCAACACCACGCAGCAGGTCGGCGGCTCGATCGGGACGGCACTGCTCTCGACGCTCTTCGCGAGCGCGGTGACCAGCTACTCGACCAACAACGCCGACCGCTTCCAGGGCGCGCAGTTGGCGCTCGAGTCCACGATGCACGGCTACGTCACCGCGTTCTGGATCGCCTCCGGGATCCTCGCCTTCGGCGCCGTCGTCACCGGGCTGCTGCTGCGCCCCGGCGCCGCCCCGGCGATGGACCCCTCGGCCGAGCCGGTCATGGCGCACTGATCGGGGCGCTCGTCCCGGCCTGTCAGGCCGGGACGGCCCGCTCCCCGTGGCTCGCGCTACGCCACCGCTGTCTCCGTCACAGCGACCCAACACGGTAGGTCCGGCGGCCCTTTGAGCGCGACACCGTCCACGACGAACGGCCCCACCAAAGCACCCGACTGTCGGCAGCGGAGGGCGGCGCCAAGATCCGCAGCGACGATGGTCCAGGCCAAGGTCGGTGCCTGGGGTGGATCCGTGCCGGCCACCTAGGACGAATTCAGAACCCGCTCCCATCGCAGCGCGCCGTCCCTCCAGAACCCGATCTCAAGCAATGCCGGAGTCCACGTCGGGTCGCGGTAGATCGGGCGCACGAACAGCGGGGTTCCCGGTCGCGACGCGATCAGACGTTCCATGCGGCGCCAGCGCCGACCGTCTTCGGACCGTCCCCGGTTGAGCGCCGCGTGCTGGGGGAAGAGATTCAGGTCTAGGCCACCGCCCGCCGCGTGCGAAACGAAGTGACCGCGATCGCGTTGACGCACCGACCAGGATCGTGGGTTCGGAATGAACCCCGCCAACCGACCTCGGTCCCGACGGTGCACCGGGCGGCAGGACGAACCCCACACCGCAACCACTCGATCATCGAATCCGCTGGTGGTCTCACCGTCGAACGTCGGCGCTCCGTCGAAGAGGTAGGTCAGAGCACCTTGCCGAATCTCCATCACCTCCGGCGTCCACGGCGTCACGGCACGGTAGGCATCCATCCAATGCGGGACCAGCGCGGTTTGCACGGCGCTTGCCCACGACTCCGGATCGAACGGGCTCGGCCCGACCAACGTGTCGTAGGCGATCTGTTCGTCTTCCATGGGCGATCGAGGTGACGCGTCGTGGTGCCGCCCTCAGCGCACCGTCTCGGTCACCCGAACGCTTCCGCCCTTCTTCGCGCCGACGACCCGGGCCTCGACCGCGAGCTTCAGCGGCGCCGAGCCGCGCAGCCGGCGGGCGATCTCCGACGTCAGCGGCACCGTCACGCGGGTCGAGCCCCCGGCATCCAGCGTGCCGGACAGGCGACCGATCCGGACGCGCCGGGTCGGCTTGCCGGTCACGAGCTTCCGCCGGATCGCGTCCTTCGCCGAGACGTAGAGCGCGATGCTGACCCGGCAGCGGGTGTTGCACGACGCTGCGGCCTTGAACCCAGACCGTCGCAGGCCGGAGAGCGTGTTGCGCTCGGGCGTGATCAGCAGGCCGACGCCCGACGCGGAGTTCGTCGCGATCACGATCTTCACCGGCGTGGGCACCTGCTGGCGGGTCGCCACGCGCACCAGGTACGAACGTCCCTTGATCGCGTTGAAGTCGACGCGCGCGGCGTCGTAGTCACTGGCGCGCCCGATGCCGACCCGCCGCAGGCCGTTGATCGTCCGTCCCCGCGCCTCGTAGACCTGCAGCGTCGAGACGGCCGACGAAGCGGGCGCCTGGACCCGGTAGGGACGACTCGCGGTCGGGGTGATCCGGTACCAGACCGACCCGCGCTCCCGGGACGCGTTGGACTCTCCGAACTCGAGGGTGGAGAACGCCAGCGGCACGTCGAAGGCCCCGGTTCCGGAACCCGTGAGCGGGGTCGCCCGCGCGAACGCGTCGTTGGCCGGGGCGGTCTGTGCCTGCAGCCGCAGTCGGAAGATGCCGCCCTGGGGCGCGAACGATCCGGACCGCTCGGTCGCCACCCGGATCGAGTAGGTCTCGCCCTTGCTGACCGAGAACAGCTGCCGATCGCCGCGGCAGGCGCGGTACGCGTTGCTCTTCGTAGCGACGGTCCTCAGCGCCCCGGCGGGCCCGCGGAAGACGTTGACGAAGTTGTCGAAGTTCGAGTCGCAGGCGTCGAGCAGGACGTTGCCGTCGAACGTCGCCACGTACCGGAACCACACGGATCGGTCGAGCCCGACGAGCTGGTCGCCCGTCTGCACGACGAACGGCGAGGGCTCATCGACGCCGACGGTCGCGTCGACCGTCGTGCCCACGACCTCGGCGGGCAGCGCGGAGATCTCCTGGGCGCCGGCGAGCTGGTCGTTGGCCGGGGCCGGGCCGGCCAGGGCTGGGCTCGCGAAAGCGAGCGACGCGGTGAGGGTCGCGACGGCGAACGATGCCGCTCGGATCGGACTGCGCCACGCGGCGAGGCGGACGAGATCGGTGGACATGCGAGGGGCCTCGGGTCTATCGGGCCGCCGATGGAGCTCGGCGACGGCGGGAGCTTACACCGATAACAACCCGTCGCCCGGCCGTTCGGAGCGGACTCGGCGGATCACGGACCTCGACCGCGGTGGCGAGCGACGGCGGCCTCTCAACGGGGTACCGCCCGAGCCCGCACTCTCAGCGGATTCTCAGGGAACTCCGAGGGCCCTCCCATCCGCGCGCACCAGAGTCGTCGCATGACCAGATCGCTCAAGACCAAGACGGCCGTCATCGCCACGATCGGCGTGCTCGGCCTCGGCGGGGCCGGCGTCGCTGTTGCGGCCACCACCTCGTCCAACGCGCCCACGCCGCTGACCGGCAGCGTCACCGACCAGGCCTCGACCGCCGCGTTGGCGAACTACCCGGGCGCCACGCTCGTGGGGATTCGCAGCAAGGCGGACGGCAGCTTCACGGCCGAGGTCCGCAAGACCGACGGCACCACGGTCCACGTCGAGCTCGACAAGGACTTCAAGGTGACCGATACGCACGCCGGTCCTCCCGAGGGTCCGGGCGGACCCGGTGGTCCCGGTGGCCCCGGCGGTCCGGGCCGGGGCGGGTTCGGCCCCGGGGTCGACACGGCCGCGCTCGCCAAGACCCTCGGCGTGACCGAGGCGAAGCTGCAGGCCGCCTTCGAGGCGACCCGCGGACCGAAGGGCGACAAGGCCGATCGCGCCGCCTCGATCGCCAAGGCCCTCGGCGCGACGACCGCCGATGTCCAGTCCGTGCTCGACGCGCAGCGCGGTGGCGACCGTCGCGGTCCCGGCCACGGCGGTCCCGGACCCGGCGGCCCGGGTGGCCCCGGCGGCCCCGGCGGCGAGGACTCGGCTCTGGTGACCGCGCTGGCGAAGAAGACCGGCAAGTCCGAGGAGACCGTCACCAAGGCGCTCGACTCCGTGCGCGCGGAGCGCGAGAACGCCCACGTGGCCGCGCTGGCGAAGGAGCTCGGCGTCGACGCCGCCAAGCTGAAGACGGCGCTGGAGGCCGCCCGGCCCCCCAAGCCGACCGAGCGGCCCTAGCTCACTCCTCGAACCGCACCACGACCGCGGTCGACGCGGGGGCCGACGGGACCACGAGCGTGCCGTTGGCCTCCTCGCCGAGCACCGCCACGTCGGTGTCGGACGCCTTCCGGGTGCCGGGCTCCTTGGCCCACGGCGCCGGAACCAGCCCGACGGCGCCGTCGATGTCGACCGAGCGGCGTCCCGCGCGCACCTCGACCCGCGCCACCCGGCCGTCCCCCGCGACCAGCAGGAACGGCCCGTCGACCCGCGTCGGTTCCTCGTCGGCCCCGCGGGTGTCGTCGCGCGGATAGGTGTCGCGACGCACGTACGCCGCCCCGAGCGCCGGACCGGCGGCCCCGCGCCACGCGCTCTGCGCCCCGTCCAGCGGAATCGCCACCGCCACCGCGTCGCCGCCGGCGACCATCGTCCCGCCCGCCGCGGCTACCAGCCGAGCGCGCCGCGACCGACCCGAGCCGAGCGACGAGTTCGTCGAGGAGAGCACGACGACCGGTCCGAGCGGAGGCAGCTGCTGGTCGGCCACGACGTCCAGCGTCGGAAGCGCATCGGGCCGCTGCGGCTCCCGATCGTCGTCCGAGTCCTGATCGAACGGGAAGCTCGCGGCGGCGTTCAGCCGCTGGGCACCCTCGGAAACCGCCGCATCGGGTCCGGACGAGAGCCGCCGGAACAACGTGGGCGACAGCTCGCGCAGGGCGGGAATCCTCCCGCTACCCCCGGCTTCCGCACCGGTGAAGACGGCGACCGGGGGTCGCTCGGTCTGCCGATCGTCATAGCGCCGCTGCAGGCCGTCGGGAACCAGAACGGTTCCCATCGACAACGCGATACCGCCGCGGTGCCACAGGCCGTCGTCCTCGCGCACCTCGGGCGCCCCGCCGCCCCCGGGGGTGGCGGGCCGGAAGCTCGACTCGGCGCCGGCGCGGACCAGCACGGCCTCGCTCGACGCGACGATCATCGGATCGTCGTCGTCCTCGACGACCGCCGCGCTGCGCTGCCAGTAGTCGCGTCCCCGCAGGCGGTGCAGGAACGTCGCGCGCTGGTTGGCGGCGAGCACGACGCCGTCGCGGTCGTCGGCGACCCGTCCGGCCCAGAGCACGGTCACTTCGGGACCGTCCCCCTCGGCCCACCGCTCGTCGTCGCGGCGCGCGGCCCGGACCCACGCGTCGGCGGCGCTGCGGATCATCGCCTCGTCGCGCGCGCCGTCGCCGCGCAACGGGAAGCCGGTCTCCGGAGCCCCGTTGACGATCTGCACCTCGTCGTCGCCACCACGGCTGACGAGCAGCAGAACGCCGGCGGCGACGAGCAGCAGTATCCCGAGGGCCAGAGCCAGCCGCGGGCGATGGGTACGGGCGAGTCGAGATCCGATGCGGGACGAGTACCCATCACGCTGCGGCTTCACGCGGGCGTCCCCGGGAGCTCGATAGACGCCGCGCTCTACCGTTCGGCGAGCGTCCGCTCGAGACCGTCGAGGGTGCGGTCGGCGCGGGCCTCGATCCACGTCTTCAGCCGACCCTCGATCGGCTTGAGCGCGAGGCCGCCGATCGTCGCCGTGAACGCGACGGTGCTTCCGCCGTCGCGCGGGGAGATCCGGAAGTCGACCCCCATCTTCGAGCGGCTCGGCCCCTTGCCTTCCAGGACGAAGCGCTGCGGCGGGTCGAGCCGGGCGACCTTCCAGGCCACGTCGCCGGGCATTCCGAGGACCCGGACCTTGTGCTTGAACTGGACGCCGACCGCGGCGGAGCTCGGGACCGGCCCCGCCCACCCCTTGTGCAGCGCGAACCACTCGGGCCAGCGCTCGAGGTCGGCGACGGTGGCGGCGACCTCCTCCGGCGTTCCGGGGACGTCGCGGGTTCGGGTGATCTCGATCATGGCTACTGAACCGTAGCCGAGTTTTGCGACCGGTGGTAGCAACGGTGGCCGGGGCGAGCGTGTCCCTCAGGGCGGGCGTGTCGCCAAGGCGGGCGTGTCGAGTTCTCCCGCCCTGTTCCGGACAAGTCGACACGCTCGTCGCCGACCCGCCCGTGGTCGACCGCTCACGACGGCCGCGCCACGATTGCCTCCGGCCCCACGTCCGCGACGCTTGCCAGCCCGCACATCGCCAGCGACAGGTCCAGGTCGGCGAGCAGCGACTTGACGACCTGCTCGACGCCGGCCTGACCTTCGAGCGCCAGGCCCCAGACCCACGGACGGGCGACGAGGACGGCCTTCGCGCCCAAGGCCAGCGCCTTCAAGACGTCCGAGCCCGTGCGGACCCCGGAGTCGACCAGGACGGGCACCGTGTCGGGCACGGCATCGACGACCGCCGGCAGTTGGTCGAGCGCGCCGACCGAGCCGTCGACCTGACGGCCGCCGTGGTTGGAGACGATGATCCCGTCGATCCCCAGGTCGACCGCGCGGCGGGCATCGTCGGGGTGCAGGATGCCCTTGACCAGCAGCGGCAGCGTGGTCTCGGAGCGCAGCGCGGCCAGGTCGTCCCAGGTCATCCCCGGGTTGGGGAAGGTCGCCGCCCACATGCCGACCGCGCCCTGCGGGTCCTCCTCGGGCGTCTTCTCGAGCTTGGCGCGGAACGCCGGATCGGACGTGTAGTTGGCGATGCCCTCGCCGAGCAGGAACGGCAGGTAGGCGTTCTGCAGATCCCGCGGGCGCCACGGCATCGTCAGCGTGTCGAGCGTGACGACGATCGCCTCGTTGCCCGCGGCCTCGGCGCGCCGGACCAGGCTGCGCCGGACCTCGGGGTCGTTCGGCGGGTAGAGCTGGAACCAGCGGGGCGCGTCGGGCGTGGCTGCGGCGACGCCCTCGATCGTCGACGACGCAGCGTTGCTCAACACGTGGGTCACCCCCATCGCGTTCGCAGCGCGAGCGACGGCCAGCTCGCCGTCGGGGTGGACGATCGACAGCACGCCGACCGGTCCGAGCAGGATCGGCGCGTTCAGCGTCGTGCCGAGGATCGTGGTCGAGAGATCCCGGACGCCGACCTCACCGAGCATCCGCGGCACCAGCCGGACGCGATCGAACGCCTCGCGATTGGCGCCCATCGTCCGCTCGTCTCCCGCGCCGCCCGCGACGTACCCGTACGCCGCGTCGGACAGCTCGGCCTCGGCCCGCGCCCGCAGCCCCTCGTACGTGGTCGGCAGCAGCGGCTTCTCGCCGCCGAGGCCCTTTCCGTAGATCTCGAATTGGTAGAAGCTCGGCGGCAGGTCCGGGGTGCTCATGCGGTCAGCCTCTCGTCCGGAGCGTCGGGATGCAAGGGACGCGACGCCCAGTAGGAACGGCGTTAGGCATGCGACGAGCACACGGGCTACGCCACCACGCCCTCCGGCGGCGCCGCGACCCATTGGACCAGTTGGACGATCACGCCGTTGGGGTCCTCGACCTGGAAGTAGCGCTCGCCCCACGGCTCGGTCTCGATCGGGGTCAGAATCGGGACACCCGCAGAGACCAGGCGCTCGTACTCGATGTCGATCTCGTCGACGACGAAGACGACCAGCAGACCGCTCGCCGTCCGATCGGCGCGATCACGCGGCTTGAAGGTCTCCAGCCCGGCTCGCAGGAAGATCAGGCTGAAGCCGGCATCGGACCGAGCCAGCGAGACGAAGCCGTCCGCCGCCATCTCGCGCTCGAAGCCGAACGCGTGCTCCAGGAACCCCGCCGACGCCTCGGGGTCCGCCACGGTCAGAGACAAGCCGGACGACGTGATCCTCATACTGCCACCTTTCGTTGAACGTTGTTCAGAGTACAACGTTCAACGTTTCGATGCAAGACTACGCCGATGGCGATCGAGCGCACCGGCCACGGCGACCCCGCCCGCACGGTCGCCCTGCTCTGGGGCGACAACCCCACAGAGGGCCGGGCCAACCGTGGCCCCCGCGCGCGACTGGACACCCGGGAGATCGCGGACGCCGCCGTCGCTCTCGCCGACGCGCGAGGTCTCGCGGCACTGACGATGCGCGCGCTCGCGGCTGAGCTCGGCCTGGCGTCCCCCAACGCGCTCTACACCTACGTCCCGTCCAAGGCCGAGCTGATCGACATGGTCGTCGACCGTTGCCTGGCCGAGTTCGTCCTCGATACGCCGGCCGAGGGAGTACCGCTTCCTCCGCGGATCGCCGGGATCGCCGAGGCCAACCTGGCCGTCTACCGAGCGCACCCGTGGCTGGCCGACGTCGCCCAGGATCGTCCCCCGCTCGGCCCGGCCCAGCTGCGCAAGTACGAGCGCGAGCTCGCGTCGCTGACCGGCGCCGGTCTCGGTGACCTCGACGCGGATCTGACCCTGGGCCTGATCACGAGCTTCGTCCGCGCCCACGCGAGCCAGTCGCTGGCTGCCGCGCGGACCGAGGACGAGGGCGCTTGGTGGGCGCAGGCCGGTCCGGCCCTCGCGCAGCGGGTTCGCGCCGAGGACTTTCCTCACGCTTCGCGGGTCGGCACGGCCGTGGGCGAGGCCCAGGGACGGGCAACCGACCCGGATCTCGGCTTCCGCTTCGGCGTCGAGCGGATCGCGGCCGGCGTCGAGGCGCTGGCGGGGCTGAACGTCGTTCTGCGGCCGGGCCGCCCCTTCCGGGCGTCAGACCGCCGCCCCTAGATCAGAAGAAGCACCACTCTGTCTTCTTGCGGCCCTTGAACGCCCGTCGCACGTCCTGGGCGTCGCAGTCGTCGTTCATGTACATGAACTTCGGTGACAGGGAGCGGATCGCCGAGGCGCCTCGCGGCGGGAGGGCGACGATGTGGAAGCCGCTGGGACCCTCGGCTCCGTCGACGAGACCGCGACGGCCGAGCTTCTCCGGCAGCGTCACCGCGGTGGTGATCGAGGAGCCGTCCGGCGGGCCGTCGGCGCAGACCAAGCGACCCCACTCGGGGTTCACCCGCAGCCGCGCGGTCAGGACGTAGGCGTACTCCAGCCTACGGATCCGGACCCCCGCGAACCGTTGAGCAACGTCCTCCGCACCGGTCGCGCCGCAGCTCGGGTCCTCGACCTTCACCGTGACGGTCGCAGCGCTGCGATCGACCGTCGCTCGATCGAGCGTGAACGGCACCGCATAGGTGCGGATCGGCGCGTTCGGATCCGGGGCCGGGTCGATCCGGACGATCACGTTGACCGGCGACGTACGGGCGAGCTCCCGCAACAGCGCTCGGTCGGACTCCGGCACGCGGTACTCGGCCTCGATCACCACGGCATTGCGCTGCGGTTCGATGCCCCAGGTGATCTCGTCCGGGGCCGCGAACGCGCCCCCGTCCTCCACCGTGCTCAGCGCCACCACCTGATCCGACAGCTCCCGGTACGTCGAGCGGACGGCGACCAGCCGCACGGAGCGCGTCAGCTTCTTCTTCCGCAAGTAGCTTCGCGCCTCCCGAACCGCCACCCGGGTGTCGCGAGCCGAACCACCCCATGCCACGCCGACCTGCATCAGTCCGCCGTCGCAGGGCGTGAACCAGACGTTGCCCCAGATGTTCGTCGGCCGGTTGTGGAAGATCCGGTAGAGCACGCGGTCGGCGCCGGGCGCCCGTCGATCGATCCGGTTCTGCACCCGAATCCCCGCCCGCGAGAGCTCGCGGTTGCACGGCTTCGCCGAGGCCACCTTCGGCAGCCGCAGCTCCTTGCGCAGCGCCGAAGGCCAGCCGATGTCGGGGTCGCTGACCGACCGCGCGGTCGCGGCCGGCGCCGCGACCAACAGCACCACGAGCGCGGCGACCGCTATTCGCAGGCGCGAGCGAAGGGGAAACGTCGATGGGTTCGGCGTACGCACGCGTCCATCCTCGCAGTCGGTCGGCCCCGTAGAGGGCGACCGCGGCCGCCCGCTACGGCGTGTCCCGGGCGCGCAGCACCGCCTCGTACACGGCGCGGTGCGCGGCGGCGATCCTCCGTCGCTGTCGCAGACGTTCGGCGATCCGCCGGTCTTGCTGCTCGACGTGCGACGCCGGACCGGGTCGACCCCCGTCGTCCGAGCGAGCTCCTCCGACGCTCCACTGCTCGTACGCACGCCGCACGGCCGCACGCAGGCTCGCGACGTCCAGGCCGTCGTCGGCGTGGTGGTAGGAGAGGCAGCCGGACTGCTCTGCGTAGAAGCCGCAGTCCGGCGCGATCACCGCCGTCCCCAGGTCGTGGCAGGCCTCGAGCCAGCCCGAGTGCGTGCCGAAGCGGTACGGCAGCACCGAGACGTCGAGGCGCTCCAGGTAGTCCCACAGCTCGTCGTCCGAGAAGTACGGATGGACGCGCAGCTCGACGTCGGCCCGGTGGTCGCCGATCTCGCGCAGGGCGTCCACCACCTCCGGCGCGTGCCAGTGATTACCGGGATCCAGCAGCTCGTCGTGGACGTCGATCCGCAGCGTCGCGTCGGGCAGCTCGTCCACCGCGTCCGCCAGCGCCCGCGCGACGCCGATCGGGTCCATGTTCGCCCGCACGCTCTTGGCGTGCATGCCGATCACGAACCGCTCGCGCGGACCGTCCCGCCGGGCCCGCCGCATGCGGTCGATTTCCACGACGTGCGGGTGCGGGACCACCGTGGCGTGCCGTCCCCACCGCCGCTCGATCTCGCGCGCCGCTCCCGGCGTCAGCGTGAGTACCTCGTCGGCGCCGCGCACGAGCACGCCCAGCTGCTCGTCGTGCAGCGACCGGTCGACGTGGTGCGGGTTGCGCAGATCGTGGACGGTGACGACCAGCGGCACACCGACCTCGTCCAGGGCGGCGACGACCTCGCGCAGCTCGTCGGGAGCCTTCGCGTCGAAGCCGAAGTGGACGTGGAAGGCGTCGAACGTCCGGTGGTGCTCGCGGATCCACGCGGCGTCGAGCATCACGGGCGGCCACCAGCCGCCCGGGACCTTCAGGCCGTCCGCCGGCGGCACGTCGTCCAGCCGCAGCACCCCGTCGTCGCCGTCCGGGTCGGCCAGGTGGCGAACGTAGACGTGGGACGCCGGAACGGACGCCACGCGCACGGTCGGCGATCGCGACGGGACGGGGTTGCGCGGCGGCAACCGCAGCGGTCGCAGGTTCGACGGACGGGACGTGGACGTCACTTCGCAGACGCTCCGATCTGGTTCGGGGACGGGACGAATCCGGTACCCCCGAACGCGGTACGCACACGGCCGGAAAACGCGATTACCGACGACCGTTCGCGGGTAAGCCCCAGCCGTGCAGAACGAGCCCCCCGCCATCGCCTCGCCTCCCAGACGTCGAGCGGGCGCGCGGCGGGTGATGCCCGGGAGGACGCCCGAGTGCGCATCGGCCTGATCGCCCATCACGTCGCTCCGATCCGCGCGCCGTTCGGCGGCGGCGTCGAGTCCTTCACCTGGTACCTGGGACGGTGGCTCGCCCGCCGCGGCCACGACGTCGTGATGTACGCGCCGCCGGGATCCGACGTCCCGGGCGTCGAACTGCGTCCGCTCGAGCTGCACGCGACGGTCAGCGAGACCGCGCGCAGCGACGTGTCGATGCCGCCGGAGGCGTTCATGGCGGCGCACCACGCGTACATGCAGGCGATGCTCGAGCTGGCGTCCGAGCACCACCGCTACGACCTCATCCACTCCAACACGCTGCACTACCTGCCGATCGGCATGGCGCCGCTGCTGTCCGTCCCGCTGCTGACGACGCTGCACACGCCGCCCACCCCGTGGCTGGAGAGCGCGCTGCGCCAAGCGTCCCGCCACCAGCTGCCGCCGCTCTCGGCCGTGTCGACCGCGACCCGCGACGCGTGGTCGGACGTCGCTCCGCAGATCGCGGTCGTGCCTAACGGCATCGACACCCGGCGCTGGCGCCGCGGTCCCGGCGGCACGGGCGCGGTCTGGACCGGACGCCTGGTCCCCGAGAAGGCGCCGCACCTGGCGATCGACGCCTGCCGCCGCGGGGGCATCCCCCTGCGGATCGCCGGCCCGATCATCGATCGCGAGTACTGGGCCGCGCAGGTCGCCCCGCGACTCGGCGGGGGGATCGAGTACGTCGGGCACCTCGACCACGACGAGCTCCGCACGCTGATCGGTAGCTCGCGGGTCGCGCTCGTGACCCCCGTGTGGGACGAGCCGTTCGGGTTGGTGGCGGCCGAGGCGATGGCCTGCGGCACGCCGATCGCCGGGTTCGCGCGCGGCGGCCTGCCCGACCTCGTCGGCGACGCGGGCGGACGGCTGACCGCCGGACGCGACGCCGACGCGCTGCTGACGGCGATCGGCGACGCGTGGGACCTCGACCGCGCCGGCGTCCGCGAGCATGCCGTGCGGACCGTCGGGATCGACGCGATGGGCCGCGGCTACGAACGGCTCTACCGCACGCTCACCAGCGCGGACCGACGGGAGGCGCCCACCCCGACCCCCACCGCGTCCCGGCGGCGTCTCCGCCGCGCGCCCGTACCGCTGTCGGCCGCGTCGTGACGATCGGCTGGTACGTCCACCACCAGGGCGCCGGCCACCTGCACCGCTTCCTCGCGACCCGGCCGTGGCTGGGCGACGACGTGGTCGGGCTCAGCACGCTGCCGCGCCCGGCCGGGATCCCCGCGGACGGTTGGATCGCGCTTCCGGACGACGCGATCGACGGGACCCCCGACGATCCGACCGCCGGCGGGACCCTGCATTGGGTGCCGCGCGGGGTCGACGGCCTGCGCGAGCGCACGGCGCTGATCGCCGCGTGGGCGGCCGCCGCGAAGCCGTCCGTGCTGGTGGTCGACGTCTCGGTCGAGGTCGCGCTGCTCGGCCGGCTGCTCTCGCTGCCGACCGTGCTGGTCGGCCAGCGCGGAGACCGTGGCGACCCCGCTCACGCGCTGGGCTACGCTGGCGCGT
Organism: Patulibacter sp.; assembly: GCA_041648495.1. GTDB lineage: Bacteria > Actinomycetota > Thermoleophilia > Solirubrobacterales > Solirubrobacteraceae > Patulibacter. Next base: position 12,785 of record JBAZOW010000072.1, read on the forward strand.
CGCGCGTGCTCGTGCCGTGGACCCGCGCGACGCACCCGGGCGGCGGTGGTCCGCCGGACGATCGCCTGACCTTCTGCGGCGCCGTCTCGCGCTTCGACGACGCGCCGACGCCCGACGACGCCCGCCCCGCTTCCGCCTGCCGCGACGTGCTGCTGCTGGTCGGGGCCGGTGGGCACGCGCTGCGGGCCGACGACGTCGCGGACGCGGCGGCGAGCGATCCGCAGCGCACCTGGCACGTGGCGGGAGCGCTGCGGGTCCCCGGCCGCCCGGGGGTGATCGATCACGGGCCCGCCGCCGACGTCTGGGCGCTGCTCCACCGCTGCGGCGTGGTCGTCGCGACCGCCGGGGCGAACGCGATCGCCGAGGTCGCGGCCGCCCGCCGGCCGTTGGTGCTGCTGCCCCAGGATCGCCCGTTCGACGAGCAGCGCGCGCACGCCGCGGCGTTGGTCCGCGCCGGGCTGGCGGACGTTCCCGGATCCTGGCCCCCGGCC
>JBAZOW010000073.1:0-13233 GCA_041648495.1 Patulibacter sp.
TCCTCCGCGCGGGACGCACGGCGCTCGAAGCTGTTGGAGTCGGCCCCGTCCTCCGGGTCGGCGAGCGGCGGCGACGCGTCGAGCGCGGACTCGTCGACCGGTTCCGCCTCGACGAGCAGCCGGACCGCCGCCCCGAGCCCGGGATCGACGTCCGCGTCCGGCACGAGCCTCCGCAAGGACCGCAGCGTGATCCGTGACGCCCGCCAGACCGTGCGGGTGGAGCGCTCCAAGGTCGCCGCGGCCGCGGGCCGCGTGTCCGACGTCGTCGCCGACCAGGGCGGCTACATCGGTGCGTCCTCGGTCTCCGAGGCCGCCTCGTCCCCGCGCGCCGAGTTCGAGATCGTGGTGCCGTCCGCCCGGCTCGACGCCACGATCGCGGCGATCGGCCGGATCGGCAAGCCGGTCCGACTCGAGCGCTCGTCGGTCGACGTGACCGATCAGCGTGTGTCGATCGATGATCGCCTGCGGGACCTCCGGGCGGACCGCGCGTCGGTCCGCCTCCAGCTGGCCCGGGCCACCGCGGCCGACCGGCGCTCGGCCAAGCGCCGGGAGCTGCGGCTGCTGTCCTCGCGGATCGCCCGGCTGGAGCGGGAGCAGCGCGAGCTCCGCGGCCAGACCTCGACCGCCCGGCTGTCGCTGCGGTTGACCACGACGCGCGGTGGCGCGGCGACGAGCCCGGTCGAGGATGACGGTCGGTGGGGCCTGTCGGACGCTTGGGACGACGCCGGCCGGGTCCTGCAGGTCGTGGCCGGCGTGGCGCTGATCGCCGTGGCGATCCTGCTACCGGTGGCGATCCTCATCGGGCTGCTGATCGTGGTGATCGGCCGGCTGACCACCGGACGCAAGAATCGGACCATCGAGCAGGCGTGACGCGAAGAACCCCGCAAACGACGGGGTTCTCCGGCCATCTTCCCCCCGACGATCCGGCGGGTGTGGTATTTCAACATGGTGGCTTTCTCGGACCAGGTGAACGAAGCTGATCCGACGCTGGAGCTGCTCGGCCGCGTGCCGGTGTTCGAGACGCTGGGTCCCGAGGACCTGGCCCGCGTCGCCGAGGTCGCCGTGCCGCGGGGGTTCGCACCGCAGCAGGTGATCTTCCGCGAGGGCGACCGCTCGGACACCTGCTACATCGTCAAGGACGGGCACTGCCGCGCGGTTCGCCACCATCCCGACGGCCGCGCGATCACCCTCGCGCACTTCGGGACGGGCGACATCTTCGGCGAGTTGGCGATGTTCGACACCGACAAGCGCTCGGCGACGGTCGAGGCGCTGGACGACGTCCAGGCCCTGGCGATCCTCGCCGGCGACATGCGCCGGTTGATGCGCGAGCACTCCGAGATCTCGGCCAAGCTCGTGATCGCCCTCGGACGTCGCCTGCGGGAGGCGAACGAGCGCCTGTCGCGTCAGTCGTTCCAGACCGTGCAGTCGCGCGTGGCGGGCGTGCTCGCCCGGCTGGTCGAGCAGGCGCGGGCCGAGGGCAACGACGATCCCGAGGTCGAGATCCGGATCACCCAGGCGGACATCGCCCAGCTCGCGGGCAGCTCCCGCGAGTCGGCGAGCCGGTTCCTGGCGGTGCTGGAGCGGGCCGGGGTGCTGAAGCAGGGACGCGGCCGAATCCTGGTGCATGATCCGGCGGCGCTCGGCCGCTACGTGTACTGATGAGCGGTCGCCCGCCGGGGCGCGGCAAGGGCCGGTCGACGTCGCGTTCTCGGGGGCGGCGCCGCGGCAAGAGTGGAGGTGCTTCCGGCCGCGCGGCCGCGACCGTGCCGGCCGAGCGCGAGTTCTCGTGCGGCGGCGTCGTGGTCCACGACGGCCAGTGCCTGGTGATCAATCCGGTCCGTCCTGACGGCCGGACGATCGCGACCCTGCCGAAGGGTCATCCCGAGGAGGGCGAGGATCCCCCGACTGCCGCCGTGCGGGAGATCTTCGAGGAGACGAGCGTCTCGGCCCGCGTGACGGCCCGGCTCGGCGAGGTCGTCTACTGGTACCAGCGCGACGGCAAGCGGATCCGCAAGACCGTGCGGATGTACCTCTGCTCGTGGGTCGAGGGCGAGCCGGTCGCCGACGGATTCGAGGTCACCGGGGCGTACTGGATGCCCCTCGACCGGGCGCTGACGGAGCTCGCGTTCCCCGGTGATCGCGAGATGGTGAAGAAGGCGATGGCCCGCAAGCGCGACGGGCGTTAGGGTCTATGGGCCGATGCAGGTCTTGAACTTCTACTCCCGAATCTTCGCCGACCAGCTGAAGCGTGGGCGGAAGACCGCCACGATCCGGCTCGGCGACAAGAGCCACAAGTACCGCAAGAACCAGGCGGTGCTCGTCACGATCGGGTACCAGTTCTCGCCTCGCGAGAAGATCTTCGACGCCGTGATCGACCAGGTCGAGGTCAAGCGCGTGCGCGATCTGTCGCCCCGCGACATCGAGCACGACAACCCGGAGTTCCGCCGGCACGACGAGCTGATCCACTTCCTGGAGCAGATCTACGGACGCACGGTGACCGAGGACGACATCGTCACCGTCGTGCGGTTCAGCCAGATCCTGACCAGTCCGCCGGGCTTCGCGGACGCCCGGTTGGGCATCGGCGGCGCGCAGAACTGAGGTCCCCGATGACCACTGCTGCGTCGGGTCTGCGGATCGCCCTGTCCCGCTACGGCTATCCGGGCCTGGAGGACGTCGCGCTGCCGGCCGACGCCGAGCTGGTGATCCCGCCCGACGGTGCCGAGCCGGACGCCGCGGCGCTGCGCGAGCTGGCCGCCGACGCGGATGCGCTGGTGGTGTCGACGCCGGACCAGGTCGACGAGGCGCTGTTCGCCGTCGCACCGCGGTTGAAGGTCGTGGCGCTGGTCGCCGTCGGCTTCGACAACGTGGACCTCGAGGCCGCCGCCCGTCACGGCGTGACCGTGACGCACACCCCGGGGGTGTTGGCCGACGCGACCGCCGACCTGGCGTTCGGGCTGATCCTGATGGCCCGCCGACGGTTGGTCGAGGCCACGGACATCATGCGTCGCGGCGAGTGGGGCGCCTTCGATCCGCGCAACTTCCTCGGGCTCGACGTCGCGAACGCCACGCTGGGGATCGTCGGCTACGGCCGGATCGGGCAGGCGGTCGGCCGACGGGGCCGGGGCTTCGGGATGACGGTGCTGCAGCACAGCCGTTCCCCGCGTCCGGACGACGGGATCGCCACGGCGGTGCCGCTCGACGAGCTGCTGGAGCGCTCGGACGTCGTCTCGCTGAACGTGCCGCGCACGCCGCAGACGACGGGCCTGATCGGGGCCCGCGAGCTCGACCTGATCGGTCCGCGCGGCACGCTGGTCTCGACCGCACGGGGTGGCGTGATCGACGAGTCGGCGCTGCTCGACGCGCTGCGCGAGGGACGGTTGCACTCGGCGGGCCTGGACGTCTTCGCGACCGAGCCGTTGCGCGACTCGCAGGATCCGCTGCTGCACGAGCCGGGACTGGTCGTCCTGCCGCACATCGGCTCGGCCTCGGTCGAGACCCGGACGGCGATGACGCGGATGGCGCTGCGCAACGTGATCGAGGTGCTGGCCGGGCGACCGGCACCGAATCCGGTTCCCGCGTAGCCGCCGGGAGGTTCGCGGAGGCGCGCGGACCGATCGCACAGTCCAAGTGCTTGCCTAGGGCAATGAAATGCGCAACTATTGCTTGCGGGAAGCATGCAAAACGAAACGCGCCACGACACCATCACGATGGAGGACCTGACCCAAGCGCTGCTCGGGATCGCGTCGATCCGACGGGACCTCCGACGACGAGCCGGGATCGATCACGTCCCCGGCGGCACGCCGGCGTTGGGCGCGATCAACCGGATCGGCCCCGCGCGCGTCAGTGACGTCGCCGTCGAGCTCCAGGTCGACCTGTCGGTCGCCAGCCGCCAGGTCCAGGCGCTGGAGTCCGAGGGCTACATCGATCGCGAGCCCGACCCGACCGATCGCCGGTCGAGCATGGTCCGCCTGTCGCCCGCGGGCGCGCAGAAGCTGGAGAAGATCCACGAGCGGGTGATCCTGGCGCTGAACGAGGCCCTGGCCGCGTGGCGTCCCGACGAAGTCCAGACCCTGGTCGACGGCTTGGAGCGGCTGCGCGCCGACCTCGCCGTCCCGGTCGACAGTACGAACGAGGAGGGGCCCGCATGAGCGGCTCAACCACGCCGGCGATCGACGCCCCCACGGCCGTCGCCGGCCAGATGACCCACAGTCAGATCATGAAGGCGTTGTCCGGGCTGCTGCTCGCGATGTTCGTCGCGATCCTGTCCAGCACCGTGGTCTCGGCCGCGCTGCCGAAGATCATCGCCGACCTCGGCGGCGGTCAGTCCGCCTACACGTGGGTCGTCACCGCCACGTTGCTGACGATGACGATCAGCACGCCGATCTGGGGCAAGCTGGCCGACCTCTTCGACCGCAAGGTCCTGATCCAGGCCGGCATCATCATCTTCCTGATCGGCTCGGTCTTCGCCGGCCTGGCGCAGTCGACCGCGTGGCTGATCTCGGCCCGCGCCGTGCAGGGCGTCGGCATCGGCGCGCTGACCGCGCTCGTCCAGGTGATCCTGTCCGACCTCGTGTCGCCGCGTGAGCGCGGCCGCTACATGGGCTACCTCGGCGCCACCTTCGGCATCGGCACCGTCGCTGGTCCGGTGATCGGCGGCCTGGTCACCGACCACCTCGGCTGGCACTGGTGCTTCTTCGTCGGCGTGCCGTTCGCGCTGACGGCGCTGGTCCTGCTGCAGCGCACCCTCCACCTGCCGCGGATCCGTCGCGACAGCGTGAAGATCGACGTGCTCGGCGCGTTCCTGATCGCGGCCGGCGTCTCCTCGCTGCTGATCTGGGTCACCCTGGCCGGCAAGAACTACGACTGGGTCAGCGGGACGTCCGCGGCCATGGTGATCGGCGGCCTGCTGCTGCTCGTTGCCTCGGTGATCGTCGAACGGCGCACGCAGGAGCCGCTGATCCCGACCAACCTGTTCGAGAACCGAACCGTGGTGATGGCCGTGATCGCCAGCGTGGCGGTCGGCATCGCGATGTTCGGCACGACGATCTTCCTGACCCAGTACATGCAGCTGGCCCGGGGCTACAGCCCGACGGAGTCCGGTCTGCTGACGATCCCGATGGTGGTCGGCCTGTTCGGGTCCTCGACGATCTCCGGTCGTCGGATCTCCCAGACCGGGCGGTACCGCATCTACATGCTGGCGGGCACGCTGTTCCTGGCCGCGGGCCTGGGCCTGATGGGCCTGATCGACGAGACCACGAGCCTGGTCGAGGTCGGGATCTTCATGCTGATCGTCGGTATCGGCGTCGGCATGGTGATGCAGAACCTGATCCTCGCGGTCCAGAACGTGATTCCGGCCCGCGAGATGGGGGCGGGTAGCGCGCTGATCGCGTTCTTCCGCAGCCTCGGTGGCGCGATCGGCGTCTCGGTGCTCGGGGCGATCCTCGGTACCCGGGTGACCAGTCACATCGGCGAGGGATTGGCCGAGCGCGGGATCGATCCGGGCACGATGGGCTCGACCGGCGGTCAGATCCCCGACCTGACCACCCTGCCCGTGCCGGTGCGCGAGGTGATCCAGCACGCCTACGGGACGGGAATCGCCGAGATCTTCCTGCTCGCCGCCCCGCTCGGCCTGGTCGCGTTCGTCGCGGTCTGGTTCCTGCAGGAGCAGCGGCTGGGCACCAAGAGCGGCGCGCAGATCGTGGCCGAGCAGCTGGCGGCGGATCGGCAGGCGGCAGGCTCCGGTGACGAGCACGAGGGGGTCGACGGGGCGGCATCGGAAGTCGGCGGGAACGGGTCCGGGCGGGACGGCGTCGAGCCGCTCGTATCGCGGCCCCTGCCGCCCGCCGCCGGTTCCGACGCCCCGCAGGTTCCGATCGGGTCGCGCCACTCCTGAGTCGCTCCGCGACCGGGCGGCAAGAACTCTTGCCGCCCCGCGTTATCGCGATTTCCGGGCTATTCCGACGGCCTCTTGGCACTCTCGGCATGAGAGTGCCAAGGGGCCGTTGACGTTTGGGTGCGACCCGTTAGACTTCGCGTCGGTTTGGCACTCTCCCTGTGGGAGTGCCAACAGCAGTCTTGTACGTACAACGCCCCGGAGGAACGCAACATGTCCATCAAGTTGCAGCCGCTCGGCGATCGTCTGATCGTCCGCGCCATCGATGAAGAGCAGACCACGGCGAGTGGCCTGGTGCTTCCCGACACCGCCAAGGAGAAGCCCCAGAAGGGCGAGGTCCTGGCCGCCGGCGAGGGGCGTTGGGACGAGGACGGCGACAAGCGGATCCCGCTCGACGTCAAGGTCGGCGACGAGGTCCTGTACAGCAAGTACGGCGGCACCGAGATCAAGGTCGACGGCGAGGAACTGCTCGTTCTCCGCGAGAGCGACGTTCTGGCCAAGGTCACCGGCTGACGCCGGTCCACCCTCCAAGACTGAGAAGGAAGAACACACATGGCTAAGCAGCTCAAGTTCGGTACGGAAGCCCGCCAGGCCCTCGAGGCCGGCGTCGACGCCGTCGCCAACGCCGTCAAGGTGACCCTGGGGCCGAAGGGCCGCTACGTCGTCCTGGACAAGAAGTTCGGCGCCCCGACGATCACGAACGACGGTGTCACGATCGCTCGTGAGATCGAGGTCGAGGACGTCTTCGAGAACCAGGGCTCGCAGCTCGTCCGCGAGGTCGCCACGGCGACCAACGACGTCGCCGGCGACGGCACGACGACCGCGACGGTGCTCGCCCAGGCGATCGTCAAGCAGGGCCTGAAGAACGTCACGGCCGGCGCCAACCCGCTCGCCCTCAAGCGCGGCATCGAGAAGGCCGTCGAGCAGATCGTCGCCGCCATCGCGACGCAGTCGACCGAGATCTCCGGCAAGGACGAGATCGCCCGCGTCGCGACCATCTCGTCGCGTGACGCCGAGATCGGCGACGTCATCGCCGACGCGATCGACAAGGTCGGCAAGGACGGCGTCGTCAACGTCGAAGAGGGCCAGACCTTCGGCATCGACCTCGAGTTCACCGAGGGCATGCAGTTCGACAAGGGCTACGTCTCGCCCTACATGGTCACCGACCAGGACCGTATGGAGGCCGTGCTCGAGGATCCGTTCATCCTCATCGCCAACTCCAAGATCGGTGCCGTTCGCGACATCCTCCCCGTGCTGGAGCAGGTCATCCAGGCCGGCAAGCCGATCCTGATCATCGCTGAGGACCTCGAGGGCGAGGCCCTGGCGACCCTGGTCGTCAACAAGCTGCGCGGCACCTTCACCGGCGTCGCGGTCAAGGCCCCGGGCTTCGGCGACCGCCGCAAGCGGATCCTCGAGGACATCGCCATCCTGACGGGCGGCGAGGTCATCACCGAGGACCTCGGTCTGAAGATCGAGAACACGCAGCTCAACCAGCTCGGTCGCGCGCGTCGCGTCGTCGTCGGCAAGGACAACACGACGATCGTCGACGGCAACGGCGACGCCGACGCGATCAAGGGCCGGATCAGCCAGATCAAGTCCGAGGTCGAGAACACCGACAGCGACTTCGACCGCGAGAAGCTGCAGGAGCGCCTCGCGAAGCTCTCCGGCGGCGTCGCCGTCGTCAAGGTCGGCGCGGCCACCGAGACGGAGCTCAAGGAGAAGAAGCACCGCGTCGAGGACGCGCTGCAGGCCACGCGTGCCGCGCTGGAAGAGGGCATCGTCCCCGGTGGTGGCGTCGCGCTGCTGCAGGCCGGCCTCAAGGTCGACGTCACGGACCTCGAGGACGACGAGAAGACCGGCGCGAAGATCGTGCTGCGCTCGCTCGAGGAGCCGCTCCGCCAGATCTCGTTCAACGCCGGGCTCGAGGGCTCCGTCGTGATCAACGAGGTCCGCAACGCGGCCCCGGGTGTCGGCCTCAACGCCTCCACCGGTGAGCTCGAGGACCTGGTCAAGGCCGGCGTCGTCGACCCCGCCAAGGTCACGCGCTCCGCGCTGCAGAACGCGGCGTCGATCGCCAAGAACATCCTGACCACCGAGGCGATCGTCGCCGACATCCCCGAGCCCGCCGCGGCCGGTGGTGGCATGCCCGACATGGGTGGCATGGGCGGCATGATGTAGCACGCCTCGGCTCGGGAATTCCGAGCCGACTTGTGCCGGATGGCCCGTCGCGTTCGCGCGGGGGGCCGCCCGAACGTTCGACGGCCGTCGCGGGTGATCCCGCGGCGGCCGTTCGTCGTTCTGGGGCGTACCCGTCACGGCGTGCCGTGCGCCGCGGTCGCCGTCGAGGTTGAACACGCACGGCGTGCAGAACCTCTACGGCGACGGAGAGGCCGGGGGCGGCGTATCGGTCTATCGTTCGTCTCGATGTCCGCCCCCGACCCGACTTCCGCGGCCGCCGTCTGGCGCCGACTCGGGACCCTGGTGGACGCCGAGCGGCAGCGGGTGCAGTCGCTCGCCCGCGAGCTGGACCTGTCCGTGCCGCAGCTGCTGGCCCTGCGCGAGCTCGACCCCGATGCGCCGCAGCCGATGGGCCGCCTGGCCTGTGCGATGACCTGCGACAGCAGCAACATCACCGGCCTGATCAACCGGCTGGAGAAGCGCGGTCTGGTCGAGCGGCAGCCCGACCCCAGCGATCGCCGCGTGCGGGTGCTGGCGCTGACCGACGAGGGTCGTCGCGTGCGCGCCGACGCGCTCGCCCGCTGGGACGCCTGTCCCGCGGCGCTGGCGGACCTGGACCCGGCCGAGCTGGCGCAGCTGAACCGCGCGCTCGACCGGATCGTCGAGGACTAGACCGCCGACACCGGGCGCGGACCCGGGCCGACGTATTTCGCCGACGGGCGGATCAGACGCGCTTCGCGCTTCTGCTCGAGGATGTGCGCCGACCAGCCGGCGACGCGGGCGGCGGTGAACATCGGGGTGAAGAGGTTGGCCGGAACGTGGGCGCTGTCCAGGATCACCGCCGACCAGAACTCGACGTTGGTCGCCAGCACGCGGTCCGGCTTGCGGGCGTGCAGCTCGGCCAGGGCGGCCTTCTCGAGGGCCTCGGCGGCCTCGTAGCGGGCGGCGCCGATCTCCTTGGCCGTCCGGCGCAGCACGCGGGCGCGCGGGTCCTCGGCGCGGTAGACGCGGTGACCGAAGCCCATCAGCCGCTCGCCGCTGTCGAGCGCGTTCTTGACCCACTTCTCGGCGTCGCCGGACTGCTCGACCCCGTCGAGCATCGCCAGCACGCGCGACGGTGCGCCGCCGTGCAGCGGACCGGAGAGCGCACCGACCGCGCTCGACAGGGCCGCGGCGGCATCGGCCCCGGTCGAGGTGACCACGCGAGCGGTGAACGTCGAGGCGTTCATCCCGTGCTCGGCGGCCGAGATCCAGTAGGCGTCGATCGCCTTGGCGTCCGTCGGGTCCAGCTCGCCGCGCCAGCGGATCAGGAACCGCTCGGCGACCGTCTTGCCCTCGGCGACTTCGGCCTGCGGGACCGGCGGCTGTCCGCCGCCCCGGGCGGATTGGGCGACGAACGACAGCGCCATCACGGAGGCGCGCGCCAGCTGCTCGCGGGCCTCCTCGTCCGTGGTGTCGATGATCGGCTTGAAGCCCCACTCGGGCGCGAGCATCGCCAGAGCGGCCTGGACGTCGACGCGCGGGTCGCCGGAGCGGACGCTCAACGGGTGCGGCTCGGCGAAGGGGAGGCCCGGATCGAACTGCCCGTCGACCAGCAGGCCCCAGACCTGCTCGTACGGGACGGTGCCGACGAGGTCCTCGATGTCGACCCCGCGGTAGCGGAGCGCGCCGCCCTCCTTGTCGGGCTCGGCGATCGTGGTGGCGAAGGCGACGACGCCCTCCAGGCCAGAACGTACTTCGTCGGTCATCTGCTGGTCCTCGCTCGTATCGATACTGCACCCACCACCATACGAGAACGTACCCGCGGTCCGAAAGGGTGGGAGCGATTGCCCGTCGGGCCGCGCGCTACGGTGGCCCGATGGCGCCGCTCGACCCTTCGCTCCTCACGCGGTCCGCCCTGGACCTGGCCGACCTGGTCCGGCGCGGCGAGATCAGTGCGCTCGAGCTGACGGACACCGCGCTCGCGGCGATCGACGACCGGAACCCGGCGGTCAACGCGCTGATCGACGTCTGGGCGGACGAGGCGCGGACCGTGGCCGCGGCGATCGGGCCCGGGGACCCGCGGCCGTTCGCGGGCGTGCCGACGGCGATCAAGAACAACCGCGCGGTGGCCGGCCACCGCCTGACCAACGGCTCGACGTTCGGGGCGGACCCGATCCCGACGCACGACCACAACGTGGTCCGCCGCCTGCGCGACGCGGGCTTCGTGCTGCTCGGCGCGACGAACCTGCCCGAGTGGTCGATCACGGCGGTGACGAACCCGCGCCGCTTCGGGCCGACCCGCAACCCGTGGGACCTCAGCCGGACCAGCGGTGGTTCGTCGGGCGGCTCCGCGGCCGCGGTGGCGAGCGGGATGCTGCCGATCGCCCACGGCAACGACGGCGGCGGATCGATCCGGATCCCGGCGGCCTGCTGCGGGCTGGTCGGTCTGAAGCCCCAGCGCGGTCGGATCTCACTGGCGCCCGACCTCGGGCAGCACCTGCTCGCCGTCGACGGGATGCTGACCCGCACCGTCGCCGACACCGCCGCCACGCTCGACGTGCTCGCCGGGCCCGAGCCGGGGGACGCGTCGTGGGCGCCGCCGCCGGCCGTGCCGTTCGCCGCGCAGGCGGCGCTCGGGGCCTCCGGTGGCCTCGAGCGGCTGCGCGTCGCCCTGGTGCTCGAGCCGGCGTTCGAGGGCGAGCCGTCCGCGGCCGACGTCGCCGTCACGCGCGCGGTCGCCGAGCGCCTGGCGGGCCTCGGTCACACGGTCGACGAGGTCCCGGCTCCGTGGCGGCGGGACGGGCTGCTGAAGCTGTTCGCCAGCGCGTTCGTGCCCGCGGTCGCGTCGTCGATCCGGGCCGTCGAGCTGCGCCGGGGACGCGCCTGCACCCCCGACGACGTGGAGGCGCTGTCGTGGCTGCTCTGGGAACAGGCGCAGGAGGGACGGGCGCTGGACTACGTGATCGAGGAGGCGGGGCTGCAGGCGTTCGCGCGCGACGTCGTCACGGCCACCGACGCGTACGACATCGTGCTGACCCCGTCCCTGGCCGAGGCCCCGTTGCGGATCGAGCAGATCGATCCCGACGGTCCCGACCCGCAGGCGACCTTCGACCGCGGCGGGCGGTTCAATCCGTACCTGGCGATCAGCAACATCACGGGCTCGCCGGCGATCACGCTGCCGCTCGGCGTGCGGCCCGACGGCGACGACGCGGCCGGACTGCCCGTCGGCGTCCAGCTGATCGGCCGTCCGGCCGACGAGGGGACGCTGCTGGCGCTGTCCGCGGAGCTGGAGCAGGCGGACCCGTGGGCGGGCAGGATCGCCCCGGTCGCGGACTGACCTCGGGCCGGACGCGCGGTTCCCAGGCGGGATCGGGCGCGCCGCGACGCTGGACGTGCCGCGACGCTGGACGTGCCGCGACGCCGGACCCGCCGCGACGCCTGACCGTCGCTCGGCGGGCGCACCAACGAGTCGCCCCGCCGCGGTTAGGCGCTCAGCGCCTCCATCATCGTGCGCGGGACGATCCCCAGCGCTTCCAGGTCGTGCGTCCCGCGGGTGCCCGACATGTCGCAGGCCAGCAGGGCGAGCTCGTCGCGGTTGGCGGCGCCGGGCCGCTCCAGAGCGGCGGCAGCGACGTTCAACCACGGCATCGGCAGCGCCACCGTCCGTCGGCGCCGGGCGACGACCGCCTGCAGCGCGGGCAGCAGCTCGCGGGCGGTGAAGGTGTCCGGCCCCGCCAGCTGGAACCGCGCCGGGGCGTCGACGGCGGGAGCGTCGCGCTCGACGAGCTCCACGATCGCGTCGGCGACGTCGCCGACCGCGACCGGTCGGGAGAGCCCGATCGGCCGAGTCGGGACCGGGGCGATCGGCAGGATCGACAGCGCGTGCGCCCACGCGGCCCAGCGCTGGCCGCGCGCGAGCACCAACGAGGGCTGGACGATGCTGACCGGCATCGATCCGGACGCCCCGGCACCGGTCACGACCCGTTCGACGTCGGCCTTGGCCCGCAGGAACCGCGAGCCGACCGCGTGCCCGGCGCCGAGCGCCGAGACCGCGACGAAGTGGCCGACCCCGGCCAGCGCCGCCGCGTCGGCCAACCGCCAGCTGGCGGTGACGTTCAGCTCCTCCAGGTTGGCCGCCGGCTGATCGTGCAGCGGACCGGCCAGGTGGATCACCGTGTCGACGCCGCGCAGCACGCCGCCCGGCAGACGGTTGTCGCTGAGGTTCCAGAGCGCGAGCTGGACGTCGACGCGGCGGGTCCCCAGGCGCGCCGGATTGCGGACCAGGCACCGCACGTCGTGCCCGCGCCCGAGTAGGCGGTCCAGCACGCGTCGGCCGGTGGCTCCGGTCGCTCCGGTGAGCAGGATCATGGACGCAGCCTACGGGCCGGACCGGCCGCCGTCGCCCGACGGCGGCGTTCGCGGTCGGTTTACAGCTCGACCTCGCGCAGCCGCCCGGTCTCGACCTCGAAGACGAAGCCTCGGACCTGGTCCTTGTTCAGCAGGAACGGGCTGGCGAGCACCCGCCGCAGCGACTGCTTGAGGTCGGCCTCGATGTCGCTGAACGACTCGGGCGACCACTGCGGCTTGTAGCCGGTCTCGGCGAGCAGCTCGTCCCGCAGCTGGTCGTCGGAGTAGGTCAGCTGTCCGCAGTCGGTGTGGTGGACGAGCAGGATCTCGTTGGTGCCGAGCTTGCGCTGCGAGATCGCCAGCGAGCGGATCACGTCGTCGGTGACCACGCCGCCCGCGTTGCGGATCAGGTGGGCGTCGCCGATCTCGAGCCCGAACATCCCGAACAGGTCCAGTCGGGCGTCCATGCAGGCCACGACGGCGACCTTGCGGCGCGGCTTGGGCGTGTCGTACGGCGAGTACTTCTCGGTGAAGGCCTCGGCGTGGCGGACCAGGTCGGGGGTTTGCGGCGCGGTGAAGTCGTCGGACATGGAGTCGCCTAGGTCAGGGGCCTACCGCGGGGGTAGGGCCGAAACGGAACGGGCCGCCGGATCCTATGCGTTCGCCGTCTGCGCCCGAGGTCCCGGGACCGCGCGGACCCCCGCGTCGGGTGGCGGGGTCATTTCCGGCGGAGCTCCCGCACCCCGCGGTCCGGCGTCCAGGTGCGCACCACGATCCCGTCCCCGGTCTCGTTCAGCATCACCGTCGAGATCTCGCTCAGCTCCAGCCGGAAG
>JBAZOW010000074.1:0-13118 GCA_041648495.1 Patulibacter sp.
CCTGACCGCGTTCGGGCACCTGCGGATCCGCCACGCGATCGAGCACAGCGACATCCTGCTCGCGTCCGAGCCGGCCGGACCGCGGCGCTACGCCCACCCGGCACGCGCCGTGATCCTGCTCCACGTCGCGACGCTGCTGCGCGAGGCCCGGATCGACGGCGACGTCGAGCTGCTGACCGAGACCCTGCTCGGCTACTTCGAGCCGGCCCGACTCCAGCACCTGCGCGACAACGGCGTGTCGCTCGAGCGGCTCGACGCCGGCTGGACCGACCTGGTCCGGCGGGTCGTCCGCCCCGCCGCCTAGCCGTCGCTCGGGTCGCCGGCCCGCGGCAGCCGCGGCCTCTCGCCGTTCGCTGCCGATGCCCGCCGAGGCTCGCAGGCCCGGTCCTCCGGTACCGTTGCGTCTCGTGATCGCCCGTCGCCTGGTCCCTCTTGCCGTCTCCGGCACGCTGCTCGCCCTCGTGGCCACCGGCTGTGCCCAGTCGAACTCCGTGGACGACAAGGAGTTCACGGGCGAGCAGGGCCGCGTCGCCAGCACCGTCCGGTCGCTCGACGACGCCTACAACGACGAGGTCAAGGACGACACGGGGGCGCGCACGGTCTGCCGCACCCTGCTGTCCAAGCGGCTCGTCGACCAGCTGAGCCGCGACGGCGGCTGCGAGAAGAACGCCCGCGCGGCGCTCCGCAACAGCGATCCGACCCAGCTCGACGTCCGCGAGGTCACGATCGCCGGCGACCTGGCGACGGTCCAGGCCCGCGTCACCGTTCCCGGCGACTTCGAGCGGACCGACACGCTCAAGCTGATCCGCGAGAACAACACCTGGAAGTTCGACGGCTCGACCGTCGGCGCCAAGCAGAAGAAGGACTGACCTCCGCCGGCCGCCGCGCGGCCGGACGCGCACGCGCCTGAGCACGCCGCAAGGGTCCACCACCCACGGTGGACCGGCGTGCGGTCAGCTCAGAACTGCGGGTCCTGCCCGTAGACGCGGCGGTAGTAGGCCCGGTACTCGTCGGTCGCGACGAGCGGCTTCCACCAGTGCGGATGATCGCGGTACCAGTGGACCGTCGACTCCAGGCCGCCCTCGTCGACGTCGACGCGCGGTTTCCAGTCCGAGATCGCCTGCAGCTTCGACGAGTCCAGCGCGTAGCGGAAGTCGTGGCCGAGCCGGTCCTCGACGTGCTTGATCTGGTCGTTCGACGCGCCGGTCAGCCGGATGATCTCGTCGACCACCGCGACGTTGACCTTCTCCTTGGCGCCGCCGACGTTGTAGGCCTGGCCGGACGCGCCGTGGGTCAGCACCGCGTGGATGCCGGACGCGAAGTCGTCGACGTGCAGCCACGTACGGACCTGCTGCCCGTCGCCGTAGATCGGCAGCGGACCGCCGTGCATCGCGTTGAGGCTCATCACCGGGATCAGCTTCTCGGGGAACTGGCGCGGGCCGTAGCAGTTGGACCCGCGGGCGATCACGACGTCCTGGTCGTACGTGTGGTGCGCGGCGAGCACCATCAGGTCGGCCCCGGCCTTCGACGCCGAGTACGGGGACGACGGCTCGAGCGGATGCTCCTCGGTGAAGGCGCCGTCCTCGATCGAGCCGTAGACCTCGTCGGTCGAGACCTGGACGTAGCGGACGCCCCGCTTGCGGGCTTCCTCGACCAGCGTGTAGGTGCCGAGCGCGTTGGTCAGCACGAACGCCTGGGCGTCGAGGATCGAGCGGTCGACGTGGGTCTCGGCGGCGAAGTTGACGATCGCGTCGACCCCGGCCGCGGCCTGCTCGACCGCGTTCGGATCCTCGATCCGGCCGACGACCAGCTCGACCCCGAGCCCTTCGACGTTCTCGCGCCGTCCGGCGTAGGTCAGCGCGTCGAGCACGACGACCTCGTCGCCGGCCGCCACGCGCTGGTGCACGAAGGCCGAGCCGATGAACCCGGCGCCACCACAAACAAGGAGCTTCATCGCCCGCGAAGGCTACGCGATGCTCGCGGACGATGGCCTACCCGCCCGGGTCGGCCGATGCCCCGCATGCCCGGACTAGGGGTGCGCCGCGTTGACCTCGATCAGGTGGGCCGCCAGCCCGTCCCGCCACGACGGCAGACGGGGCACGTCGTCTCGGGTCGACCCCAGCACGCTCCAGGCCGGGCGCGGTGCCGGGCGCGGGAACGCGTCGGTGGTCACCGGGTTGACCGTCGCGGTCGCGCCGATCAGGGCGACGGTCTCGGCCGCCAGGCCGTGCCAGGTGACCTGGCCGGTACCGGCCAGGTGCGCGATCCCGGTGGCGTCGCCCCCGGCGACCTGGACCAGCGCGGCCGCCAGGTGCCCCGTCCAGGTCGGTGAGCCGGTCTGGTCGTCGACGACGTCGAGCCGGTCGCGCTCGCCCGCCAGCCGGACCATCGTGTCGACGAAGTTGCCGCCCCCCTCGCCGAACAGCCAGGCCGTGCGGCAGATCAGGTGGTTGGGGTTGTGCTCGGCGACCAGCTGCTCGCCCACCAGCTTGGTCCGCCCGTAGGCGCTCTGGGGGCCCGTCGCGGCGTCCTCGGCGTACGGCTCGCCGCCGTTGTCGTCGCCGGCCAGCACGTAGTCGGTCGAGACGTGGATCAGGCGGACGCCGAGCGCGGCCGTCGCCTTGGCCAGGTTGCCCGCGCCCGTGCCGTTGACCGCCAGCGCCGCCGCCTCGTGCTCCTCGGCGCCGTCGACGTCGGTCCAGGCGGCACAGTTGACCACGACCGTCGGCGAGACCTGCTCGAGGTAGGTCGTGACGCCGGACAGGTCGGTGATGTCGCAGGTCTCGCGCGGAGCGGGCACGACGTCCCAGCCGTGGACGCGGGCGATGTCGGCGACGCGGTGGCCGAGCATGCCGCCCGCGCCGACCACGACCATCCGCTTCTGACTGGGGGCCGCCCGCTCGACGTCGACGTCGTCGCGATCCAGCGCGTTCTTGTTCGGCCGGATCACCATGTTCGGACCCAACCGCGAGACGCTGCGCTGCTGCGAGAAACCCATGTCCTACGACCCTGTCACAACGGGCTAAAGAATCTCGATCTCGGAGTTGTCGCCGACCATGAACCGGTAGGCGCGCGGCGTGCGCTCGCCCCGGCGGACCGTGACGTCGCGGCCGAGCAGCGACGACTCGATCCGGCCCTCCAGGCCGATCAGCTGCGCCCGCTCCAGCAGGATCGAGTGCTCGACCTCGGAGCGCTCGACGACGGCGTCGGCGGCGATCGCCGAGTACGGGCCGACGTAGGAGTCGGAGATCCGCGCACCCGCGCCGATCACGACCGGACCGCGCACGACCGAGCGCTCGATCTTCGCGCCGGGCTCGATGATCACGCGACCCTCGACCTGCGAGTGCTCGTCGACGTCGCCGTCGATCCGCTCCTCGATCGTCTCGAGGATCAGCCGGTTGGCCTCGAGCATGTCGGCGAGCTTGCCGGTGTCCTTCCACCAGCCGTGCACGACGTGCGGCTCGACCCGGTCGCCGCGGTCGACCAGCCATTGGATCGCGTCGGTGATCTCCAGCTCGCCGCGCGGCGACGGCTTGATCGCCTTCGCGGCCTCGAGGATCTTCCGGGTGAAGAGGTAGACGCCGACCAGCGCCAGGTTGGACTTCGGCTCGGCGGGCTTCTCGACCAGCTTGGTCACGCGCCCGTCCTCGAGCTCGGCGACGCCGTACTGGCGCGCGTCCTCGACCGGCTGCAGCAGGATCATCGTGTCGGGCTGGTTGGCCTCGAACTGCTGGACCAGCTCCGAGATCCCGCCCTGCAGCAGGTTGTCGCCCAGGTACATCACGAACGACGAGTCGCCGAGGAACGGCTCGGCGGTCAGCACCGCGTGGGCGAGCCCGTCCGGCGACGTCTGGTCGATGTAGGTGATCTGCGCCCCGAACTGCGAGCCGTCACCGGCGACCTCGCGGATCTCGCCACCCGTCTCCGGGTTGAGGATGATCCCGATCTCGGTGATCCCCGCCGCGACCATCGAGCGGATGCCGTAGAACAGCACGGGCTGGTTGGCGACCGGTACCAGCTGCTTCGCCGAGGTGTGGGTGATCGGCCGCAGCCGCGTGCCACGGCCACCGGACAGGATCAGGCCTTTGAGGTGCGTCACGGGCCGAAGGCTACCGGCGTTCCCCGCGCCACGATCAGCCCCGACCCCGGTGCCGACGGACCGCGCCCCGTCGGCGAGGCCCCGTGGCGCCGCCGACGACGCTCAGTACACCCCGCTCGCCAGCTTGCGGTGGTCCCACGACGCCCGGCGCCGCTCGACGAACTCGAAGGCCACGCGCTTGGCCGCCTGGGCCCGGACCATCGCCGCCGCCTCGTCCGGCAGCGGCGCGTCCGGGGCCAGGCCGCCGTCGGGTGCGTAGCGCCGCAGGATCGCGCCGCCGACGTCCGCGACCAGCTCCAGCTCGCGGTGCAGCACGACATCGCACTCGAGCATCACGCCGCGCAGCTGGTCGTACTGCTCGCCCGCCTCGACCTGCAGCGTGGCGCGCGGGTCCCGCTCCAGGTTGAGCGTCTTCTGCGACTTGGCGAACGTCCAGGCCCAGATCCGGCCGTCGCGGACCACGAACCACAGCGGCATCAGGTGCGGCCAGCCGCGGGGTCCCTGCGTGGCGCAGGTCAGCGTGCGCTCCTCGTCGAGGAAGGCGTCGACCTCGGCCTCGCTCATCGTGATCTGGTCGCGGCGGCTCATGGCGAGACGCTATCCGGCCGACGGCGCCCGGGTGCGATCGTGCGCACCCAGGAGGCGGGATCGCACCCGCTCAGCGCAACGCGGCCGTCGCGGCGGGAACGAACTCCGTGATCGCCGCCGCCAACGCGGCGGGGCGGTCGACGTTGATGAACGCTCCGCTGTCGCGGATCTCGACCACCCGCGCGTCGGGCAGCATCGTGGCCAGCCGCCGCGCGTGCTCGATCGGGAACCACGCCTGCTCGGGCGCCCACGGCAGCAGGACGGGGCGGTCGAAGGCTCCCAGCCGCTGCGACGCCGCGTCCAACCGCGCGCCGGAGATCCCGCGGAGGAAGGCGGCGAGGTCGCGTCGGATCCCGGCGTCGGCGCGGGCGGGGGCCAGCCACGACCGGGCCAGTTCGTCGTCGATCCGACGGTGGGTCAGTCCGCCGTAGGCGATCGGCATCGCGCGCACGGCGCGCAGCCGGGTGGACGCGAGCATCACCGGCAACGCGCCCGGGATCCGGGCGAGCAGCTGGTAGACCGAGAACCCCGGCGGCAGGAAGTTGTCGAAGCAGTCGCACGGGGTCAGCACGACCCGGGTCACCCGCGTGGCCCCGCGGTCCATCCAGAGCTGCGTGATCGCCCCACCGGAGTCGCTCGCGACGACCGTCACGTCGTCCAGGTCGAGCGCGGCGACGACCCCGTCGAGCAGGAGCGTGATCCCTTCGGGCGTCAGGTCGGCGTCGGGCGCCATCGCGCTGCGGTGCGCGCCGAGCGGCAGATCGGGAACCACGCAGCGGTAGCGGTCGGACAGCTCCGCCACCAGGGTGTCCCAGATCCGGCCGTCGACGAGCAGGCCGTGGACGAAGAGCAGCGTCGGCGCGTCGGCCGGACCGGTCTCGCGGACCCGCAGCGGACCCGCGGGCAGCGTGAGCTCGTGGACGACCCGGGCGTCGAGCGGCGGGATCGTCGTCGTCGGTCCGGCGCGGCGGGCGCGGCGACGAGCGCCTGCGCGAGCGCGCAGCGACAGGCTGACCCCACTGTCGGGGCGGAACGGCACGGCATCGGCGTTACCGGCGGCGCGGGGATCGGACATGATGGACCTCGGTTCGTTCATTGCGTACACCCGCGACGCAATTTACATACAGGCTGCATGTATGTCCACTGAGTCCCGCCACGCCCAGCGCTCCAACGCCACCCGTCGCAAGCTGATCGCGGCCGCCCGCGAGCTGTTCGCGGCCCGCGGCTACGCCGACGTCGGCACCACCGAGATCGTCGCGGCGGCCGGCGTGACCCGGGGAGCGCTCTACCACCAGTTCGCCGATAAGGCCGAGCTGCTGGCGGCCGTGGTCGACGAGATCGACGCCGAGATGACCCAGCAGCTCGCCTCCGGGGCGATGGCGAGCGGCTCCGCCGATCCCGTCGCGATCCTGACCGCCGGGGCCGCGGCCTTCCTCGAAGCCGTGACGCGCCAGGACGTGCACCGGGTGCTGCTCGTCGACGCGCTGCCGGTGCTCGGCTGGGAGCGCTGGCGCGAGATCGGCCTACGCCACGGCCTCGGGCTGATCGAGGCGGTGCTGCGACAGGGAATCGACGACGGCGTCCTGCGCGACGTGCCGACGCGGCCGCTCGCCCACGTGCTGCTGGCCGCGATCGACGAGGCCGCGCTCTACGTCGTGGCGGCCGACGACCCGGATGCGGCTCGCCGCGAGATGCTCGAGGCGATCACGCCGCTGATCGACGGGCTGCGGGCTCCGGCCACCTGAGACCGGACCGGGCGCGATTCGATCGCCCCAGGGGTCGCGATCGCACGCCCCCGCGACGGCGGCCCCGAACGAGCGAGCTAGCCCTCGCCGAGCCCGACCGCCGTCGCCTCGACCGCCGCCCGCGCGTCGGCGGGCTCGAGCACCACCAGGTCGCCGATCTCGGTCAGCACCTCGCGGACCAGCCAGTCGACGCCCGCGAAGGCGATCTCGGCGACCAGCGCGCCGTCCTCCAGCTCCTCGGCGATCGTCCGGCGCTCGCGCTCCCAGCGGGCGCGCTCCGGGCTGATCCAGACGCGGGCGCTGCGGCTGGCGGGCAGTTCGCCGGTCCGCGGCCAGCCGGCCACGTCGGCGGCCGGGTCGACCTCGGGACGGCGCTCGAAGGTCTCGTCCAGGACCTCGGCCTCGCGGATCCGGTCGAGGCGGAAGTGCCGCACGTCGTCGCGGTTGGGATCGAACGCGGCGACGTACCAGCCCTCGCGGCCGTTGATCAGCGCGTACGGCTCGACCGTCCGCCGCGTGAACTCGTCCTCGTTGGGCTTGTAGTAGTCGATGTCGATCAGCCGGCGGTCGTGCGCCGCCCGCGAGATCAGCCGCGAGAGGTCGCGATCGTCGCCGCCGCCGTGCGCGACCTGCAGGCCGTGCTCCAGCGGATCCTCGCCGAGCGCCGCAACGACCTTCGCCCGCACCGTGCCGAGCGTGCCGTCGGGGAAGTGGTCGCCGATCAGGTCGATCGCCGCGACCAGCGCCTTGGCCTCGACCGGCAGCAGCCGCGCGGGCCGCGCGAAGTGGTCGCTGTAGGGCTCGGGGTCGACGTCGACGAACCCGTCGGCGGCGATCTCCGCGTAGAGCACGTACGAGCCACCGCCGAAGTTGACGACGTTGAGCACGTTGATGTCGTCGCGCAGCTCCGTCTCGGAGACGTTCAGGCGCCCCAGCAGCTCCTCCAGCTCCAGCCGCTCCTTCTCGCGACCGGCGTGGATCAGGATCGACGCCAGCGTGACCAGCCGGGCGAACCGCTCCGGACGGATGATCCCGTCGCGGGTCGGAGGCGTCAGCGCCTCCTCGTTGTCGTCGGCCGGGATCGGCCGTCCGGGCACGACCGGGAAGTCGCCCGTGTGCCGCTCGCGGACCAGGGCGACCCGGCGCAGGTACTCGTCGCGCAGCTCGGCCGGCTCGAGGATCTCGGCGTGCTCGCCGATCCGCATCACCCAGCCGAGCAGCGAGCGCGGCACGCCGTACTCGGTGGTGAAGATCACGTCGCCCGCGTCGCTGCCCTCGACCGGCTCGAACGTCCCCTGGCGACCGTGCGAGCGGTGGACCTGCCAGGCGATCCGCCCGGCGATCCGGATCCGGGCCGTGCCGTCGGGCTCGGCCATCTGCCAGTCGGCGCGATCGCCGTAGGGCCGCGGATCGAAGTCGTCGGGCCGGCGGAAGTCGTGCTCGGCCTTGGTCGCGTAGGCGACCTTGTCGCGGATCCGCGACAGCCGGAAGACCCGCAGCTGGTCGCGTTCGTGGTCGCGACCGAGCAGGTAGAACTGCCCACCGCGGAACAGCAGGTGGTACGGATCGACCTTGCGCGGTTCGACCACGTCGCGGTGCAGCGAGTGGTACTCGAAGGTGATCGTCTTGTTGCGGAAGATCGCCGACTCGACCTTGGCCAGCCGCTGCGAGGGGTCACGGCCGTTGACCTGCGCGGTCACCCCGAGGCCGACCATCCGCGCGCCCGGCTCCTGCAACGGACTCGGGCGGCCCCACGACAGCTGCTGCAGCGCCAGCCGCAGCGGCTCGGCGTAGGCGAACTCGCCGTCGAGCAGGTTCAGCGCGAGCTGCAGGCTGGCCAGCTCGTCGTCGGAGAACGCGATCGGCGGCAGGTGGAAGTTCTCGCTGCGCAGCGAGTAGTGCTCCTGCTCGGCACTGCCGTCGCCGGGGCGCTCGATCGTCAGCTGGATGCCCAGGGAATCGAGCTCCGCCCGGTCGGCGTAGAAGCGCCGCGCGAAGGCGTCCTCGTTCATCCCGCTGTACCCCTCCACGTCACGCCGGATCTCCAGCGCCGTCACCGGCCGCCGCTCCGCCATGAGGTACGAGATCAGTGAGAGCTGCCGAATCAGCTTCTCGGTGTCCTTCGCCATCGTGCGATGACCATACGGACACGGCGCGCCCCGTGCTGGCGCGGTACGCCGTCTGGGACCTCCCTCACCGACCGGGGTGTACGGCGGAGACCGCTCAGGCGACCTGCGGGTCGGCCTCGCCCGCGTCCCGCGCCGGGCCGAAGTAGGCCGCGCCGCCCACGCCGCGATCAAACGCGCTCCACTGCGCGCCGTCGGCGAGCTCCCGCTGCAACCGGTCGAAGCTGCCCAGCTGTGCCGCCAGGTCGTCGACGTGGTGGACCAGCGCCGCCTCGCGCGTCTGCGGGACGACCGGACTGCCGTAGTCGAGCTTGCCGTGGTGGCTGAGCACGATGTGGCGGATCGAGCGGGCGGTCCGCTCCGGGAAGCCCTCGATCCCGCCGAGCACCCGGCGGACGATCTCGTAGCCGATCACGATGTGCCCCTCCAGCCGTCCCAGCTCGGTCATGTCGGGGGCGACCGGATCGGCCGTGTAGGCCTGGGCCTTGCCGATGTCGTGGAGCAGCGACCCGGCGACCGCGACGTCCCGGTCGACGCCGCTGAAGATCGGCACCAGCGCCTCGACCGCCTCGGCGACGCGGACCGTGTGGTCGAGCAGCCCGTGGGGGTACGCCTCGTGGAAGTGCTTGGCGGCCGGGGCCAGCCGGAACCGCTCCCAGAACGCGCCGTCGGCCGCGAAGACGCGCTCCAGCAGCAACCGCAGCCAGCGGTCCTCGGTGCGGTCGATCAGCCCGCGGAACCGCAGCTCGATCTGCTCGACCGGACGCTCGGGACCGGGCACGAGCGCGGCGTAGTCGACGTCGGCCGGCGCGACCGGCTCGACCCGCTCGATCGCGATCTGCCGGCCGTAGCGCTCGTGGACCTCGAACCGCCCGACCACGCGGACCGCGGCACCCCGCACCGCGACCTCGGCGACCGCCGCGGCGTCGTCCCAGACCATCGCCACGACCTGCTGGCTCCGGTCGGCCAGCGTCAACCGGAGGAACTCGTCGCCGTCGGGCCGTG
Organism: Patulibacter sp.; assembly: GCA_041648495.1. Classification (GTDB taxonomy): domain Bacteria; phylum Actinomycetota; class Thermoleophilia; order Solirubrobacterales; family Solirubrobacteraceae; genus Patulibacter. The sequence continues at coordinate 9,564 of JBAZOW010000074.1, forward strand.
AACGACGGGACGCCTCGCGCACGAGCAGCACCAGGTCCAGCGGCGCGCCGTGCTCGAGCTCCCGGAGATCCATACCGGCACCGTACGGACGCCGCCGGACGTCAACCGGTACCCGTGGAGGCGCGAAATTCCCTGCATCTCGCCGGGTTTTCAGTCGTGCACGAACCGCCGATCGCCCCGCTACGACGCGGCCGGAGCGCAGGCGATCGTGCAGCTGACTCGCGATCGCGTCGCCCGTCGTAGAGTGATCTGATGCCGTTGTTCCCCCTCCGCGCCGCCGGTTCGCTGCGCGTCGTCGTCATCAGTGCGGTCGCCCTCTCGGGCCTCACCGCGACATCCGCTTCCGCTCAGGCCCCCGCACCACCCGCCGTGCCGCCGGCGGTCCCGGCGCCGCCCGCGACGCCGGCCCCCGCACCGGCGCCGACCGGCCGCAAGATCAAGCAGGGCGTCAAGGTCGGCGCCGCCGACCTCTCGGGCCAGACCCGCGAGCAGGCCGTCGCCACCCTGACCCCGCTGCTGACCGGCGTGCCGTCGGAGAAGGACGTCGTGGTCCGCGTCGGAGGACGCAGCCACCGCCTGAAGATGACCACGATCGGCTACGGCTTCGACGTCGAGAAGACGGCGAGCCGGGCGCGCAACGCCCCGGCCGGCAGCGAGGTCGTCCCGGTCTACGGTTGGGACGCGGCGAAGCTCCGCACGTGGAGCACCAAGGTCTCCAAGACCGGGCGCGCCGCGCGCAACGCGACGGTGCGGATCGGCATCACCAAGCACCGGATCCGCAGCGGACGCAACGGCTGGCGCGTCACGGTCGGCGGGATCGAGCGGGTCGTCACGGCCGCCCTCAACTCCCCGCTGAGCGACCGCGGCAAGCTGCTGGTCAAGACCGAGCGCACCAAGCCCGCGGTCACGAACACGAGCCTGCGCAACCAGTACGGCACCGTGATCACGGTCGACCGCAAGACCTTCACGCTGCGGCTGTTCAAGAAGCTGAAGCTGTCGAAGACCTACAAGGTCGCCGTCGGCGCGGACGGTCACGGCACGCCGGCCGGCATGTACTCGATCACCTCGAAGCAGGTCAACCCGGCCTGGCACGTGCCGAACTCCGCCTGGGCGGGCGACCTCGCCGGCCAGGTGATTCCGGGCGGCGCCCCGAACAACCCCCTGAAGGCGCGCTGGATGGGCCTGCGCGACGCGATCGGGATCCACGGCACCGGCGACGCCGGGTCGATCGGCTCGCGCGCCTCGAAGGGCTGCATCCGGATGCGCCCGAGCGACGTGATCGACCTCTACGACCGGGTGCCGATGGGCGCCACGGTCAAGGTCGTCTAGCGACGCAGCCGTGCCTGCCTCGGCGATCGTCGAGGCAGGCGGTCGAGGTTCGACACGCAGTGCGTGCCCAACCTCTTCCCCGACATACATCGGGGCGACGCCGACCCTACGGCGGCGTCCGGCCCAGGAACCGCGGGGCTACTGGCCCAGCGTGTTCTTCAGCATGAAGCCGGACACGCCGGCCAGGACGAGCAGCACGATCGCCAGGCCGACGCTGCCGATCCCGATCACGCCGAGGACCAGCAGCACGGCCCCGACGACGCCGAGGCCGCCGGTCGCGAGGGTCAGCTTGTAGGCGCGATCCTCGCGCTGCTTGCGGGACAGACGGGAGCCGGAACGGCGCTGGAGGTCGCTCATACCTACATCCTGCCACGCTCCAGGGGACGATGGATGCAGACCTGCGCATCGAGGTGACCCGCGGACCGGCCGTCCGGATCCCGCTCAGCGAGATCGTGATCCGGGCCAGCCGCTCGTCCGGACCGGGTGGGCAGCACGCCAACATGACCTCCTCGCGGATCGAGGTCAGCTTCGACGTGGGCGCCAGCGAGGCGCTCAGTCCGGGCCAGAAGGCGATGCTGGTCGAGCGCTGCGGTCCCGTCGTCCGCGCCGTCTCGCAGGACGCCCGTAGCCAGGCGCGCAACCGCCAGCTGGCCCTGGAGCGGCTGGCCGACCGCCTCCGCGCGGCCCTGCACGTGCCGAAGTCGCGGACGGCGACCCGGCCGACCAAGGGGTCCCAGCGTCGCCGGCTGGAGGCGAAGGGCAAGCGCAGCCAGACCAAGCAGGCCCGGCGCCGACCCGACGCCGACGGCTGACCACGGCACGGACGTCGTCGGCGTCCACACGTCACGCGGTACCTTCCGGGGGTGCCGGTGATCGCCGCCTTCCCCACGGACCTGTGGCGCGAGTACGTCCAGGAGCCCGGACGCGAGGGCGTCTTCCTCGTCCTGTCCGCGTTCCTCGGATCGTTCGTCTTCATCCGCACCAGCGCGCGGATGGCCCGCAGCGAGCGGTTCCCGTGGTGGCCCGGCAGCGTGGTGACCGACAGCGGCGTGCACCTGCACCACCTGGTCTGGGGCATCGTGCTGATGATGGCCGGCGGGACGATCGGCTTCGCGCTCGGCGGGCAGATGCCGTGGTTCGGCGTCGCCGCGGTGCTGTTCGGGATCGGCGTCGGCCTGACCTTCGACGAGTTCGCGCTCTGGATCTACCTGCGCGACGTGTACTGGGCGCGTGAGGGCCGCACGTCGATCGACGCCGTCGCCGTCACGGCCGCGTTCATGGGCCTGGTCTTCCTCGGCGTCAACCCGTTGCAGTTCACCGGCGACAGCGTGCTCGCCACGCTCGCCTCGATCGGCTACAGCCTCGGCGTGATCGCGATCAGCGCGGTCTGCTTCGCGAAGGCGCGGTTCCTCCACGGGTTCGCGACGCTGGTCTTCCCGCCGCTGGGGTTCTGGGCGCTGATCCGCCTGGCCAAGCCCGAGTCGCCGTGGGCCCGGCGGCTCTACGGCGCCCGCGACCCGAAGCGGCAGGCGCGCGCCGAGCAGCGCTTCGGCGCGCACCGCCGGATCACCCGGATCATCGAGCGGGCCCGCGAGATCATCGGCGGCAACTACTACGAGCCGGGCGCGGCCGACGCCCGGCACCGCGAGGCGCTGTTGAACGCCGAGCACGACGCGTCGGTCGAGGCCGTCGAGCAGATCCGTGCGCGCGCCGAGGACGAGGCGCGGATCGAAGCCGAGCGGCAGGCCGCGACCGCCGGTCGCCACGACGGCGCCGGCCGGAGCTGACCTCCCAGGTCTGGACCCTCGCCGCGTGGACCGTCAGACTGCGGCCATGGCGCAGACCGATCCACTGCTCGGCGACGGGTTCACCGTCACCGAGATCCCGCTCGAGGCCGACGCCGAGGGACCGAACGTCGCCACGCTGATCCGCGCCGAGCCGATCGGGGACGAGGAGACCGCGGTGCTCTACGTCCACGGCTACGTCGACTACTTCTTCCAGCGCGAGCTCGCGGCCTTCCACCAGCGGCGCGGGATGGCGTTCTACGCGCTCGACCTGCGCAAGGCCGGACGCTCGTTGCGACCCCACCAGACCCCGTACTTCGTCCGCGACCTGACCGAGTACTACGCCGAGCTCGACCAGGCGATCGCCGCGATCCGCGCCGCCGGGCACCGTCGGGTGATCGTCAACGGGCACTCGACGGGCGGGCTGACGGCCGCGCTCTGG
>JBAZOW010000075.1:0-13026 GCA_041648495.1 Patulibacter sp.
CGGCGACCGGCGGGGCCCCGGGCGGAACGACCGGGGACGGCGCGCCGGTGACGTCCGCCGTGGGGTCGCCGAGGCGGATCTTCGTCAGGCTGATCGTCCCGGAGAACCGCACCCGGCAGCTCGTCATGTACGGCTGCTCCGCGAGCGACGTCGGGCAGTAGCCCTCACGGCCGGCGGCAGGACCCTCGAACCGCTGGATCACCTTGCCCGCCGCCGTGGCCTCGGGCGGCAGGTCGAAGTCGACCGCCAACGGCCCGTTCGGACCGCCGATCTCGTCGCTCAGCGCGCTCTCGATCGAGAACGACCGCGGGCCCGCCCCACCGTTGCGGCCGGTGTCGGTGCAGTGCAGCGCGACCTCCAGCTCGTCGGCCAGGTTCAGCGTGAACGCCGCGCCGACCAGCGGCGTCAGCGGATCGCTGATCAGCGACGTACGGCCACGGTCGTTGCGGTTCTCGCCTGCGCCGGTGCACGTCGTACCGCGCTGCCACCAGTCGTTCCAGTCGGGGTCGTACTCGCGCTCCGTGGTGGTGACGGTCGCGGACGTGCTGGCGACGTGGTGGTCGGCGCCGTTGGCCCCGATGATCCGGCCGTCGGCGGCGCGCTCGATGCTCGCCAGGAACCGCGACGTCAGGCGGGTACTGGCGATCAGCGCCGCGTGATGCTCGAGCTGCGTCGACGTGGCGTCGCCGGTGTAGGTCGTCTCGACGGTCGCGTCGACCTCGACGTCGTACATGTCGATCGCGAAGGCGGACGCCGCGGTGGGACTCGCGACGGCGAGGATCGTCAGAGCGGTGGTCGCCGCACCGGCGACGACCCGGGGAAGGGGCGAGGGCTTGAGGCGTTGCATGGGAACCAGCGTCGCGGCGTCCGGCCTCCTCGGCGACGGGGACCCACCCCGGTCTTGACCCCCAGATTTCGGCGTCGGGGTCCCCTACGCGTCCGCGTTGCCGGGCAAGATGGACGCCCCGATGCCCGACGACGCCCCCACCCCGCACGCCCACGGCCTGGTCATCGGCGACGACGGCCTCGCGCGCCCGAGCTGGGCGTCTCGCGACCCGCTGATGCGGGCCTACTACGACGACGAATGGGGCATGCCGATCCGGGACGAGCAGGGCCTGTTCGAGCGGCTCAGCCTCGAGGCGTTTCAGTCCGGTCTGTCGTGGGCGACGATCCTGCGCAAGCGCCCGGCCTTCCGCGCGGCGTTCGCCGACTTCGACCCCGACCGCGTCGCGACCTTCGACGAGGACGACCAGGCCCGGCTGATGGCCGACGCCGGAATCGTCCGCAACCGCCGCAAGATCGAGGCGACGATCGGCAACGCCCGCGCGACCGTGGCGCTGCGCGACGACGGTGGCCTGGTCGACCTGATCTGGTCGTTCCGCCCGGACACGACACCGATGCCGACCACGATCGCCGACGTCCCGACGGTCTCCGACGAGTCGAAGGCCCTGGCCAAGGAGCTGCGCCGCCGCGGGTTCAGCTTCGTCGGTCCGACGACGATGTTCGCGCTGATGGAGGCGGTCGGGATCGTCGATACCCACCTGGTCGGCAGCCACCGCCGGGGATCGTCTGGCGTCTGGCCGGGGTAGTCCACCGGGTGCGTCGAGTTGCGTCGAACTATTCGGCAGAACCCGACCGCCCACGGCGGTGAACCACGCCGCGCGGGTGCCGCCGTCAGACTCCGCCCCATGCGCGCCCTGATCCAACGCGTCCGCTCCGCCTCGGTGACCGTCGACGGCACCGTCACCGGCGAGATCGGCCCCGGGCTGCTCGTCCTGCTCGGGGTCACCCACGGCGACGACGAGGCGGTCGCGGACAAGCTGGCCGACAAGATCCGCGCGCTGCGGATCTTCGCCGACGCCGAAGGCCGGATGAACGAGCCGCTCGGCGACCGCCGGGTGCTCTGCGTCTCGCAGTTCACGCTCTACGGCGACGCGCGCAAGGGCACCCGCCCCAGCTACGTCGCCGCCGCGCGCCCCGAGCACGCCGAGCCGCTCTACGACCGGGTCTGTGCGCGCCTGAACGCCGAGCGCGGCGTCTTCGGCGCGATGATGGACGTCGCCCTGGTCAACGACGGCCCGGTCACCCTGATGCTCGAGGTTCCGCCGCCCGCCTGACTAGCGGGTCGCCCGCTGCCCGACCGGCGACCCAGCGGGCCGTGCGGTCCCCGACGCGCCCCACCCGCTGGGTCGCCGTCAGGGCCGCAGCACGATCTTGCCGCGGACCTGTCGCTGGTCGAGCACCCGGAACGCGTCGCGAACCTCGGCCAGCGGGTACGTCGCGGCGATCGGCACCTCGACGTCGCCCGCGACCACCGCGTCGACGACCTCGCCGACCGTCGCCGCGGAGGCGACCTGGGCCGTCCCCCGGGTCTCGATCCCGTGCTCGCCCGCGAAGGCGAAGTCGATGATCGTATTGATCCGGGCCTTCGGCACGCCGAGCTCGAGCGCCTGCTCGACGTAGCCGCCCCCGAACAGGTCGATCAGGCCGTCGAGCGTGCCGTCGGTCGCCGCCTCCAGGCGCTCGCGGAAGCCGTCGCCGTGGGCGATCGGCTCGACGCCGTGGGCGCGCAGCCACTCGTGGTTGCGCTCACTGGCCACGCCGATCACCCGCGCCCCGCTGCGGACCGCCAGCTGCGACGCGAAGATCCCGACCCCGCCCGCGGCGGCCGTGACCAGGATCGTCTCGCCCGGCTGCGGCTGCACGACCTGGATCGACGCGATCGCCGCGGTCCCGGCGACGAACAGCGATCCGGCCACGTCCCACGAGAGCGCCTCCGGCTTGCGGAGCACCTGGTCACCGGGCACCGCGACCAGCTCGGCCTGGGTGCCGACGCTGTCGCCCCAGGGCAGGAAGCCAAGCACCTCGTCACCGACGTTCCAACGCTCGTCGCGCGATTCGGTCACCACACCCGCCAGGTCGCTGCCCTGCCCGGCGGGGAACCGCGTCGGCAGGCCCATCTCGCGGAAGACCCCCTCGCGGATGTCGCTCTCGCCCGGATTGATGCTGGTGGCCTTGACCCGGACGAGCACCTCGCCGTCGAGGATCGTCGGGTCCTCGACGTCGCGAACCTCCAGCACGTCGACGTCGCCGTACTGATCGAACCGGACTGCCTGCATCGTCTGCTCCCTCGGGCGGTGACCGCGGGGCGATTCCCCACGGTGATCGTCAACCGTTGACAATAACGGCGAGGCGCCGCTTGCGCCCGGGTTCACGCCGCCGCGACGGACCTCAGCCGGCCGCCGAGGAAGCCGCCGCGACCGCCTCGTCGAACCGATCGTCGCCCCAGAATCGCTGCCCCGCGACGTCGATCGTCGGGATCCCGGTGACTCCGTCCGCGACCGCCGCGTCGGTCACCGTCCGCACCAGCCGCTTCGTCTCGTCCCGCTCGGCCGTCGCGACCAGCGCCCCGACGTCCGTCCCGGCCTCGCGTGCGGCCTCGACCACCACGTCGAAGTCCCGCAGGTCGCGACCCAGCCCGAGCCCGTGCCGGAACGCCGCCAGCGAGAACTCGCGGATCAGTCCCTGCTCGTCCGCCGCCAGCGCGGCGCGCACGATCGCCACGGAGTAGGTGCCGAGCGGCCACTCGTGGGGCCAGACGAGCGGCAGCCCGAGCGCGGCAGCCCGGCGCTCGCACTCGCGCATCCCCGCTTCCCGCCCCTTCTGCACCGACCACGGCGTCTTGCCGATCGCGCCGATCAGACCGCCGAAGAGGATCGGCTGCCAGCGCACCGCCGCCGGGAACCCCGCGGCCAGCCGGTGCGCGGTGAAGTACGAGTACGGGGAGCTGAAGTCGTAGTAGAAGGTCGCCTCGGTCATCTGGGTCCTTCGGGATCGGGTCCGCCGGTGTACGGGGTAGTTTCGCACCATGACCGACGTCACCCTCACCTACATCGGCGGACCGACCCTGCTGATCGAGGTCGGCGGTTGGAGGATCCTCACCGACCCGACCTTCGATCCACCCGGCAAGCGGTACTTCTTCGGCTGGGGCACCGGCTCGAAGAAGCTCCAGGGTCCCGCGGTCGCGTTCGACGACCTCGGCCCGATCGACGCGGTGTTGATCTCGCACGACCACCACGACGACAACCTCGACCCGACCGGCCGCGAGCTGCTGCCGCGGATGGGCCGGATCATCACGACCGTCCCGGGGGCCAAGCGGCTCGGCGGCGGGGCCGACGGCCTGGCGGCCTGGCAGACGACGACGCTCTCCGCGCCCGGCAAGGAGGACATCGAGATCACCGCCACCCCCTGCCGCCACGGCCCGCCCGGCTCGCGGCCGATCGTCGGCGAGGTGATCGGCTTCGCCCTGCGCTGGGCGGGCCAGCAGCACGGCGCGTTCTGGATCACCGGCGACTCCGTGCTCTACGACGGCTTGCGCGAGGTCCCGCAGCGGCTCGACGTCGGCACCGTCGTCGTCCACCTCGGCGGCGTGACCTTCCCCTGGGTCTCGGGTCCGCTGCGGTACACGATGAACGCGGAGGAAGCGGTCGAGCTCTGCGGTGCGCTCGACCCGACGACGATCGTCCCGCTGCACTTCGAGGGCTGGAAGCACTTCCGCCAGGGCCGATCGAAGGCCGAGGCGATCCTCGGAGGCTCGCCGCTGGGCGACCGCATCCGCTGGCTGCCGAAGGGCGCCGCGGAGAAGGTGGCCGTCTGACCGCGCCCCGACCAGTAGCGTCCAAGTCACCGCATGAAGCTCGTCGAGGCCCGCCCCACCGACCCCAATCCCGACACCCTCTACGACGCCTTCACCGACTGGGCCGCGCACGAGGGGCTGAACCTCTATCCACACCAGGAGGAGGCGTCGATCGAGCTGTTCAGCGGCAACAACGTCGTGCTCGCGACGCCGACCGGGTCGGGCAAGTCGATGGTCGCGATCGCCGCCCACTTCGCGGCGCTCTCCGACGACCGGGTCAGCTTCTACACCGCGCCGATCAAGGCGCTGGTGTCCGAGAAGTTCTTCGCGCTCTGCGCGGTCTTCGGCGCGTCCAACGTCGGGATGCTGACCGGCGACGCCGCGGTCAACGCCGACGCGCCGATCATCTGCTGCACCGCCGAGGTGCTCGCCAACATCGCGCTCCGCGAGGGCGCGAAGGCCGACGTCGGCCTGGTCGTGATGGACGAGTTCCACTACTACGCCGACGGCCAGCGCGGCTGGGCCTGGCAGGTCCCGCTGCTCTGCCTCCCCCAGGCGCAGTTCCTACTGATGTCGGCGACGCTCGGCGACGTCGAGCGGATCACCGTCGACCTGACCCGCCGGACCGGCCGCGAGACCGCCCTGGTCGACGAGGCCGAGCGCCCCGTCCCGCTGCACTTCTCGTGGTCGGTCGAGCCGCTGCACGAGCTGCTCGAGGACCTGGTGAAGGAGGACAAGGCCCCGATCTACGTGGTCCACTTCACCCAGGCCTCGGCGATGGAGCGCGCCCAGTCGCTGCTGTCCGCCAAGCTCTGCACCCGCGAGGAGCGCAACCAGATCGCCGAGGCGATCGGCGCGTTCCGCTTCACCGCGGGCTTCGGCCGGACCCTTTCGAAGCTCGTCCGGGCCGGGATCGGTGTCCACCACGCGGGCATGCTGCCGCGGTACCGGCGGTTGGTCGAGCAGCTCGCCCAGACCGGTCTGCTCAAGGTGATCTGCGGGACCGACACGCTCGGCGTCGGGATCAACGTGCCGATCCGCACCGTGGTCTTCACCGGACTCGCCAAGTACGACGGAACCAAGTACCGGCTGCTGAAGTCGCGCGAGTTCCACCAGATCGCCGGCCGAGCGGGCCGCGCCGGCTTCGACACCGCCGGCTACGTGGTCGCGCAGGCTCCGGAGCACGTGATCGAGCGTCAGAAGGCACTGCTCAAGGCGGGCAACGACCCGAAGAAGCGCCGCAAGATCCAGACCAAGAAGCCGGCCGACGGCACCGTGGTCTGGACCGAGGAGACCTTCACCCGGCTGCAGCACGCGACCCCCGAGCCGCTGGTCTCGCGGATGCGGGTCGATCACTCGATGATCCTCAACGTCGTCCATCAGCCGACCGATCCGGTCGTCGCGATGCGCGCGCTGATGGAGGACAACCACGAGGACGACCCCAAGCGCGAGAAGCTGTCGGAGCAGGCGCGGGCGCTCGGCGACGAGTTGGTCGCGTCGGGGGTCCTGGAGTGGCGCGACGAGCCGGACGAGCACGGCCGCACGCTGCAGCTGGCGCTCGATCTGCAGGACGACTTCGCGCTCAACCAGCCGCTGGCGTCGTTCGCGCTGGTCGCCTTCGACCTGCTCAACCGTGAGTCCGAGAACTACGCGCTGGACGTGCTGTCGGTGGTCGAGGCGATCATCGACGACCCCTTCCCGGTGCTGATGGCGCAGGAGCGCAAGGCCCGCGGCGAGGCGATCGGCGCGATGAAGGAGGAGGGGATCGAGTACGACGAGCGGATGGAGCTGCTCGAGGAGGTCACCTACCCGAAGCCCCTCGGCGAGCCGCTGCGGGACGCGCTGAGCACCTACCGCGAGACCCACCCGTGGGTCCGCGAGACCGACCTCTCGCCGAAGTCGATCGTCCGCGAGATGTACGAGTGGGGCCGCAGCTTCACCGACTTCGTCGCCCACTACGAGCTGGCGCGCTCCGAGGGCCTGGTCCTGCGCTACCTCTCCAACGTCTACCGCGCCCTGCGGCAGACCGTTCCCGAGCAGGTCCGCAACGACGAGCTGACCGAGATCACCGAGTGGCTCGGCGAGACGGTCCGCCAGACCGACTCGAGCCTGCTCGACGAGTGGGAGGCGCTGACCGATCCGGAGTCGGTCGAGCGGGCGTCCGCGGCGATCGCCGCGGGTGAGCCGACGCCGCCGGCCCGGCCGATCACCGCCAACGAGCGGATGTTCCTGGTGATGGTCCGCAACGCGATGTTCCTGCGGGTCCGCCTGGCCGCCCGCGACCGGTTCCACGAGCTCGCGCAGCTCGACGCGGCGGCCGCCGCGCTGACCGAGCCCCCGGGCAAGATCACGATGCGCGCCCCGCAGTGGGAGGAGGCGCTCGGCGCCTACTGGGACGAGCACGAGCAGCTGGGCATCGGTCCGGCCGCGCGCTCGCCCGAGCTGCTGCTGATCGACCGCGACCCGGCCGACGCCAAGGGCCGCCTCTGGACCGTCCGCCAGATCATCGACGACCCCGAGGACCACCGCGACTTCGCGATCGTCGCCGACGTCGACCTGGACGCGTCCGACACCGCCGGTGAGCCGGTGATCCGCGTCCGCTCGTTCGGCAACGACCCGCACGCGGGCTGAGCTCGGCGCCCGGCGAGGCGCGGCCGCGGCGTCGCGGCGGACTCGAGGTGCGGCGCCTTCGCAGCCCCTTGGGCCGGTGGCGCGGCTACGACGTCCGGCACCGGCAAGACGGGACCCGAGTCCCGAAACGTACGCCGTTCGGTCGGGTACCGTTGCGTCTCCACCGACGTCACGAACGCCACCATGCATCCAGGAACCTCCCGCCCACGCTCCATCGCCGTGGCGCTCGCGATCGTCGGGAGCTGCCTGGTCGCCACCGCGCCGGCGCAGGCCGCGTCGCACGACCACGCCCACGGCGGTCTGCCGAACGTCGACCGGCGCGCCGCCGACGCCGCGCCGGTCCCGGCCGCCCAGCGCAACGCCCGCCGCGCGCTCGACCGCTCGCTCGGCCCCACGGGCACGGTTCGGACCGACCGCGCCAGCGGCGGCATCGCGCGCGTCGGACGGACCGACGCGCTGCTGACCGGCCCGTCGTCGCGGACCCCGGAGCAGGTCGTGCTCGATTACGTGCGCGAGCACCGCGCCGCGTTCGGCCTGAGCAAGCGGGACATCGACAACCTGCGGCTGGTCGCCCGCAGCGCCAGTCCCGACGGGATCACGCACCTGCGCTACAACCAGGTACTCGACGGCGTGTTGGCGTTCGACAGCGGCGTCTCCGGCCACGTGGCCCGCGACGGCCGCCTGGTCACCGTCACCGGCGCGCCCGTCCCGAGCGCCGAGTTGCCGTCGTCCGCCCCCTCGCTGAGCGCCGGGGCGAGCCTCGGTCGGGCGCGGGACGCGGTGCGCACCGCCGGCCTGCCACCGCGGACCCGCAAGGTCGAGGCCGGCCCCAGCCGCCGGACCACCTTCGCGTCCGGCGAGCAGGCCGTGCTGCGCTGGTCGGCGACCGCCGACGGGCCGCGGCTCGCCTGGAGCGTGATCGCCGACGGCGAGGACGAGCATCACTACGACGTGCTGATCGACGCGCAGAGCGGCGACCTGCTGCGACGCCAGGACCTGACCGCCCACCTGGCCGGCGACGCCCGGTACTTCCCCGCCGACCCGGACACCACCCCGCGCGAGGCGGGGACCAACCTGCCGCCCGCCGCGATCACGATGCCGCCGGCGTGGTACGACGACCACGCCGGGGGAACCCGGCTCTGGGGCCAGTACGCCCGCACCTACCTGGACCCGAACGACCAGAACCCGATACCGGGCGCAGAGGCAAGCGGCACCACCGTCCAAGTCCCGTCGAGCAACGCCAGCTCGACGGCGCCCGAGTGGCTCTACGCCCAGAGCACCGCCTTCCCCGGCGCCACCCCGTGCACGCTCTCGGGCTGCACCTGGAACAGCAGCCTGCTCGCGTCCGCCGACGACAACGCGTTCCAGGCGGCGACCAACGCCCACGTGCTGGCCAGCCGCTTCCACGGCTACCTGCAGGACACGCCGATCGGCTTCGACGCGGCGTCGGGCAACTTCCAGAAGGAGAACCCAACCGGACAGGGCGAGGACAACGATTACGTCCGGGTCGAGGCCAACGACGGCGGGGGCCTCAACAACGCCAACATGTCGACCCCTCCGGACGGCTTTGCCCCGCGGATGCAGATGTACCTGTGGGACTACGACGCGGACATCAACGGCAGCGACGAGGCCGCGATCGTCTACCACGAGTACGGGCACGGCTTGAGCAACCGCCTGGTCGTCAACGCCTCCGGCGCGTCGGCCCTCGCCTCGCCCCAGTCGCTGATGATGGGCGAGGCGATCAGCGACTTCTACGCGCTCGACCTGCTGGTCCACGAGGGGGCGCTGGCCGACTCCTCCGCCCCGGGCGATCTGCGCCTCGGAACCTACGCGACCGGGGGAAGGGGGATCCGCGCCAAGCCGATCGACTGCCCCGTCGATCCCGCGGGCACGACCCCGACCTGCAACGGCACCTTCAAGGCTCCCGTCGCCGGCGGCTACACCTACGGGGACATCGCCGGGACGTTCAACTTCAACGACGACGACCGCTTTACGCCGCACAACGGCGGCGAGGTCTGGGCACAGACGCTGTGGGACATCCGCGCCGTGCTCGGGCGCGAGAAGGCCCTCGCGTTGGTCACCGGCGGGATGCGGCTGGTCGGCGAGGCGCCGACGATGCTCGACATGCGCGACGCGATCCTCCAGCAGGCCGTCGCGATGCGCACCGATCCCGACGCGGCCGACCCGGTCTACGCCCAGCTGTGGGAGGTCTTCCGGGCCCGCGGGATGGGCCGCGACGCCGCGGCGTCCGACGAGTTCGCGCCGTCCGAGAGCTACGTCGCTCCGAGCGGGGTCGTCGCCGGCACCCCGCTGGTCACCGATCCCTACCCGGGCGGTGACAACGACGGCGTGATCGAGGCCGGCGAGACCGTCGCGCTGCGGCTGCCCGTGACCGGCATCGGCGTCGTACCGCTGCCGGGGGTGACGGGCACGCTGACCGGCGACCCCGCCCTGACGATCGGGCAGACGACCGCGACCTGGCCGACGCTCGGCGAGGGTCGCACCGCCGCCAACGCCCAACCGCTGACCGCGACGCTGCCGCCCAGTTGCGCCGCCGTGCGTCCGTTCTCGATCGCGATCTCGTCGTCGGAGGGCGGGACCACCGCGACCGGGCTGATCGATCCGCGACCGGGCACGAGCGAGCCGGTCGTGCTCGCGGACGCCGGAGGCGAAGCCCCGGACCCGGATGTCCCGGGCGACCCGGGGAGCATCGAGGACGAGACCACCGTGGCGAGCTTCGTCGTCAAAGGCTCCGGCACCATCAACGACCTCGATCTGCGCATCGACGAGCTGCGTCACACCTACCTCGGCGACCTGACGGTCATGTTGGTCCACCCCAACGGCACCACCGGCGCCACGCTGTTCTCGCGGCTCGGCGGCGGCAACTACAACGGCAGTGGGTTCTCGCAGGCGATCTTCGATTCGGACGCCGCCGGCACGCTGCCGAACTCCGGGTACGACGCGGCCGGCTACCCGCCGATCACCGGTCGGGTCCGACCGCAGCAGGCCAACGCGCTCGACGTCTTCGACGGCCTTCCGGTCGCAGGCACCTGGAAGCTCCGGATCACCGACTCGTACCCGGGGGACTCCGGCACGCTGGAGGGCTGGGGCCTCGACTCGGCCGGCATCTCATGCGGACGTCTCGAGATCCCGGCGGCGACGACGCAGCCGCCGACGGTCACCGGCCCGACCTCCGCGACCCTGGCCGGCAGCGTGGCCCCCAACGGTCGCGCCACCGAGCTGCGGTTCGCCTACGGCCTGACCACCGCCTACGGCCAGACCACGCCGGTGGTCGACGTCGGAGCGGGCGACGGCGCCCAGGCCCGTAGCGCCGACCTGAACGGTCTGCAGCCAAACACCACCTACCACTACCGCGTCGAGGCGATCCGCGAGGACGGCCAGGTCGCGGTGGTCGGCAACGACCGCACGTTCACGACGGCCCCTGCGGGCGGCGACCCGGGGGATCCGGGTGATCCCGGTGACCCGGGAGACCCCGGTGGCCCGGCGGATCCGGGCGGACCGACGGACCCGGGCCAGCCCGGCGGACCGACCGATCCCGGGACGCCCGGCGGCTCGGCGCCCCCCGGTCCGCTGCCGCCGTTCGAGCTGCCGGGCCCGGGACTCCCGTTGCCCGCGTTCGACCGCACCGCCCCCCGCTTCGCCGGGACCGTCAAGACCAGCCTGACGAGCGTCCGTCGATCGAAGCCGGCGCGCAAGCGGGCGAGCTTCGCCTTCCGCCTGTCGGAGCCGGCCCGCGTCACGGCCACGGTCACCCGCAGCGATCCGGGCGTGCGCAAGGGCAAGCGCTGCGTCGCCACGCCGAAGCGCCCCGCCAAGAACGTCCGCAGCTGTACCCGGACCGTGACGGTGGCCAGCGTGAGCATCCAGGGCACCGCGGCAGCCACCACGCTGGCCCTGCCGGCCCAGGGGCTCCCCCGCGGCCGCTACCGGGTGAGCCTGATCGCGGTCGACCCGGCCGGCAACCGTTCCGCCCCCTCCCACCTGCAGCTGCGGGTCCGCTAGAGCTGGGTCCGGCGGGCGCCAGGGTGCGGACCGGCGGGCGCGAGGGTGCGGTCCGGCGGGCGCGAGGGTGCGGTCCGGCGGGCGCGACCCGCCGGATCAGCCGGGCCCTCCTCCCGGTCGCGCGCCGGCGACAGAGCGCCGGTTCGAGCGGCGTGGGGCGGCCGTCGGCCCGGGTCCCGGATCGAGCGCGAACCCGCACCGCGCCCAAAGCGGTCCCAACGCCGTACGTTCGCCTACCATGGGGCGGTGATCCGTCGCCGTCTTGTCTTCTTCCTGACGCTCGCACTCTCGAGTCTGATCGGGGTCCCGACGGCCGCGATCGCCGCGAGTCCACCGACCGCGGTGCTCGCCGCAGCGGCCCAGCCCGACGGCAGTCAAGTACTGGTCTGGTCGTTGACCGGCTCGAGCGACCAGGTGAATGTCCTGCCGCACCTACGCTGCGCGAACGACCCGTCGGCGAACCCCCTCTTCTCGTCGACGAAGATCCCCTGCATCTGGCTCGTTGACCACGAGGCACCCAAGAACGTCGCCGCACCACTGACGTGCGTCACCCAGCCGGAGGCGTACGCGTCGGAGCGGTGCGACATGCGCCGGTACTCCGGGGTGGTGATCGACGCGGCGCAGAAGGCCGGCGACCGCACGGTGATGATGTTCAACACCAAGCCGGACGGCGGATCCGGCATCTGCGCGTGGATCCCGATCGCGGTCCGGTTGGGCGATGGCACCGGCGAGGTCCGGGCGCAGGACGGCTGCATCCAACGGATCGACTGCGCCGCGGGCTACAGCGGCACCGTTTACGCCGACGCCGCGGACGACGTCCGGAAGTGCAAGCAGGTCAAGCGCTCGGCGGCGACCGCCGCCAACGGCAGCGGGGCGAGCGACGGCAACGACGCGGCGGGCGGCACGGGATCCCCGTCGGGTGGCTCCGACGCCCGTCCCGGCAGGAACGTCGAGGCCGCGACCTGCCCCGGCGCCAAGAGCAGCAAGCGCGGCCAGAGCCCGCTCTACAGCGTGTACAACAAGCCGCGCGGCAGGCGCGGGATGGTTGTCGTGATCCAGATGCGCCGCGCCGTGCCGATCACGGTCGAGGTGCGTATGCGGACGAGCAGTGGCACGAAGGCCGTGCGTTGGATCTCCCGATGCGCCCGCAAGGGGAAGAACGTCTACACCTTCCCCAACGCCACCGGCGGATCCGCCAAGCGTCAGGCCTACCGCGTGATCGTCCGCTCCCCCAACAGCAAGTACCCGCTGATCTCGAGCTACGAGACCCTCCCCCGCGGCTAGCGGCGCGGCGGGACGGGCGCTGCACGGTGCGGCAGCGCCTAGGGTCGTGCAGCGCGCGACCCGGATAGCGGGTACGGCGCTGCACGGCCAGGCCCCAACGGGGGTCGTGCAGCGGAGGACCCGGTCGGCGGGTACCACGCTGCACGGCCGAGCTCAAATGGAGGCCCTACAGCGTGCGACCCGGATAGCGGGTACGAGGCTGCACGGGCCGGGCAAAGCAGAGGCCCTACGGCGTGCGACCCAGCCGGCGCGGGCAGGCCTCCGTAGGTGGCCCGCTTCGGTATTCGCGAAGCTCTCGTAGGACCCCGTGGCCGGTGCGAAAGGCACCGCGTACCCGCGTTTGGCGATTGGTCCTACAACGAAGTGCGCCCCGCCAAACATGGCGGGGCGCAAAAGTAATTCCGGCGGCGACCTACTCTCCCAGGCCCTTGCGGGCCAAGTACCATCGGCGC
>JBAZOW010000076.1:0-12996 GCA_041648495.1 Patulibacter sp.
CCGGCTCAGGGGCGTGCGCCGGTGTGGTGGCCTGGTGCGATCCGGACGCCTCGGGCGGCATCCATCGCACGCGCCCACCGCAACCGCGCGGTCCGGCGCATCTGCGAGGGTGGTCGTTCCCGATGTCCGCGTCACCGTTCACCGATCACGCGCGCCTGGCGCGCCGGGCCTACGAGCTGCCCTCGTACCAGGCGTACCTGCGCCGTCTCGGCGAGACCATGGCGGCGCACCTCCGCGAGATCGTCGCGGCGGCCGGGATCCCCGACAACCAGTCCGAGGTCGAGTGGCGGATCAAGGACCCGGCGTCGTTCGCGGTCAAGGCCCGGCTGCCCGATCCCGAGGACCCGACGCGTCCGAACTACCGGTTCCCCTGCGACGAGATCACCGACCAGTTGGCGCTGCGGGTGGTCGCGTTCCTGCCCGCCCAGGTCGAGGCGGTCGAGCAGGCGCTCGCCGAGGACGAGGCGCTGATCGTCAGCGAGGTCCGGAACAAGGGTCAGCGGCACGGCGCACAGCGCCAGTTCGGCTACCAGAGCGTCCACGTCCTGGTCGATCCCGGACCGGCGCTCCGGGCGCAGGACCCGCCGAAGGACTACCGCGTGCCGCGGGTCGAGATCCAGCTGCGGACCCAGCTGCAGCACGTCTGGGCCGAGCTCGAGCACGCCTCGCGCTACAAGGGCGCGGCGGGCTCTCGCGTTTCGCGCAAGTTCGATCGCGCGGCGGCGCTGATCGAGATGGTCGACGAGCTGCTGCAGGAGATCGACGACGCGGCGAGCACCGGCGGGCGGGCCGAGGAGGCCGCGCGGGCGCAGGCCGCGCTGGCGGCGTCCGGACCGAGCGAGCGGGGCGACGCCCACGATGCGGCCGCGGGCAGCCGCCTGACCGCCCGGGCGCTGCGGTCGTTCCTGGCCGAGAGCTTCCCCGACGCCCCGCCCAGCCGGGGCGCGGGTAGCGAGGAGTGGATCCGTCGTCACGCCACGCAGGCCGGCCTGACCACGGTCGAGCGCCTGCGCGAGGCGGTCCGCAGCGTCGACCTGGCGGCGATCGACCGGGTCTTCCGCGAGGGCGTGACCTGGGAGCGCAACCAGGTCCGCTGCCTGGACGACGCGATGCTGGCGGCGATCGGCCCGGACTACATCACCCTGGCCGAGCAGCTGGTGCCCGAGGAGGACACGGCCCAGCGGGCGAAGCGCCCGCGGGTGCTCGGCTGGCGGCTCAAGCGGCTGCGCGAGGCCGGCATAACCCGCTGAGCAGGACGAGAAGGGGTCGCCCCGGGACGACGGGCTGCTGACGGCCCGTCGTCGTCTGGCGTCGTGTCGACTTCTCCCGGCCTACGCCGGAGAAGTCGACACGCAGCGGCTCGGCCGCCGCGTCAGCGGATCACTTGTACTCGGCGAGGTACCGCTCGTAGGTGCGCATGTGGCCCTCTTCGTCGCGGAGGATCGCGATCACCATGTCCTGCGTGGCCCAGTCGACGCCGTCGGTGGCCTCGATGATCCGGCTGTAGTGCGAGATCGCACCGGACTCGGCGTCGATCACGCCCTTGATCACCGACTCCACGTCGGTCGGGTCGCCGTTGGGCTGCAGGCCCGCGTCGGCGTCGCTCGGGAAGTCGGCCGAGCCGGGAACGGTGCCGTAGAGCTCCTTGATCCGGTCGGCGAACTGCTTGGCGTGGCCGAGCTCCTCGTCGACGTCGGCGCGCAGGTCGGCGGCGACCTCCTTGGCCCGGATGCCGTCCAGGTTGGCGGACTGGGCGAGGTAGTTCGTGACGGTCTCGACCTCCATCCAGTAGGCCGTGGTGAGGAGCTGGACGATCTCCTCGCGCTTGGCGGCGTTCTGGTCGGAGAGGATTCCGGCGCTGGCATGGTGGGTGGCGGTCATGGTGATCCTCCTGCGGGGGTCTTGGAACTGTCCCAGCACCGTAGCGGTTATTACTAGGAACTTCAAATAAGGGCGCCCTAGGTCGGCGAAGCTTCCGGCGGGAAGGTGCCGTCCCGGGCTAGGGGATCGGTACCCCGAAGGCCCGCTGGGCATGCGAAGACACAGGCCGTCGGGGCGCACGCGGAGCGGGCGCGCGGAAGGTCGCCGACGAGCCGGCGGGTACGTCGGGGGTATGGGGCGCGGCGCGGGGCGCCGGCGTCCTCAGGCGGTCGGGCGGCGCTCGGCGACGATCGCGTGAACGGCGCGCCACTGGGCGAAGCGGCCCTCGGGCGTGCTCAGCCAGCCTTCGAGGTCCCGCTCGAACCGCGCCCAACGACGGGCGCGGAAGCCACAGGCGGGGATGCTGTCCTGGGTCGGGGACTGCTGCTCGCGCTGCACAGCACGATCGTACCAGAGGGTCCCCTAATAGGTGGGTGCCCTAACGTGATCTCGGGCACTCCCGCGATGCTCCGACGCGCGTCGGTTCAACGGGCTTCGGACCCGACCTCGCCCTCGGCGTCCCGCGCGCGCAAGGCGCGGATCACGGCCAGGCTGACCGGCTCGGCGGTCACCCGGTTGCCGTCGACGACCGCGTCGATCACCAGGCGCTTCTGCTCGATCACCGCGGACATCTCGTCGTCGATCGTCCTCGGCGCCAGCAGGTACCAGGCGGTCACGGCGTCGTGCTGGCCGATCCGGTGACAGCGGTCCTCGGCCTGCGCGTGCATCGCCGGGGTCCAGTCGAGCTCGAGGAAGACGACGTTCGAGGCCCGGGTCAGGGTGATCCCCTGCGACGCGGCCCGCATCGAGCAGACGATCAACCGCTCGGCGGGGTTCTCGATGTCCAGGTGCGCGCCCGCCTGGAACCGGCGGATCGTGTCGTCGCGGTGGGTCGCCGAGTCGTCGCCGAGCAGGTGGAGGGCCCCGGGGAACCGCTGCAGCACGGCCTTCTGGACCTCGCGGTGCTGGGCGAAGACGACCAGCGCCTCGCCGGACGCCAGGAAGTCCTGGATCCAGAGCATCGCCGCGTCGAGCTTGCCCAGCGCCGCCAGCCGCCGCAGATGGTTCATCTTCACCAGCTGCTCGGCGCGCAGCGCGGCCGCGACCTTGGCGTCCAGCTCGCTCAGGTCGAGCGGCTGGGTCTTCAGCCAGGCGATCACGTCCTTCTCGGCCAATCGGTACTCGGCCGGGTTGTCGAGCGCAAGCGGGACGTCGACCCGGCGCTTGGCCGGCAGCTGCGGCAGCACGTCCTGCTTCAGCCGGCGGGCGAACCCGCTCGCCCGCAGGTGCCAGTGCAGCCGGTCGTGGGCGTCCGTCCCCTGGAACCGCCGGGCCAGCTCGGCCCCGGAGCCGAAGTCCTTCAGCCGGTCGATCAGCCGCAGCTGAGCCGTCAGCTCCTTCGGCTGGTTGAGCACCGGCGTGCCCGTCAACGCGAACCGCAGGCCGTCGGTGGGCACCAGCTTGGACAGCTTCATCGCGGCCTTGGTCCGCTTCGTCGTCGGTTGCTTGCAGTAGTGCGACTCGTCGAAGACGACCGCCCGCGGGGCCCGGCCGCCGAGCGCGTCGAGGTGCGCTTCGACGATCTCGTAGTTGAGCACCACGATCTCGGCCTCGTGCGGCTCGGCGAAGCCCGAGACGTCGAGCGGCTTGGCCCACGGGTTCGGCTTCTTGGCCGGTGCGCCGGCCGCCGAGGCCGCGGCGAGGGCGGCCTCGCGCTCGGCCCGCGGCGTCCACTGCTCGGCCGCCCGACCGTGGAGCACGGCGACCGAGCGGTGCGGCAGCCACTTCGCCGCCTCCCGCTGCCAGGTCAGCTTCATCCCGGCGGGGCAGACGACGACCGCCGGGAACGCCCCGTCGACCTCGAGCGCGACCAGCGCCTGGACGGTCTTGCCGAGTCCCTGCTCGTCGGCGAGGAAGCTGCGGCGGCGCTTGAGCAGGTAGCGGACGCCGGCGTGCTGGAACGGCTCGAGCGTGCCGCCGAGGGTCAGCGGCTCGCCGGCCGCGGTGCGCCGCAGCGGGCTGGCGCGCTCGGCCTGCGACAGCTCGATCGTCTCGATCCGCTCGGCGTGGGCGACCCGCATCGTCGCCAGCGCGTCCTGGGCCGCGGTCGTGACGTTGATCGTCGGGTGATCACGGATCAGCCGCTCGATCGGCTCCAGCAGCGACGGGTCGGCGGGCACCGCGAGCGCCGTGTCGGCGTCGATCGAGGCGTCGCCACTGCGGTAGCCGCGGGACGATCCGCTGTCGATCGAGGTCGCTTCCGGCAGCGCCTCGAACGCCCGCTGCAGGCTGCGGCTCCAGCCGGGCAACAGCTCCAGCCGCAGCGTCTTCTGGTCGTCGCGTCCGGCGCGGAGCGTGCCGGCGGCCGGGCGGCGGCCGATCCGCAGCTCGGCGGCGGCGAGCATCACGTTGGTGTCGACGACCAGGCCGTCGGTGGCGTCGAGCACCGCCACGCCGTGGGCGTCGAACGGCAGCACGTCGATCACGCTCGCGGCGCTGCCCGTGATCCGCTCGGCGGCCTCCGGGTCGAGGCGGCTCGTGGCCTCGCGCAGCCGCTCCGGTGCCTCGCCGAGCAGGGTGACGACGGCCAGCCGGGGACCGTCGGGCAGCTCGATCACGCGCGCCTCGCCGTGCCAGCGGTCGAGCGTGCGCAGCCAGACGGCGACGTCGCCGTCCGGGAAGAGCCGCGCGTCGGGGTGCTCCAGCAGCCGCTTGACGATGATCGCGGCCTGGATGCTCAGCGGGGCTCGCCAGACGTGGTTGCCCCAGTCGAAGTACCGACCCGGGATCGTCCGTACGACGTCGTTCAGGGATCGCGGCACGTCGAGCACGAGCTCCGGCATCCGGCTGCGGGTCTCGATCCGGATCTGGGCGGCCGGCGTGGTCGGCGGCTCGACCGGTTCCGCGGGGCTGGGGGTCGCGTCGTCGATGGATCAACGGTAGGCGACCGGCGTTCCGGCCGCCGTGCCGCGGCGTGCGGGCGGGCACGAGGCCGCGGCGCGTGGCTGCGCACTCGGAGCGCGCCGCCCGGGGTGTGCGCAACCGGTTCGCTCCACGCGGCCTCCCTGCGCACACGCCGCGGACCCCGTAACGAGTGCGCCGTCGCGTCGTTCAGCCGCCCCTCAAGCGAGGTCCTCGTGCGCGGCCCACAGTTCGGCGGTCCGGTGCTCCGCGTCCTCGTCGTGGGTCTGCTGGAAGTTGCGTCCGCCCCGGCGGAAGGTCTCGGCGACGGCGGCGGGGACCTCGTCCTCGGTGAACGTCCGCGGGAGCCAGCGGGCGTCGTGGACGTGATGGATGCCGACCGTGACGGCGTCGGACGAGACGTCGTAGCGCCACGGGCCGGTGATCCGCCCCAGCCGGAATCCGCCGCCGCCTTCGCGCGTCCAGACCAACGTGCCGGAAGGCAGCTCGGCGAACCGCCGAACCATCCGGCCGGCCTTCTCGCCGTCCTGGTCGGCGGCGGCCGCCACGGCCTCGGAGACGGAGTCCGGGACGGCCGACAGGCGCTCACCGATCCCGACCAGCCCGTGGCGCAGGCCGTGCTCGGCACCGGCCCCTTCCGGAACGTCGTCCCGGTTGCGGGCGCGCATCGGCGCGCGGTGGACGGGCTCGGGCTCCGGATCGGTCACGCGGGACGGCTACCCGGGCACCTCGCTGCGCACTCGTCGTCTACGCCGCGTCGTCCGACACCGTCGACGTCGTCATGACCTTGGCCTTGTCCGAGCCCATGATCCGGCGCAGCAGGCCCGGCGCGACGAACCGTACGCCGGCGGCGATGCCGTAGATCCGCGGCGTGTAGCGCTCGGCCTTGCCCTTCAGACCGGCGTCGACCACGGCCTCGGCGACGTCCTCGGTCGTTCCCAGGAAGCGCCGGCCGATCGCGCTGCTCGCGAGCTCGCTCTGGGGGAAGCCCTCCGTCGGCACGAAGCCCGGCAGCACGTTGCCGACGTGGACGCCGTGGGGGGCCTCCTCGGCACGCAGCGCGTCGGTCCACGCCGCGAGCGCGGCCTTGCTCGCCGAGTACGCGCCGGTCCCGGGGCGGCTGACGCGGGCGGCGGTGCTCGAGACGTTGACGATCGCGGCGGGGGCCGCCGACCGTAGGTCGGGCAGCAGCGCCTCGGTCAGGCGGACGACCGCGTCGAAGTTGATCGCCATCGTCCGGCGGACGTTCTCCCAGCCGCCGTTCGCCTCGCTGCCGAACCGGGCGCGGTAGCCGGCCCCGGCGTTGTTGACCAGCAGGGTCGGAGCGCCGTGCTCGCGCCGCACGTGGTCGCGGACGGTAGCCGGCGCGTCGTCGTCGGTCAGATCGACCGCCACCCAGGTCACCGTCGCGGTCGCGGCGAGCTCGGCGGCGAGTGCCTGCAGGCGCTCCTCGCGCCGGGCGACCAACACGATCCGCGCGCCCGGCTCGCGGGCCAGGCGCTTGGCCGTGGCCTCGCCGAGACCGCTCGATGCTCCGGTGACGACCGCCACCAGGGGACCTGCGGGGGAACCGGCGGGGGCAGACGAAGGCGTGCTCATGCCACCATCACAGCGCATCGACGTTCCGACCGCCAGTCGGAATGGTCGGGCCCATGGTCGGCCGTCCCCATGCTGATGCGGATTCGTGTTCCCCCAGAGCCTCTTTCCGCATCAGCTGAAGAGGTGGACGGACCCCCACCGCCGGTGGCAGACTGTGGGCACTGTTCCTGCCGTCTCGTTTCACGGCGCGACGCCGTTACGACCGAGGTCCACGATGAGCACGCCGACCGATCACGCTGAGGTTCCTGCGACGCCGACCGACGTTCGTGCGGCCCCCACACGGCTGGTCCTCAACCAGGCCGCCCCGCTGCAGCCGACGAACTACGCCGCGCACGACCTGGCGCTGCTCGAGGGGCTACGCCGCGAGGGCGGATCGTGGGGCGAGCAGCGGCTGCTCGAGATCGGCGCGCTGGCCGGGACCGTCGAGGCCCGCGAGCATGGCGAGCGCGCCGAGAAGCACGAGCCGCGCCTGGTCACGCACGACCGCTACGGGAACCGCGTCGACACCGTGGAGCTCGACCCGTCGTGGCACTGGATGCTCCGCGAGGGCGTCGAGCGCGGCCTGACCGGCCTGCCGTGGCGCGAGTCCCAGACGGGCGGCCACGTGGTGCGCGCGGCGATGATGACCCAGTGGGGCAACGTCAACGGCGGCGTGCTCTGCCCGATCTCGATGACCTACGCGGTCGTCCCCGCGCTGCGCGACGGCAGCCCCGAGCTGGCCGCCGAGTGGGAGCCGCGGCTGACGGCGCCGTCGATCGAGCACGGGGCGATCGCGGGGATGGCGATGACCGAGCGCCAGGGCGGCTCGGATGTGCGGGCCAACATCACGACGGCGACCCCGGTCGGCGGCGGGGACTACGAGATCTGGGGCCACAAGTGGTTCTGCTCGTACCCGCCGTGCGACATCTTCCTGGTGCTCGCGCAGGTCGAGGGTGCGGGGGTCTCGTGCTTCCTCGTCGAGCGCGGTCCCGGGATGGAGTTCCAGCGGCTCAAGGACAAGCTCGGCAGCCGCTCGCTGCCCTCGTCCGAGGTCGAGTTCCGGGGGATCCGCGGGCGGCTCGTCGGGCAGGAGGGCAAGGGCGTCAAGGCGATCATCCGGATGGTCAACCACACCCGGCTGGACTGTTTGGTCGGCTCGACCACGTCGATCCGTCGCGGCACCGTCGAGGCGATCCACCACGCGCGCCACCGCGCGGCGTTCGGCGCGTTGCTGGTCGACCAGCCGGCGATGACCAACGTGCTGGCCGACCTGGCCCTGGAGTCCGAGGCCTCGACCGCTGCGGCCCTGCGGATCGCGCGCGCGTACGACGACGGCGACGCGGTCTTCCGACGGTTCGCGACCGCGGTGATGAAGTACTACGTCTGCAAGCGGGCGTCCCCGCACGCCAACGAGGCGCTGGAGTGCCTGGGCGGCAACGGCTTCGTCGAGGAGTCGGGGCTGCCGCTGCTCTACCGCGACGCCCCGCTGATGTCGATCTGGGAGGGCTCGGGCAACGTCGCCGCGCTCGACGTCCTGCGGGCGATGGTCACCGAGCCCGAGGGGCTGCCGGCGTTCCTCGCCGAGTGCGACCGGGCGGCGGGGGCGAACCCGCGGTTCGATGCGCACATGACGCTCGTGCGCGAGCAGACCGGCGCGCTGCTGTCGGGCGGACCGGAGCAGCTGGCCGCGGGCCAGTACCTGGCGCGGCGGATCGTCGAGGACCTCGCGGTCGCGCTTCAGGCCAGCCTGCTGCTGCGGCACGCACCGGACGCGGTCGCCGACGGCTTCTGCGCGGCGCGGCTCGGCGGCGGGGGAGGGCGCGCCTACGGCACGCTCCCGACCGGCGTCGACGCGCGGGCGATCGTCGACCGGGCGCTGCCGGCGTAGGAGCGGGCGACCGGGTCGTACGCTGCACGGTCCCCTCACGCGGGGCGCCGCGCAGTCCCCGACCCGGATACCGAGTCGCACGCTGCACGGCCCGACCGAACGGGGCACCGTGCAGCGCCGTGCCTACTGCCGCTCGCGCCCGCGGGCGGCGTCGATCTTCCGACGGTCGCGCTTGGTCGGCCGTCCTCCGCGCTCCGGGACGCCGGGGAACGCCAGCCGACGCTGCTCGGCCAGCCGCTCGCGTTCCTCGCGGTCCTCGGGACGCTCGCTGTAGAGCAGCGCGGCGTCGGTCGCCGATCCGCGGCGTCGCGCCAACCCGGTGACGTCCACCCGGTGCCGGTCCTGGCCGATCGTGATCTCGATCCGGTCGCCGGGCTTGACCGGCTTGCTCGGCTTGACGCGCACGCCGTTGACCTGGACCCGGCCGCCGTTGACCGCGTCGACCGCGAGCGCACGGGTCTTGACGAACCGGGCGACCCAGAGCCAGGTGTCGGTGCGCATCGCCTCGAGGGGCTCCTTGGGTGCCGCCATCGTCCGATGCTCCCACGTTCGGCCGCCGCCTGGGCATGACCCGGAATCCGCGGGGCGCAGGGGCGTGGCGGCCGGCTGCGGCCGCGGTGCGCGGGCGGTCGTCGGAGCCCGGCGACTCAGGCGATCGCCGCGCCTTTCTCCTGGTTGCAGGGCGCGCAGAGGATCTGCAGGTTCTCGACGCTGTCGGCGCCCCCGAGCGCCAGCGGGATCACGTGGTCGTACTGCAGGTCGAAGGTCGCCCCGCACGCCACGCACCGTCCGCCGTCGCGCTCCCAGACGGCGCGGCGGGTCTCGCGGGGGATCGCGGTCCGCGCCGCGCGGGTCCCGACCCCGTCGAGCCGCGTGAGCGCCTCGGTCGCGGTCAGGGCCGCGTGCGCGCGTTCGAGCTTGCGCTCACGTCGCCGTTCGCGGTCGCGGACCAGCGCGAGCACGTCGGCCGCGTCGAGGCCGTCGTCCTCCCGGTAGATCCGGTCCTCGAACCACCACCAGGTGCGCTGGTCGTCGTCGAGCAGGGGGACCGGACCGTGCTGCTGGGCCCGCTGCAGGCGCAGGAAGCGTCGGCGGCCCCACGCGGCCACGGGGTGGCCCTTGCCATCGACGAGGAGGTAACGACGGCCGCGCAGCGCGATCTGCGCGGTGAACCGGTGCGATGACGCCTCACGCAACATCGCCGGGACGCTAGGCAGCCGCGCGGACGGGGTGCAGGCGGGCTTGCAGCGGGCGCGACCGCGAGCTACGGGGTGATCGCGTGCAGCAACAGCTTCGACAGCTCGTCGAACGCCTCGGCGTCCTGGAGTCCGGTCGTCTCGCGCACGTGGCCGGACTGGATCCGCTCGATCGCCATCCCCAGCAGGTCGGCGACGAAGGCGGCGTGGACGGGCCGGAAGTCCCCTGACTCGACGCCCTCGGCGATCAGCTCGCTGACGCGGGTGGAGACGAAGTCCGCGTTGCGCTCGTAGATCGCGCTGGCCACGTAGTGGCGGGAGATGTCGTCCATGAACGCGGGGGACGCACGGTGCAGGGCCTCACCCACGGCACTCACGTATGCCGAGATCCGCTCGACCGGCCCACCCTGGACCTCGGCGGTACGGGCTTCGATGAATTCGGTGGCTTCTCGGAAGAACCGGATCACGATCGCGGTGACCAGTTGGTCCTTGTTGCCGCCGAGCACGTAGAGGGTGGTCTTGGAGCAGCGAAGACGTCGGGTGAGGTCGTCCAACGTGAGGTCGTAGAAGCCCTCCTTTAGGAACATCTCCGTGATCTGCGTGAGAAGTTCTTCTTGCCGCCCCGTAGTCGCCATACGCACGGGTTGAGTCTAGTGTTGTCTGAGGCGGATGCGCAAGCGGTGCGTCTGGATACGTCGAATAGAGCCACCGTTCGCATCTAGAGGCTTTCGGTCTGCGGATGGGAGGGCCTCGCGATAGAGGCGATCCGTGGTGTACGCCGGAGACATCCACCGGACTCCACCGTCCGCGGCCTGCGGGTCACGGTGACGTTCCGGGGGTTCTCAGCCGCGTCCGTGTTCGGTGGGGCTCACGGATGTGCGCCAGGGCATGGCACTGGCTCCACACCGTATGCCCAGAGCCGGTCGACACGGGTGGGGGAATCGGAGCCGTGGCCGGATCGCATCGTCGCCGAGCGCCCGCATGCGGTCGCCGAACGCAACGGGGGAACCGTCCACCGTGGACGATTCCCCCGTGATCGCGCAAGCCGCCGAGCGGACTCGAACCGCTGACCCCTTCATTACGAGTGAAGTGCTCTACCAGCTGAGCTACGGCGGCGCGGCGGCGAAGATTAGCGCGCCGAGCGCTTCGATGCCACCCCGTCGAATCGGTACCTTTCGGCTCATGGGAATTCTCGCGTGGATCGTCCTTGGCTTCGTCTCAGGCCTGCTGGCACGCGCGATCGTGCCGGGCGGTCGGGGCATGGGCTGCCTGATGACCACGGCGGTCGGCGTGCTCGGCGCGCTGATCGGCGGCGCGATCGCCTCGGCGGCCGGCGTCGGCGAGCTGGAGTCGTTCTTCGACCTCGGTACGTGGGCGATCGCGGTGCTCGGTGCGGTCCTGCTGCTGCTCGTGCTCGGCGCGATCGGTGGACGCAGCCGTCGCTGACGGCCGAAGGCGATCCCTGGGCCGCACGGGCGCCGAGTAGGGTGTCCACATGGCCTGGAGCGCGGCAGACATCGGTGACCTTCGCGGACGGCGGGCGGTCGTCACGGGAGCCAACAGCGGGCTCGGCCTGCAGACCGCCAAGGAGCTGGCGCGCGCGGGGGCGCAGGTAACGCTCGCGTGCCGCTCCCCCGAGCGCGCCGAGCAGGCCGTCGCCGCGATTCGCAGCGAGGTACCGGACGCGCTGGTCCAGGTCGAGGCCCTCGACCTGGCGGACCTGTCGTCCGTGCGGGCGTTCGCCGCGCGGGTCGGCGAGAGCGGCCGCCCGCTCGACATCCTGATCAACAACGCCGGCGTGATGGCGACCCCGCAACGCCTGACCGCCGACGGGTTCGAGCTGCAGTTCGGCACCAACCACCTCGGGCACTTCGCGCTCACCGGCCTGCTGCTCGAGGCGCTCCGCGCGGCACCCGCGCCGCGGGTGGTGACCGTCAGCAGCGCGATGCACCGGATCGGCTCGATCGACTTCGACGACCTGCAGTGGCAGCGCAGCTACGGTCCGTGGAAGGCGTACGGGCGCTCGAAGCTCGCCAACCTGCTGTTCGCCCGTGAGCTCCAGGTCCGCGTCGACGCCGCCGGGATCCCCCTGCGGAGCGTGGCCGCGCACCCGGGGTACTCCGCGACCGCGTTGCAGACGAGCGGTCCCGGGATGGGCGGCGGCCTGATGGCCCGCCTGAACACGCTCGGCGGTCGGCTCGGCAACGTCCTGGTCAGCACCCCCGACGCCTACGGTGCGCTGCCGTCCCTGTACGGCGCGACCGACGCCGAGGTCCCGGGGGGCTCCTTCGTCGGCCCCACCCGACTGGCCCAGACGCGCGGGGCGGTCGGCACGGTGCAGTCCACACGCGCCGGCCGGGACATGGCGGTCGCGGCGCGGCTGTTCGACGTCTCCGAGGAGCTGACCGGCGTGCGGTTCGGCACGCCGGCCGTCGTCGCCTGAGGTCGAGCCCGCCTCCCGGTGGCGGCCGCGGAGGCCCGCGCAGCCGTCCCGGATCGGTCGTCCTGGCACGATGGGCGAATGCCCTTCTCGGACCTGCGGCGGACCTACGACGGCACGCCCCTGCGGCGCGAGCTGCTCGTCGCCGATCCGCTGGTGCAGGTCGGCCGGTGGGTCGCCGAGGCGCGCGACGTCCTCAGCGGCGAGACCGAGCTCAACGCGATGTCGGTCGCGACCGTCGACGCCAACGGGCGGCCGTCGGTGCGGATCGTGCTGCTCAAGGGCATCGACGAGCGGGGGCTGACGTTCTTCACCAACCAGCGCTCGCGCAAGGGCGAGGAGATCGCGGCGACCGGCGTCGCCGCGCTCTGTCTCCACTGGGCGCCGATCTACCGCCAGGTCCGGGTGGTCGGGCGGTGCGTGCCGGTGACGCGCGAGGAGACCGCGGCGTACTTCGCCGAGCGCCCGCGGGGCAGCCAGCTCAGCGCCTGGGCGTCACGACAGAGCGCGGCGATCGACGGGCGCGACGCGCTCGAGGCGCAGATCGCCGCGGTCGAGGAGCGGTTCCACGACCAGGAGGTCCCGGCCCCGCCGTTCTGGGGCGGCTACCGGGTCGAGCCTGACGAGGTCGAGCTCTGGCAGGGGCGGCCCGATCGGACGCACGATCGCTTCGTCTACCGGCGTGACGGGGTCGGCTGGCGGATCGATCGGCTGCAACCCTGACGGCCTGCCGGCTCCCGCGCGCGAAGGCGGCCCGGCTCGCGCCTCCCGCGATCAGGCCGTCTGCGGCGCGGCGTCGGCGGCCGCCGGGCGCAGATCCATCACGTCGGCGACGATCTCGTACGAGCGACGTCGGTCCGCTTGGTCGAAGGTCGACGTGGTGATCATCAGCTCGTCGGCGTTGGTGCGGGCCAGCAGCTGCTCGATCCCGCGTCGGACGGTGTCGGCTCCGCCGACGATCTGCGACTCCCCGCGCGAGGCGACGAACTGCTGCGCCGACGGATCACGGAGCGCCGACGCGGCTTCCTCGTTGGTCGGCAGCAGTCCGGGGC
>JBAZOW010000077.1:0-12944 GCA_041648495.1 Patulibacter sp.
AGCGTCGGATCGCAAGATCAACGTTCTTCGGATCATCACCACGATCGAGCCGGCGGTCGGCGGCCCGTCCTACTCGGCCGTGAACGCTGCAGCTGCCGAACAGGGGCCCGATCTCCGCACGACCCTCGTCTCGACATGCGAACCACGTGCTTCAGAAGCTACGCCCAGCGCGTTGACCGAGGCAGGAGTCACCCATCTCGCGTTTCCACGTGTCCTCAGTTCGTGGGGGCCAGCGTCGCGTTGGGGTCTCAGCCCGAGATTTCTCGCCTGGATAGTGCGGCACGGTTGGAAGCACGACATCATTCACGTGCACTACGTCTGGTCACTCGGAACGCTTTTCGGTGTGCTCGTTGGCGCGGTGAGCCGTACGCCCGTCGTAATGACCCCGCACGAATCGCTGACCGAGTTCGACATCGAGTTCTCGCGGTCGAGGTTGCGGACCATGCAAAAGCGCGTCGTCAAGCGGCTCCTGCTCAGCGGCATCAGACGCATTGTCGTGGCGTCCGAGCTCGAGCGTCGGGACAGCCGCCTCGCATCGCACGCGGCCGTGGTCGTTCCCCACCCCGTGCCCCGCGCAGCCGCCCCCGACCAGTCTCGCGCGACGAGGGGCGGCGGAACCGTCGTTGGTTTCCTCGGACGACTGCACCCGAAGAAGAGACTGGACGTTCTGCTCGACGCCTTGGCCAAGACGGACTCCCCGACGACGCTCCTGGTCGGTGGTGATCAGCCCCGAAGCGAACTGCGCCGACTTCAGTCCTTGGTCGCCTCCGAGGGTCTGGCTGACCGCGTCACGTTCCTCGGCTTCGTGGCGTCCGCGCAACGCGACTCGTTCTTCGCACGTATCGACTTGCTCGCGATGCCATCGACCTACGAGTGCTTCGGCATGGTTGCAGCCGAGGCGATGAGCGCGGGAGTGCCCGTCGTCGTAACGCGAAGCACCGGGGTAGCGGAGATCGTGGAACGCCATAAAGCCGGGGTAGTGATCGAGACTCCCGACGCAGATACTCTCGCGGCGGCTATCGAGCGGCTCACGGATGACGGCGTCCGCAAGCCGCTCGGTGAGAGGGCAAGCGGCGCAGCTCGGGATGAATTCTCGTTCCAGGCGTATCGACGCGACATCTCGGCGCTGTACGCGAGCCTGGTCTCGGGTCGCTGACGTTCCCGGACGGTCGGGTCTGCTGCAGAAACTCAGTCGACGTACGCGCTGCTACGACGGAAGAACTCCGACGACGGGTCCACCGGTGCGACATCGGTGGCGGGCACGCCGGAGTAGATGCGGTGCTGTCGCTCGTACACCGACCTCAATACCGAACCGGCGCCCAACGCCGAGAACCCAGGCAGGACCGATCCCCCGAGGATCACCGCTCTCGTGCCTACCATCGAGCTTTCGCCGATCAAGACAGGGCGGCTACCTTGCTTGCCTTCGCCCAAGTCGATCGCGTGCGTCAGCACCTGGGTGCCGTATCCCGCGATCAGCGCGTTTCGCCCCAAGCTGACCGTGTTCGAGCAATCGATCAGATGCCGACGCGTCACGCCTGCCCCGTCCTCGAGCACCAGCTCTGCTCGCCTCTCCTTCTCGTGCGAGAGATGGCGAAAGTGCATCGGTATCGCGTAGATCCAATTGAGATGAGCGATGACGGCGTTCTCACCAAGCCGTACGGCGTCCATCCCGCGCATCAGATTCAGATGCCCGATCTTCGCCCCCGGCCCGAGACGGAGCGTACGATAGGGGACGACGATCGAGAATCCGATTCTCGCGGTCGGGTCGATCGAGTACCCCGGTATCCGGTTGAGCAGCAGACGACGCAGCTTCCACGGAAGGACGAACAGCGCCACCTGCACGAGCGACCTAGCGAGCATTCGACCTGGGCCTCGACTGGTCGCGCTGGCCGAAATCGTCTCCGCGGACGCTACGGGGCAACAGGAAGTTGAGCATCGTTGGCCACCCGGTCCGCGTCGTAGTACTTGGCCGCGTCGTAGTACTGGCCGCCGCTAGCGGAGACCGCGTTCGCCACGACGCCGAGCACCGGCGCGTCGAGCGTCGCCAGCTGGTTCTGCAGCGTGAAGACCGCGCGCCGTAGGGTCTTCTTCACCCACCCGACGACGATCACCCCATCGGCCTCCGCGAAGAGCGGGATCGCGTCGGCGACGATCGTCGACGGCGGCGTGTCCACGATGACGAGGTCGTAGCCGGCGCGGGCTTCCGCCAGCAAGCCGCGCATCGCTTCCGAATCGATCAGGTCCACGGGGTCCGGGGGAAGGGGTCCGGCGAGCAGCACGTCGAGCGAGCGGGTCTCGCCCGGCCGAGCCTCGTCGAGCACCGGCACGGTGTGGACCGCATCGTCGAGGTTCGCTGACCTGGTGAGCACGTCGGTCAGTCCCGGGCCCGGGAGCACGTCCGGCAGGCGACGCGCGATCCCGGGACGACGCATGTCCGCCTCGATGATCAGCGTCCGCTTCCCGGCCTGCGCGCTCGCCACGGCGAGATGCCATGCGATCAGGCTCTTCCCGTCCCCGGCCTGAGCCGAGGCGATCACCAGGCACCGGAGCTCCTTGTCCATCTCGAAGTACCGCAGGCTCGCACGGAGCATCCGAAACGGCTCGGTCTCCGGCCGGCGGGCGTCGCTGGCCCCCGGCTCACTCAGGCTCCGGCTCTTGCGGACGGAGGCGAGGAGCGGTCGCCCGAAGATCGCGGCCAGCTCGTCCTGATCTCGCAACCGCCGGTCGAGCTTCTCTCGGCCGTATGCGGCGACGAGCCCGATCAGGAGCCCGATGACGATGCCCGTCAGGCCACTGCGCACGGGACGCGGCGACGACGCCTCGGTGGGCACCGATGCCCGCTCCGCGATCTCGACGTTCCCGGTCTGGAGCGACGCGAGGATCTGCAGCTGCTGGGCGCGAGCCTGGAGCGAACGGCCCCGCGAGCTCGCCCGTTCGGTCGGCGACATGCGATCGAGCTCACGGCGTACGAGGGCCTGGGTCTCCCGCACCTTGGATTGGTCCGCCTGCTTGCGGAACGCGACGAACTCCTCGGCCAGCAGGTTCGCGATGCGAGCCGCCCGACCGGGGTCGTGATCCTCCGCGGTGATCGACGCGACGTCGGATTGCCCGGCTGCGGCCACGGCGGTGACGTCCTGGACGTCGGTGGCGGTGGTGCCCGGCCGCATCCGTGCTGCCACCCGCCCGGCCACCACTTCGAGCGAAGCGAGGCGCAGGTTCGTCGCCGCTTCGCGACCGGCATCGGTGTTAGCGGACACGAACGACGATCCGAAGAGCTTCTGATCCAGTTGGGGATCGCGGAACAGCAACGACGCCGATGCCGTGTACGTCTTGGGCTGGGTAAGCGCGTACACCAGTGAGACGGCGGTCACGACCAGCACGCACACTGCGACAACCGTCCAGTGACGCCGCAGGACTACCAAGATCGAGCTTCGCGCACCGTCTGGGCTCGTTCTCGCCATCGGTGACTGCTGATTGTTCGTCATCGGTCGATCGCCCATCGTTCAGCGGCGGAGGAGGGAACGCCAGCACGAGGCTGACGCCGGAACGAGCTGCTGGACGCCCGAGCCGGTAGGTATAGCAGTGCGACCAAGATCAGCGGTCCAACCACGAACGCCGCCCGCACGAGCGAGTCGACCGGGGTGTCGCGAAGGCTCGCTACGAACATCGGCCAAGCGGCTGCGAACATCGCCACCACGAGTCGGTTGTGGCGATTCGCGAAGCTGTACTCGCCGAACAGACGCACGCCCATCCCCAGGATGAACATGGCGCCCATCCCGATCCACCCCCAGTCGAGGTACCACGCAAACAACACGGAGAACTCGGGGTTTGCCGTCCCCTGGGCGTACGCCTTGCCGAACAGGGCGTCGACCACGCGCTCCCGCGGGGGTTGAGGCTTGTCCGGCCAGAGCGCGCGGGGAACGGCGCGGCTGAACAGGTCGCCCACCGTCGCCGCCCCGTACGTATGGGGAATGTCCGACGGCACGATCGTCAGAGCCGCGGCGAGGGCCGGGGCGATCGCCGCGTCCTGCCCCTCGGTCAGCGGTGAGAAGACCCGCAGGGGATCGTCGCTGATGGCGCGCACCGCCTGGGCGACCCCGCCCTCCTGTCGCGCCGATTCGTTCCTCGTGTTCAGGATGAGGTTCGACGCGACGACGGCAACGAGCAACAGGGCGACGACCGAGATCGTGCGTGGCCGCTTTCCGTGAATTCCGTACCAGAAGATCGCCGGAGCAGCCACGAGCGGAAACAAAGCGAGCCTGCTGCCGACCGGTGCGCGCACGAGCAACAACAGAGCGATGCAGGCCACCACCCCGGCCATGTACAGCGGACGTCGTTCGATCGACCACGCCACGAGGTACAGCAGAGCGGCACCGATCAGGACGGTCGGGGCCAGATAGAGGTACTTCGATGCTCCGCGCAGGGCCTCGAAGTACGCTTCGCTCCGGCCTCCGAAGAGCGCCTGCGGACCGCCGATGCTGACGAGGAAGCCGAGCGCGGCAACCGCCCCGATGATCGCCACCACCGTCGCGGCGGTGGCGACCGATTCGGACCGCGGCTCGACCGGGGCGCGCCAGCGGGTGACACGTCCGGTACCGATGCGCATCTCGTAGCCCGTGACGAACGCCATGGCGCCGAGCAGCCCGAGGACCTGCATCTCGACGAAGGTCGCGCGGATGTCGATGCTCACGCCCGCGAGCGCGTAGTAGTCGGTCCCGACGACCAACATGTATGCGGGCCGCAGGACGAACATGACGCCGTAGGCGACGGCGAACACGAGCAACGGGTCGAACAGGTCGGTGCTGACGTTGCGCGCCTTGCGGACGAGGAACGGCGCGATCAGGACGATCGAGGTCGCCCCGACCAGCATGGCTTCCAACGACGGGGGGTTTCGCCCGCACAGGACGCCCGCCACGATCAGGACGGCGGCGAGCAGCAAGACGCCGCCGCCGCGGAGGGCGTCGACCACCCAGCGACGACGGAGGTCAGAGGTACGCGGCAAACCGATACGCGTCGCTGACGAGAAGCGTCTGGCTGTTGGCGCCTACGACGTCGCGCCGGTGCACCGACCGGCCGCTGGCCCGAATCACGCGTTCCATCTCCCCGGCCAACCGATGCTCCCCGGGCCGGGCGGAGTCGTCGATCACCACGACGAACTCCTCGGCGAGCACATCGGGCGTCCAGTCGAGAACGCCGAGCCGGTTGAACCGGTTCGCGGCGTTCCAGGCCTGGGGTCCGTCGACCAGCAGCAGATCGAATCCGCCCTCGGGCATCGCGACGTCGTACCACTCGATCTGGCGATCACCGATCGTCCGAGACCCCAGCGGAGCGTGCAGTGCCGAGACGCGGTCTCCCGCCGGGACGGTCGCCTCGAGCCATCCGGCGTCGTCGTCCACGTGGACCGACGTACCGTCGTGCGCCTCGACCCACTGGGTGATGATCGATGTCGAGATCCCGACGCCCAACTCCAGGACGCGCGAGATGCCCGCTCCCTCGTTCAGGATCCGCAGCAGCAGGTAGAGCTGCGAGAAACTCGCGGTCCCGCCCCCGGGGGACGAAAGCGGAACGTCTTGCAACCAGGACGTCCTCCGCGCGAGATCGAGGTAGCTGGCTTGATACAGCAGCTCGTGACCGACCGGATCCAGGCGCCGAGCGAGCTTCTGCCGCGCCGCCGTCACCCGCGCCCGTGCCCGCTCGCGCGGGTTCTTCGCTCGATCCATCATCTTTGACTCTCGGTCGATACGGAACCTTGAACCTCATGGTGACGACCCGACCGGAAGGCCGCGGCGTGGAGCACCGTCTCGATGCGCTCGGCCACAGCCTGCGGTAGGAACTGCGCCTGCGCGAACTCGTACCCCGCGTGCCCGGCCCGCGAGAGCTCCGTGGTGTCGCGCAGGGCTTCGGCAACCTTGCTGGCGAACGCCTCCGGCGTGGCCGCGTCGGTCACCCACCCGCCTCCGGACTCCTCGACGATCTTCGCCGTCTCGGACTCCGGCCGGACCGAGGCGATCACGGGCAGGCCGTAGGCCATGTAGTTCATGAGCTTCGACGGCAGGTTGAACTCCGCGACGTCGGCGCGCTGGCTGACCAGACCGATCGCGGCGTTCTCCAGCACCGGAGTCAGCTCGTCGTCGTACAGCACCCCGGTCATCTCGACGTTGGGCGACCGGATGCGGCTGCGTACGTCCTCGGCCGCCACGCCCCCGCCCGCGATCACCAGGCGGGCGCCGAGCGCGGTCAGCTCGTCGTTGCCCTGCCAGGCATCGACGATCTTGTCGAGCCCCTGGCTGTGACCGATGTTGCCCATCACCAGCACGCTCGGCTGCGGTGCCGTGGCGTTCGCACGGACGTCGTTGGGCGTCGCCGCCTGGCGGCTCGACGGGTTGAAGATCCGCACGATCTTCTCGGACGGCACGCCCTTGCGCTCGAGGTTGCGCCGGAACTCGTCGGAGATCACGACGATCTTGCTCGCGGACGCGTAGGCGGCACGCTCGAACCGGCGAGCGAGCTTGAGGGCCGACCCCTCCGAAAGCTGCCCCGTGGTCGCCGCACCGTCGGTGACGATGTCCTGCAGCCACATCACCCACGGAATCCCGCGGGCGCGCGAGAAGGCCATCGCGGGAGCCAGCGCCGGGAACGACGGCGTGACCGCGATCATCACGTCAGCGTCGGGCAGCAGGGGTGCGACCAACGACTGCGACGCCGTGAACGTCAGCTCCTGACGCACCCGCGCCACGCCGGACGAGCGTCCCGGCCACAGCGGCAGGCGCAACACCGCGATGCCGTTGCGGGTCTCGCGGTACGGCCGTACCCGAACCCCCCATGCCGGCTCCGGGTAGTGCGGGTGCGCCGCGACCACCAGGACGTCGTGGCCCCGAGCCGTCAGGCTCTCCGCCAGCATCGCGCTGAGGGGCGCGATTCCCTGGGGTTCCGGAGAGTAGTTGTACGACCAGAGCTGGATCCGCATGATCGGTGGCCTCAGACGGGGTAGCCGAGCAGGCCGTTGCGTCCGGCGGCCTCGATCGTCCGGCGGAGACCGTCGCGGAGCTCGACCGTCGGTTCCCAGTCCAGTGCCATCTTGGCGAGGGAGATGTCGGGGCGGCGTTGTTGGGGGTCGTCGGCGGGCAGCGGTTGGTGGACGATCTCGCTGTTGGATCCGGTCACGTCGATCACCGTCTGCGCCAGTTCCAACAGGGTGAACTCTTGGGGGTTGCCGATGTTGATCGGTTCGTGCGCGCCGGATTCGGCGAGCCTGATGAGGCCGTTGATCAGGTCGTCGACGTAACAGAACGATCGGGTCTGGGTGCCGTCGCCGAAGATCGTGATCGGCCGGTGCTCCAGCGCCTGACGCAGGAACGTCGGGACCGCCCGACCGTCGTGCGGACGCATCCGGGCGCCGTAGGTGTTGAAGATCCTGACGATCGCGGTGTCCACGCCTTGTTGGCGGTGGTAGGCCATCGTGAGCGCTTCGGCGTAGCGTTTGGCTTCGTCGTAGACGCCGCGCGGACCGATCGGGTTGACGTGGCCCCAGTAGGACTCGACCTGCGGGTGGACCTTCGGATCGCCGTAGACCTCGCTGGTGGAGAACAGCAGGAACCGCGCACGGTGCGCTTTCGCCAATCCCAGTGCGTGGTGGGTGCCGTGCGAGCCGACCTTCAGCGTGTGCAGCGGCAGCCGCAGGTAGTCGATCGGTGAGGCCGGGGAGGCGGCGTGGTAGACGACGTCGACGGGTTCGTCGACGAAGAACGGGTCGACGATGTCCAGTTGGAGGAACCGGAACTGGTCGCCGCGGATGTGCTCGATGTTGCGGAGCGATCCGGTTTCGAGGTTGTCTACGCAGATCACGCGGTGCCCGCGCTCCAGGAGCGCGTCGCACAGGTGCGAGCCCAAGAAGCCCGCCCCACCGGTCACCAAACAGGTCGACATCAGCATTCCTCGATCGGGGCGGGCGCGATCCGGCTCGAAACGGAGGCGAACGGGAGGAGCGCTGGTCGAATAGTCATAAAGCCGATTCCGCGACTTGCGGCCGCGCTGGTAGCAAAGCACACGAAGGTCACAGACGAATGTCTGGACTTCACGTTATGCAGGTGACGCCCTTACCCAACCGTCGCTGACGCATGAGTCTCGTTCACTGACGCCGGTTTACGGGTCTCGAATCCGTCCGGTCCGTGAACGCGCCGGCACGCGCTCGGGGTCCACTGCCCCTCGGTGCCCGTAGACCACTCTCGACGCCGGATGGGATAGAGACACACGAGGTGGAATTATGCGTACGATCTACGCAGCTTCGATCCGAAGCTCCGCAGTTTCGCAAGCACAAGGAGACCCATGAAGACGTCCCTCTTCCGTCGCACCGGCCTAGCCCTGGCCATCGCCGCCACCGCGCTATCCGCCAACGCCGCGATCCCGACCGCGGGCCCCATCGGCGCTCCCGCCGCCGATGCCGCGTGCAAGAACGCCAGCGTCGGCGGCAAGCGCAAGTGCCTCGGACCCGGGCAGTTCTGTGCCATCCGGTACCAGTCCGACTACCGCCGGGCCGGCTTCAAGTGCGCCTCGGACGGCAAGGGCCGCTACCGCCTGCGCTAGATGCTCAGGACGCTTCCTCGCATCGCCCTGACACTGGCCGTCGGGGCCGGTGCGCTGGTCGGGCACGCGGTGCTCCCTGCCGGCCACGCAGCGGGACCACCCCGCGCGGAGGCCGCCTGCAGGATCGTCACGATCGACGGCGAGCGGAAGTGCATGAGTCGACCGCAGTTCTGCTCCCCCCGGCACCAGTCCGACTACCGGCGCCACGGCTTCCGCTGCGTCCGGGACAAGCACGGCCGCTACCGCCTGCGCGAGCGGTCGTAGCCGCCCCATCGGCCGGCGGCCACGCGTACACCGAGGCCCTCGCCCGCCAGTTCGATCACGACACGCCAGCGTCGCCGATTCGACACCGCCCTCGGGTTGATCCGCCACGAACCCGATTGCGACAATACCTCTCATGTCGTACGCTGCACTCATCGAACGCTTCGACCGTCACATGAGCCGGATCGACGAGGAGCTTCGCCTCTCGCGAGAAGCGGCGGAACGTCATGCGGAGATGCATGAGCGGCACGCGGCGATGTACGAGGACACCCGCGAGTTCATCCGCGAGATGACCCTGCGGATGCACCGCGACAGCGACGCCACGATCGCGTCACTCAACGCGAACACCGAGGCCTTCCGCACGGAGATGCTCGACCAACGTGCTCAACTCCGCGCCAACACCGCCGCAGTGCTCAAGATGCTCGATCGGCTGGACGACGACCGGCCACGCCGAGGCGACTGACGACCTTCGTCGCCGCCCCGGACCCCGCTGAGATCAGCGCGCCACCAACTGCCCGTCGGCCGCCGCGAACGTGTCGTCGTCGGCCACCAGCAGCGGACCGTCGACGGCCGCATTGGCCTTGATGCGGGCGCGCTCGCCGGCCACGAAATTGCGCAGCCGCGCGCCGGACTCCACGATCGTGCCCGGGAGCAGCACCGTTCGCTCGAGCACCACGTTCGCGCCCACCACGGCACCGGCGCCAACGACCGAGCCGCTGCCGATCATGGCCCCCGCGGCGACCTGCGCCCCGTCCTCGACGAGCGCGTCGGGCGCCACCGACGCCGCCGGGTCGACCAGGGCCGACGGCGACACCGGGCCGTTCCGCAGCCGCTCCAGAACCTTGGTCTCGACAGCACCGCTGAGCACGTCGCTGACCGCCTGGATGTACCGCTCCGGCGTGCCGATGTCCATCCAGTACGCGTCCGGATGGACGAAGCCGTGCAGCCCCTCGCCGACGAGCCGCGGCCAGACCTCACGCTCGATCGAGACCTCGCGGCCCGCGGGGATCATGTCGAGCACGCTCCGCTCCAGGACGTAGGCCCCGGCCGAGATCAGATCGGTGTCGATCTCCTCCGGCTTCGGCTTCTCCAGGAACCCGGCAACGGTGTCGTCGCCGTTCAGCCGCACCAGTCCGTAGGCCGACGGATCCTCGACCGGCACCAGGGCCAGCGTCGCCGTCGCCCCCGACCGCGTGTGGGCGTCGATCTGCGCGGTCAGGTCCATGTCGGTCAGCACGTCCCCGTTGAGCAACAGGAACCGGTCGCCGAGATGCTCCTCGGCCATCTTCAGGCCTCCGGCCGTGCCCCGCGGCTCCGGCTCGAAGACCCACGTGATCGAGACGCCGTAACGGGACCCGTCCCCGAACGCCTCGACCATCGCCTCGGACTTGAAGCCGCAGCAGAGCACGACGTCGGTCAGGCCGTGGGACGCGACCCACTCCAAGGCGTACGCGAGGAACGGCCGATCGACGATCGGAACGTTCGGCTTCGGCCGGTTGGTGGTCAATGGCCGTAGACGCGTGCCCTTGCCACCGACGAGAATCACTGCCTGCACAAATACCCCCACGAGCGTCGAACATCATTTCGAGCTGGGGGAAGGCTCTCGCCAAACATACGCGAAGCCGAAGCAGAAATACCGAACTGCAATTCACGGCCCACCGCCGCACACCACTCCGCGTCGGTGGTGGGAGAACGCCTACCGCTGCGAGGCGCGAGGCCCGGCCGCCGAAACCCCGGCCAGCCAGGAAATGCCCGCTCGGGGCAGGAGCAGCTCGGGTGCGGCTCGCAAGGTGCGCCGCTCGCGCAACCGCCTACGGTGCGCAATTCCCAGCACGATCGCAACAAGCACCACGTCGAAGACGATCCAGCTGGCCAGCAGGAGGGGGATCCAGGCCATCGGGACAGCACACTATTACCCTGGGTTCGGCCACGCGCCGCACTGGACCGATGTGCGACGCCGACGGGGAACCGCCTCTTACGGTCGACGAAGGACGCCGCGCGTTGCAGCCGATGCCCAGAGCGACCCATTCGAAGAAATTCGGGCAGATTTCCCCAAAGGCAGACGATCCGACGTAGACTCCGTACATGGCGGGTGCCGACAACGACTACCTGCAGGGCTCCAAGCTCGTGGTCACGACCCACGCGGCGAACCGCTGGGCATCTCGGGTCCGCGGCAACGATCACCTGCCCCGGCATGAAGCGGAAGCCGACCTCGTGCGATGCGCGCGGGTCGCCGAGGTGCGCACCTCGGCACCGGAGTGGCTGCTCGTGATCGACGAGGAGTTCCACGACTCGCGCTACCTGATGCTCGGGGACGACGTGGCGATCGTGATCGTCCCCCTCGGCAAGAGCAGCACGCGCTGGGCCGCGACCACTGTCGTCACCCGCACCGACGCCGGATCGGTCGCCTCCGCCCGACGGCGCTCGGAGCGCCACCTGCGAATGCTCCAACAGCGTGAGCGGACGCCGCGTCGGATCCGTCACGACGGCCGCCGTCACCAGGCGCCCGTGGTGACCGAGCTCGACGATTGACAGCACCCCGAGCGGATACCGAGCCCCCGTGCCGTTCCGGCCCGCCCCGCACCCCGACGCCTCGCTCCCCCGGGCCCCTGCGTCATCATGCGGTCACGCCGTGATCGACCTGCACTGCCACATCCTGCCGGGGATCGACGACGGACCCGACCACGTGGAAGCCAGCCTCGCGATGGCCCGCGAGCAGGTCGAGGTCGGCGTCACCACGGTCGTCGCCACCCCACACGTCAGCTGGAACTACGCCAACTCGGCGGGCAGCATCGGCCCCGCCACGGCGGCACTGCAGGCCGCCATCGACGCCGCCGGGATCCCGCTCCGGGTGCTCCCCGGCGCCGAGGTCGCCCTGACCCGCGCGGTCGACCTCTCCGGCGAGCAGCTGGCGGAGCTGCGGCTGGGCGGCAGCCCGTGGCTGCTGCTCGAGCCGCCGATCGCGGTCGACTCGCCCGGAATCGAAGGGATGATCGGCATGGTGCAGGCGCGCGGCAGCCGGATCCTGCTCGCTCACCCGGAGCGCTGCGCCGCGTTCCACAGCGACCCCGACCTGCTCGATCGACTGGTGCGCTCCGGCTGCCGCGCCCAGGTGACAGCCGGGGCCTTGACCGGGACGTTCGGCCGGACGGTCCAGACCCTCGCCCGGCGGTTCGTCGACGAGGGCCTGATCCACGTCGTCGCGTCGGACGCCCACGACGCCTCCTACCGACGCCCGGGCCTGCGGCCGGCGATCCTCGACTCCGGGTACGACCCGCTCGCCGCGTGGCTGACGACGGAGGTCCCGGGCGCGATCCTCGAGAACCGTCCGCTGCCGCCCCGCCCCGCGTTCGCTCCGACGCCCCCGCGGCGCTCGCGCTGGCCCCGTCGGCGCTGATACCACCCACCGGACGAAAAACGGCGTACGCATACCAAACGCCAGAGTTATAGGTGGCGTTTGTCAGGTACTATCTGGGGGGACACACCTGATCCCCCGGTGTCACAAGCCCGAGACCGTGCGTTCCGACGCCG
This sequence comes from Patulibacter sp., assembly GCA_041648495.1. GTDB lineage: Bacteria > Actinomycetota > Thermoleophilia > Solirubrobacterales > Solirubrobacteraceae > Patulibacter. The sequence goes on from JBAZOW010000077.1 coordinate 12,376, forward strand.
CTGAGAGCCTGGACCCGACCCCATGCGCACCACGCCACGCCCGCGGCGCCCCACCCACCCAATCACCCTCCTCGCCCTCCGCCCGTTCCTGAGGTACTCCTACACCCGCGAGGCCTACGTCCTGCGGTTCTGCGGCAACCGGCACGGCCCGGTATTGCAGCGCCGAAACGGCTCGGCATCCGGCCCCTGAGCCACGAGACGCGGGCCTCGGCGCCGCGAGCCGGCCCCAACACGCGCCGTACTGCCCGGTAGGTACCGGCCCCACGCGGCCGGCATGCTTCCGCGTGCCGCCGACAGAAGCCGTATATTCAACGGCTGATTGGGCTCAACCGCGTGTGCCCGGAGTAGACCTTGCCTGCCGAACGTCAATATCGCCATCCCATGGCGCTCACCGCCCTTCGGCCGTTTGTGCGTCTATCCCGCCGCCTGGAGCGTCAAGTCCTGGTTTCCGCGCAACCGGATTCCCCGCAGCCGATGGATGGTCAGCAGCCGGCCCGGCCCGAAGCCGCCGCCGAACCCGCACCCGTCCCGACCGCCGCGGAGCCCCCGACCCCGCCGCGCCGGCCGGC